>JBBSAV010000040.1:0-24590 GCA_038251965.1 Candidatus Limnocylindrales bacterium
CGGCGCCAGCTTCGACGGCGCCACCGGCCGATACATGTTCGGTCAGTTCTGCCTGGCCAACCAGTTGCAACGCGATCTCGACTCGGAGCGGATGACCGGGATGCTGCGACGCCAGTTCGAGGCCGGCCGCCATCGTGGCCATGACCCCTTCGGCTATCGCAGCCTGCGCGATGACGCGGGCGACCTCGTCCACCCCCGTCAGCTGGTCATCGTGCCCGAGGAGGCCGCCATCGTGCGTCGGGTCTTCCGCGAGCTGACGCGGCACTCGTATGCCGAGGTGGCGGAGCTGATGACGCGCGAGGGTCTCCTCCGTGGTGGTCGACCCTGGACCCGGGACTCGGTCAAGGACATCGTCCGCCGCGCTCGCGCCTATCTCGGCTACGTCGTCGAGAAGCGTGGTCGCGAGGAACGTCCCGGTCTCCACGAGCCCATCTTGAGCGACGCGCAGTATCGCGCCACCCAGGCGGCCATCGCGGCGCGCACGCGGGCCGGCAACAAGCCACGGCCCTTCCGTCACTACTTGCTGCGAGGACTCGTGTGGTGTGGCTGCGGCGCCAAGATGCGCGGCGAGGCCCATGTCCAGCGCGGCACCGATCGCCGCTACTACCGCTGCCCCAAGGTCGGCTGTGGCGCCCGGCGCAGTCCGGCCGAAGAGCTCGAGGAGACGGTACTCGCGGCCATCGGTGGGGCGGTCCTGCCCGATGAGGTCATCGACCGAGCGCGTGCCGAGCTCCAAGCGCGACTCGGCGAGCCAGTGGTGCCCGTCCCTGCCCGCCAGCGTGCCCGATTGTCGAAGCGCCTCGAGCAGCTCAAGAAGCAGCACGGTTGGGGCGACCTCGAGGACGCCGAGTACCAAGCGCAACGGGACGAGGTCCGAGCCGCGCTCAGAGAGCTTCCCGACGATGATCGGGTGCGCTCGTTCGATGCCTTCCGGACGCAGCTGCTGACATTGCCCGAGGCCATCGCGGCGGCATCACCATCACGGCGGGCGGAACTCTGCCGCATCGTGGTGCAGCGGGTCATCGTGGATGACCGGCAGCTCGGCTCGCTCATCTGGACGCCGCCGTCGGCGCCCTTCTTCGACAGACAGCGGTGGCGCCCCCAAGGGGATTCGAACCCCTGATCTCCACCTTGAAAGGGTGGCGTCCTAGGCCTCTAGACGATGGGGGCCAGCGACCGAGGGAGTGTACCCGACGTGCGACCGGGAACCGTCAGACGCGGATGAAGGTGAACACCGAAGCCGCAGCCAGGCAACCGGCGGCCGCGATCGCGAACAAGCCACCCATCGCCGCGCCCACGAGCGACCCCGCCGTCCGGCCCCAGCGGGCGTCGGTCAGGGCACGGTTCAGGAACCACGCCGAAACGAACGCCAGCGTCAGGCCGAGGACGGCCAGGCCGGCGACGGTGAAGGCGATGTTCTGACCGGAGCGATCGAGGATCATGCCGTACAGGACGACAAGCCCCGATGCGACAAGGACGACCACGACCGCGATGCGTACGAGCGCCACGACCCGAGTATAGGTAATCGCCTCGCAGGCACGTCGCGGACGCCTCGGCGCCCGAACGCTACACCCGCAGCCGGACGACCACGCCCTCACGCCCGGGCAGCGTGACCCGCAGCGACCCACCCGACATCACGGCCGAGCGCTCCCCTGGCCCACCGCCACGCAACGGCACCAGCTCCGCGCCGACCGCCGCCAACGGCAACGCCAGGTCCCACGTCAGCGGCTCAGCCCCAGCGTTGACCACGACGGTATACGCCTCCTCACCGGCTCGTCGCAGGAACACCAGTGCGGCTCCCTGCGCTCCCAGCAACGTCAGCTCCGCATCGCGGAAGGCGGCGCTGGAGTGCCGCAGGGCGATGGCATCGGCCACCCACGGGTAGGGCTCCCCCTCCCACAGGGCCGGGTCCTCGGGAAACGCCCGCCGGCACATCGGATCCATGATGCCGTCCATGCCGATCTCGTCGCCGTAGTAGACGCAGGGCGCGCCGGGCAACGTCATCTGCAGCAGCGTGGCGAGCCGCAGCGAGTCCAGATCGCCCCCCATGATGGCCAGGGCGCGCGGCGTGTCGTGGCTCCCCAGCAGGTTCAACTGGACCGCCGTTACCGCCGGATCGTTCATCGACTCCAGTTCCTCGATGCGCGCCCACAAGGCAGCGGCATCGAAGACCCTCAGCTGGCCCTCGTACTCCGACGGCACGTGGATGCCGACATCCAGATGGTCCTGCGCCGCGAAGCCCATGAGGCCCAGGGCAAGCGGGTAGTTCATGAAGGCATCGAACATGTCGCCCTGCAACCATTCGGGCTTGTGGTGCCAGATCTCGGCGACCACGTAGGCCTCAGGGTCGGCCGACCGAACTCGCAGCCGGAACTCGCGCCAGAAGTCGGCCCCCACCTCTTCAGCCACATCGAGCCGCCAGCCGTCGATGCCAAAGCGGATCCAGTACTCGGAGACATCGAGCATCAGCGCTCGCAGGTGCGGCTCGTCGAGGTTCAGCTTGGGCAGCGCCGGCAAGTCCCACCAAGCCTCGTAGCCCAGTACCGCCCGTGAGGCCGCGCCGTATGCCGCTCCAGCAGCACGCACCTCCGCGATCTCCGCCATCTGACCGGCCGTCGGATAGGGACTGATGCCGCGCGATCCATCGCGTACGTCATCGGCCAGGTTGAACCAGTCGCGATAGGGCGAGCTGATGCCGTTCTCCGCGACGTGGTGAAAGGGCCACCAACCTCGGCCGCAGTGATTGAAGACCCCGTCGAGCACGACACGCATATCGCGCGCATGCGCCTCATCGAGAAGCTCCCGTAGCGCATCGTTGCCACCCAGCAGCGGGTCGACCATGTCGTAGTCATCGGTGTGATAGCGGTGGTTGGACGCCGACGCGAAGACGGGGTTGAGATAGAGCGCGGTGATACCGAGTCGCCTCAGGCGATCGAGGTGTGCCACGACGCCGTACAGATCTCCGCCCTTGAATCCGTCCGTCGTAGGCTCGGCGGCCCATGGCTGCAGCTCGCCGGGGGCAGCGACTCGGCCGCTGCGGGCGAGTCGGTCGGGAAAGACCTGGTAGAAGACGGCGTCTCGCACCCAGGCTGGGGTTTCCATGGTCATGGCGCGCAGGGTATCGCGTCCAGCGCAGGGCATCACGTCCGGCCTCGGATGCCCCGCGGGCGTGGGACAATCGCGGCCATGTGGCAGACAGTTCGAGCGATGCCGCCGGGGGTGCTCATCTTCCTCGGCTATGCGTTCCTCGTGCTCTCGGTGTTGGGCCTGTCCATGCGTATCGTCATCGACCAGGCAGTACAGGCCCCCATCACCTTCATCGGCCTGGTCTGGATGCTGCTGCTGGCCTACCTCATCTTCACCATGACGCTGGTGCTTCAGAAGAAGCAGGCGGCCTACATGCTCTCGATGGGGCTGACCTCGCTGTTGCTACCGCTGGCCGCGATCATGCTGTTCGCGCCGGGCGGCTTCGTCCTGACGATCGCCGCGGTGCTTCTCTTCATCGTGGTCGTCTGGTCGCTCCGCCGGCCGCGCAGTCGCGAGTGGTTCTGCGAGCCGTAGCGGATCAGGCAGTCGGGTCGGGCACACCTGCCAGTCGCACCACGATGTCCCACAGACGTCGACGCTGTGCCGCCGTAAGGCGCGTCACCGGTGCGCGGTCAAAGGGCCGCGGACGTCGGTCCAGGTAGAGGTTTCCGTCCTCACGACCTGATGTCCCGTCGGTCGCCAACCAGACCGTCGTGTCGATCGCTTCGGCCGGGGTGCGCAGAAGCGGACCCACCAAGTCATAGAAGGAAGGCAGCGACTTGGCCAGGCCGGGCGTATCTGCCCAGCCGGGGTGCATGGCGTCGAAGCGAACGGCCCCGTCGTAGCGCCGCGCCCACTCACGTGTCAACGTCATGGAGGCCCGCTTGGCCCTGGCATAGGCCCGCGTGCCGTCGTAGTCGCCACGCTCGAACTGCAGGTCGTCCAGCGGCAGCGGCTGGGCATACATCCCACCCGAGACCACACTGATGACGCGACCATCGCCGCTCGCGTCGAGCAACGGCAAGAGCCCTGAGGTCAGCACGAACGGCCCCACCACCATGGTGGCGAACGTCATCTCCAGGCCGTCGTCGGTCACTTTGCGCTCTTCGAAGATGGCGCCGGCGTTGTCGATCAGGACGTCGAGCCGGGGCTCACGCTCGCGGATCTCGTCGACGGCGTCTCGCACATTCGACAGCGAGGACATGTCGGCCACCACGATGGGGAAGCGGTCCTCGCCGTGGCGGGCGCTGAGTTCATCGCGAACGCGTTCGAGCTTGTCCCGGCTGCGGCTCACCAAGACGATGCGGGCGCCCAGAGCGGCGATGGCGTCGGCAGTGGCACGGCCAAGGCCTGATGTCGGCCCGGTGATGAGCACGGTCTTGCCGACGAGGGCTCCGGGCGCCGGATCGGACCAGTCGAAGAGGCGACGGCGGATGTGGTAACCGAGCCGACTGAAGCTGCCGACGATGCTCAGCTCGAGGGCGCCGTCGATGAGGTCTCGCGAGTCCATCGGCCTACGCTCCCTCGACCGCGCTCGGAGCGGCGGCCTGTGCGTGGAGTGCGTCGAGCTTCTGCTTCATGCCCGTGACCGCGCCCTTGGCGATGCCATCGAAGGCGCGCCCCAGCAATGGTTGCGCCAGGCCCAGCAAGCCGCTCAGCTTGATCTCCGCCTCGTAGTCCACACGTGTCCCGGTGGCCGACTCGGAGAAGGTGATGACGTCCTCGGTCCAGACGCCCGAGCCCTCGCCGATGAGCACGATGCGCGAGGGTGCCTGGAGCTCGGTGATGCGGTACTCCATGGGCACGGCCTTGGGGCCCATCTTGACCTCCAGGGCGTAGCGGGCGCCGACATCGGGCCCGCCCTCACCGATCCGCGCCGACGAGGTGGTATTGGGATCCCATTCAGCCTGGCGGCTCCAATCAGCGATGTAGGCGAAGGCCCGCTCGCGCGCCAGCGGTGTCTTGAGGGACTCGATCAGCTTGGTCATCATTGGTCTCCCCATTTCGGTGCTTGCATAGGTTATACAAACATTGTACCATCCCTATACACACAGCGGCACCTCGCGTCGAGGCTAGCGCAGACATGCCAGCAGGACCGGAGTCTAAGGGGGATAACCATGAATATCGCCATCATCGGAGCAGGGGTGAGCGGATTGAGCGCAGCGTACGCCCTGCGTGAGCAGCACACCATCCGCCTCTTCGAGCGCGACGCCGAACCGGGTGGGCACGTCAAGACCGTGACAGTGCCGACCGAAGATGGCGATGTGAACGTCGATACCGGCTTCATCGTCTACAACGAGCCCACGTACCCCCGGCTGACCAAGCTGTTCTCTGAACTGGGGGTAGCGACGCAGCCCACGGAGATGTCGCTGGGCCACTCCTGTGAAGCCTGCGGCCTGGAGTTCGGCTCCCGTGGCGCGGCCAGCATGTTCGCGCAGCCGGGTTCACTGACGCGTTCATCGCACTGGCGCATGATCAACGATATCCGCCGCTTCTACAGCGTCGCGCGCCTGCGACTCGATGACGATATCTGGACGCGGGATACGCTGGCGGTGTTCCTCGACGAGGGCGGCTACGGCAACGCCTTCCGCAACCACTTCCTGGTCCCGGTGGTATCGGCGGTATGGTCCACGTCGGCGGCGGAGATCATGGACTTCCCCATCGACTACCTGCTGCGCTTCCTCGACAACCACGGCCTCATCGGCTTCGGCAAGGGCAAGCCTTGGCGGACGGTGGTTGGCGGTTCGATGACCTACGTCGATCGCATCATGGAGCGACTCCCCGCCGATTCGCTCGTGGCCGGCGATCCCGTCATCGCCATCCACCGCGACGGCGATGGCGTGACCATCACCACGCTGTCAGGGCGGATCGAGCGCTTCGATGCGGTCATCATGGCCACCCATGCCGATGTCGCGCTTAGGCTGCTCAACGATGCCGACGCCGCCGAGCGCGACGCGCTGGGCCTCTTCGAGTACACCACCAACGAGGTCGTGCTCCATACCGATGCCTCGGTACTGCCCGGGCGCGCCGGTGCGCGGGGATCGTGGAATGTCGCCACCGACGATTGCCGCCGGCCAGCCGACCAGCTGACGATGACCTACTGGATGAATCGGCTGCAACGACTGGACGGCGACACGCAGTACTGCACCTCGGTCAACCCCGGCACGAGCATCCCCAACGAGAAGATCATCGTGTCGAGGCCGATGTCGCACCCCAAGTACACCTTCTCCACGCTCGACGGACAGAAGGCGCTCAGCGACCTGCAGGGCCACCGCCGTACGTTCTATGCGGGCGCGCACCTGGGCTACGGGTTCCACGAAGACGGCTGCCGCTCCGGCTTCCTGGCGGCCGAGATGGTCTCCCGGCTTGAACCGGCCAAGGTGGTGCGTCCTGCCCTGGTCGAGGAACCGGTGCTCATCGGGGCCGCCGCATGAGGTCGCACCTGCTCGTCGGAAAGGTCCGCCACCGTCGCTCACAGCCGATGGAGTACGAGCTCGAGCACGATGTCTTCTACCTGGCGTTGGACCTTGCCGAGATCGACGACGTCGCCGCCCACCTTCGGCTCTTCAGCCGCAACCGCTTCAACGCGCTCGCGTTGCGCGATCGGGACCACTGGCTCCCGGCGGCAACGGACCTGCGCGCGTCGGTGCTCAGTCATCTTCGTGGCGAGGGCTTCGACCCCGACCGTTGGCGCATCACCTTCATCGCCACGCCGCGGGTGCTGGGCTACCAGTTCAACCCCGCCAGCTTCTATCTGTGCCGCGATGAGTCAGGAGCCATGCGTGTCGTCATCGTGGAGGTGCACAACACGCATGGCGAACGGCGGCTGTACACGCTTCGGCCACAGCAGCGAGGCAAGGGCTGGGTGGATGAGATGGACAAGGACTTCTACGTCTCGCCTTTCATCGACATGGAGGCGCACTACACCGTTCGCGTGCAGGACGACCCCGGCCGCGTCCTCATCGCTATCACCGAGACGGAGCGGGGTGAACCGCTCCTGTCCGCGACCCTGGTGGCGGATCGACGACGCCTGACCGACCGCACCCTGCTGCGCACGCTGCTGCATGTTCCGTTCTCCACCCAGAGGACCATCGTGGCCATCCACCTGCACGCCTGGCGTATGTGGCGCCGCGGCTTCCTCTTCCGACGGCACTCTGAGGTGACCCAGTGACCACCCCCCACGTGGCCGAGCGGCTGGCTGCCCCGTTCGACCCGCTCTTGACCCGGGTCGCGAGCCGTATCGCCCTGTCTGCCGCCTCACGCATCAAGGCCGGCTGCCTCACCGTGCAGCTGCCCGACGGCTCGCGGCGCGTCTTCGGTGACCGCGACTCGGATCTTCGCGGCGAGATGCGCATCCATGACCAGGAGGCGCTGAAACGACTGCTACTCGCTGGCGAGGTGGGCGGCGGCGAGGCCTACATGGATGGCCTCTGGTCCAGCCCCGACCTCGTCGGACTCATCTCGTTGGCCGTCGCCAACCGCCACGCGCTCTCCCTGTCGGGGGGCTGGTGGCGGATCCCGGCCAAGCTCAGCCGCACCGTGGCGCACCGCCGCAACCGTAATACGAAGTCGGGCTCGCAACGCAACATCACCGCTCACTACGACCTGGGCAACGACTTCTACCGCCTCTGGTTGGATGAGACGATGACCTATTCGAGCGCGCTCTTCGAGTCGCCCGGGCAGTCACTCGCCGACGCGCAGCGGGCCAAGTACCGCAGCATGGCTGAGCGTGCCGGCGTGATGGCCGGTCAGCACGTGCTGGAGATCGGCACCGGCTGGGGCGGCTTCGCGCTGTACGCGGCCGGGGAGCTGGGGGCGCGGGTCACCACCGTCACCATCTCACAGGCCCAGCACGACCTCGCCCGTAAGCGCGTCAACGAGGCCGGTCTGGACGGCCTTGTCACCGTCGAGCTGCGCGACTACCGCGACATCAGCGGCCAGTACGACGCCGTGGTGTCCATCGAGATGCTCGAGGCCGTCGGCTCCGAGTACTACGGTGCATACTTTGCTGCCGTGTCGAATGCCCTGAAGCCCGGTGGCAAAGTCGCCATCCAGGTGATCACCTTCCCCAACGACGCCTATGTGGCGCAGCTTCGGGGCGCCAACTGGATCCAGCGCTACATCTTCCCCGGCGGCGTGCTGCCGTCCCTGGCCGCCGTCGAGTCGTCGCTCGAGGGCAGCAGCTTACTGCTGACGAACGTGCGCGACATCCGCGACAGCTACGCACGCACGTTGGAGACGTGGCGCAAGCGCTTCTTCGAGCGTATCGACGAAGTGCGCGCGATGGGCTTCGATGATCGCTTCATCCGCATGTGGGACTACTACCTCTCGATCAGCGAGGCTGGCTTCCGGACCGGCATGACGCAGGATCTCCAGATCACGCTTGAGAAGAGCCGTGGGCGAGTCCACGGTCCGGACTGAGACGATGATGCGAATCCTCATCGTCGGTGCCAGCGGCTATGTCGGCGGTCGATTGGTCGCCCTGCTGGCGGAACGCGGCCACGTACTGCGGCTGGCCAGTCGCGACCCTCGCGGCCTCGCGGAGCGCTTCCCTGATACCGAGGTCGTCCGAGTCGACCTGCTCGATCCGGGGACGCTGCCGGCTGCGCTCGACGGCATCGACACGGTCTACTACCTGGCGCACTCCATGGCCAGTGGCGAAAAGGGCTTCGAGCTTCGAGACCTGCGGGCCGCACGCACCTTCGCCAGTCGCGCACGCGAGTCGGGCGTCAAACACATCATCTACCTCGGCGGCTTGGGCGACCCGGCCAGCGGGTTGTCAGCGCATCTCTCCAGCCGCCAGGAGGTCGGGGCCGAGCTGGCTTCGCACGGCGTACCCGTGACCGAGTTCCGCGCTGCCGTGATCATCGGCTCCGGCAGTGCCTCCTTCGAGCTGCTGCGGAGCCTCGTCGAGCACCTCCCGGTGATGATCACGCCGCGCTGGGTACGCACGCTCTGCCAGCCAATCGGTATCCGTGATGTGCTCGACTACCTCGTCGCCGCGGCCGATCGCCCGACCCGGGTGGGCATCATCGAGATCGGCGGGCCTGACGTGCTCTCCTACGCGGAGATGATGCACACCTACGCGCGATTGCGGGGCATGCGACGCCTGATGATCCCGGTCCCAGTGCTGACTCCCAGGCTCAGCTCGTATTGGTGCAGCCTGGTCACGCCGATCCCCTCGGGCATCGCCCGCCCACTGATCGAGGGCCTGCGCAACGAGGTGGTCGTGCGCGACCCGGAGCCGGCGCGCGCCTACGGGATCGAGCCGAAGCCCTTCGAGACGGCCGTGCAACGAGCCATCGACCGCCGCGACCGCCACGCTGTCGAGACCACCTGGTTCGACTCGCTGGGCTTGCCCGGCCGCAAGGATCTCGCGCAGGACGAGAGTCGCGAGGGCATGCTGCTGGACCGGCAACGACGTCGCGTTCATGCCCCCGTTGGCGTGACGTTCGCGCAGGTGGAGCGCCTCGGTGGCGCCGCAGGCTGGCCGTTCGGCAACTGGATGTGGCGCATCCGCGGGCTGATGGATCGAGCCGTGGGCGGTCCCGGTATGCGCCTTGGACGTCGCGATCCACGCCACGTGCGTGTCGGCGATGCGGTCGACTTCTGGCGAGTCGAGGAGATCCGACCGAACGAGCTGCTGCGGCTGCGTGCGGAGATGCGGGTGCCGGGCCGAGCCTGGCTGCAATACGAGGTCATCGATGACCCGGCCGGCAGCCGCCTGGTGCAAACGGCCTTCTTCGAGCCCAAGGGCCTGAGTGGTCGGGTCTACTGGTACCTGCTGCTGCCGGCTCACCTGTTCATCTTCCGAGGCTCGATTCGGGAGCTCGTTCGGCGAGCCGAACAGGCCGCTGCCGGCCCAGGGGACATCGGAGGCGGCGGGGGCTGAGGATGTCAGCCGCGTCCGCTGGCCGATTTGAACGCGGCCAGGGCTCGCTCGCGCGCGGCGGCCAGCTCGACGACGGGCGATGGATAGCCGTCCGGGGCCACCGGCGCCTCCCATGGTTCGTGAACGTGACGGTCGGCTATGCCGGCCAGTTCCGGGACCCAGCGGCGGACCCAGGCTCCCTCGGGGTCGAAACGCAGACCCTGGCGCACCGGGTTGAAGATGCGAAACCAGGGCTGTGGGTCGGCACCGACACCGGCCGTCCACTGCCAGCCACCGCGGTTATTGGCCACGTCCCCGTCGATGAGGTGACGCATGAAGTGCCGTTCCCCGATGCAGTAGTCCATCAACAGGTGCCGCGTCAGGAACGAGGCCACGACCAGACGCGCCCGATTGCTGAGCCAGCCGGTGGCCGCGAGCTGGCGCATCCCGGCATCGACGACGGGGATGCCGGTGCGGCCCTCACGCCACGCTTCCACCGCGTAGGGATCTGCATCCTCGCTGCGGAAGGCTGACAGCAGCGGGCTGTCGGGCGACCCATCGCCGGTGCGTCGATGGAAGAGCCGGTGGTGGTAGAACTCACGCCAGGCCAGCTGCCGGACGAAGGGCGTCGCATCCACGCCGGCCTCGAGCGCCGCCGATTCGACCTGCAGTGGCGAAAGTGTCCCGAAGTGGAGGTCCGCACTCAGGCGTGACGCGCCCTCGCCCGAGAGGACATCGCGACCGGTCCCGTAGCCGGCCAGTCCACCGGCGACCCAGGCTGAGAGTCGGTCGTGCGCCGCGCGCTCACCGGGGTACGGCAGGTCGGAGAGCGGCGGCGCAAGGTCAGCCATCTTGTCGATGAGCGACCGGTCGCCGACGAAGTCAAGCGGCGTGGGGACCCGATCGGGCACCGCCAGCACGCCGCGCCGTGGTGCCGCCTGCAACGCGCGCCAGAACGGTGTGAACACCGAATAGGGCGAGCCGGCGGCGGTGAGCATCGTCTCCGGCTCTGCCAGCAACAGTCCAGGTCGCAGCCCCAGCCGCCGGCCGTCGCGCTCGAGCGCCGACGCCACAGCCGCATCACGGCGATGGCTCAGGGGTGTGACGTCACGCGATGCCAGCACCACCTGCGCGCCGACCTCGGCGGCGACTTGCGGCACCAGGTCCTCGGGTCGACCATGGCGCACCAACAGCGCGCTGCCGCGCGCCCGCAGGTCCGCGTCCAGCACGGCCAACGAGCGCCGCAGGAACCAGCTGCGCGCCGGTGCGGCGCCGCCGAGAAGCCGGTCGTCGAGGATGAAGAGTGGGACCACGCGCTGCGCGCGAGTGACGGCCTCGCACAGCGCAGGGTGATCTGCCACACGGAGGTCGCGGCGGAACCACACGACCGCGGTCGTCCATGCTGGTTCAGCTTCGGGGCTCATGTCCGCCCTCCTCTGGTTAACCCTCTACAGCGCTCGTAAGATTGTACAACACCTTGACAGACACGCCCCTAGGGCCTACTATCGGACTGTACAAACACTGTACACGAAGGACGGAACCGATGACCAAGCACATCCTCAGCAGCAGCCATACCGTGCCTGGTGATCTGGAGCAGGTGTGGGACTTCTTCTCGCGTGCCGAGAACCTCGGCCGCATCACGCCACGGTCGATGGACTTTGAGATGCACACGGCGGAGCCCTCGACCCAAGCCGGTTCGACCATCGACTACACCCTGCGACCGCTCTTCGGCATCCCCACCAAGTGGCGCACGCTGATCGAGGAGGTCGATGCACCGCACCGCTTCAGCGACGTCCAGGAGAAGGGCCCCTACAAGTCGTGGGTGCATGAGCATCGCTTCAGCGCCGTCGAGGGCGGCGTGCGTATGGACGATCGCGTCACTTACCAGATGCCCTTCGGCCCCATCGGCGCGCTCGGACATCGGATGCTCGTTCGGCGGCAGCTTCAGCATGTGTTCGACTTCCGCTCCATCGCTGTCGACGCCATCTTCGAGCCTGCCGGTGACCCCGATGGTGCGCCTCCCGGCACCATCGCGGTCGCCGGCGGTACTGGTTTCGTGGGCGGTGAGATCGCCCGCGAGCTGCGCCGTCGGGGACGGAAGGTCGTGGTGTTCTCCTCGCGTGGCGAGGAAGCCCGCGGGCAGCTGCCCGACGACATCGAGATCCGTCGTGCCGACGTGCGCGACCCCGAAAGCATCCAGGCCGCCATGGCTGGTATCGACGAGCTGGTCATCTCGCTGGCCTTCCCGGGTCTGCCGGTCGAACAGCCCAAGAAGGGCTTCACCTTCATGGAAGTGGACGCCGGTGGTGCGGAGCGCCTCATCGAGGCCGGGAAGACGGCCGGCGTGCGCCGTGTCGTGTACATCTCTGGTGCCGGCGCCGGCCACGATGCCGAACGACACTGGTTCCGCGCCAAGGCGGTGGCCGAGGATGCCGTGCGCGGCTCGGACATGGCCTGGACCATCATCCGCCCCACCTGGGTGTTCGGGCCCGGCGATGTCTCGCTGAACCGCTTCCTGGGCTTTGCCCGTGCGCTGCCCTTCGTGCCCATGACCAACTTCGGGAGGCAGCAGCTCGCTCCGGTGTTCGTGCGTGACGTAGCCTCCCTGGTGGCCGACTCACTGGAGGCCGATGCCGCCGCGGAGCAGACCTTCGAGATCGGTGGCCCCGAGGCGATGTCCATGCGCGATGTGCTGCACCGGGCCATGGATGTGGCGGCGTTGCACAAGCCGCTGCTGCCGGCACCCGCCGCCCTGGTCAAAGTGGCTGCGTGGCCCATGCGCTTCCTGCCCCACCCGCCGTTGAGCCCCGACGCGGTCGACTTCATCAACCAGCCCGCCACCGTGGATGTCGGCCCGTTGCTCGAGCGCATGCCCCGAACGCTCACGTCCTTCGAGGACGGCTTGGCCACCTATCTCGGGCCCGACCGCTCCACGGTCTCGATCACCGACGCCGTGTAGGAGGAAGTCCGAGCCTCCCGATGCGGCGGGGGCATGCGGCGCCACGACATGATCGACTTCCCCCACAGCGACTGCGACACGCTCGGCCCGTCCGTGCTCGTCGAGCACGTTCACCGTTCGGCACGAGGAGGTCTTGGAGTCTCCGCCGCACTCGATCGCATCCGGCTTGCGCCGACGATCCTAGCGGCGATGCAGAGCCTGCCCGATGCCCTTCGATCGGTGGATCGGATGGTCCTTGCTGGGCTCACAGCCGAGTCTCTCCTGGCACCACTTCTCCATGCCATCGACGATGAGCGCGACACGCTGGCGGCACTGGCTGCGGTGCACATGCTCGGGCGCGTACCCGGGCCCGGTGCCGATATCGAGCTGGCTGCGCTCGTCCTCGACGGTGTTCCTGGCTTCGAGGCCCACGCCGCCTGGGCGACCACGGGCCGCCCTTTCGCGCCGGAGCTCATGGGTCCGCTATCGGGGGCGGTCGCCGGCGGCGGCATGCCCGGCTTCCACGCCCAGGCCACACTCGCACGATGGGCTGCTCAAGCCCCCCAGCTGGTGCTGACCGCTCTGGAGTCCGCCCTGACCCGAGCTACCGGTCCAGACGCGCGCCGCTATCTCACGGAGACGATCGGGCTGCTGCCGAGCCGACGCGCCGGTCTGGTGCTGGAGCGTATCGCGACCGACCCGCGTGAAGAGACACCGGTCCGTGCCGCCGCCGTCGTCGGGTTCACCGAGCGCATCTCCGAACTTATCCCACACGGCGTCGCGCGGCTGACGCATTCGGACGACGAGCTTGGCCAAGTCGCCCGAAGCATACGAACGCAGCGACTGCTTCGGCAGCGTGGTCCGTGGCGCCAAGAGGGCACAGAAGAGGGCGTCCGCATCGCACAGATCCACCTCGCTGCCGTGCTCGATCCATCGACCTCACGCGCCGGGGTGGGCGATGCCGGCGGCGTGGCCACACTGCTAGCGCAGCTGAGCGGCACCCTGGTGCAGCAGCGGCACATCAGAGAGGTCGTCTCGGTCGGTCGCGGCCTGCCCGGCGAACTGGTGCAATCCAGTCGCGCGCAGGCTGGCTGCCGCCACGAAGGCGTTCCTTTGGCCCGCGAAGAAGGGGCCACGTTCAGTGGCAGGTGGCCGTCGCTGGTGGCTGCCGTCCGGGGCGTTCGCTCCGCCTTCCTCGCCGGCTTTGTCCCCGACGTCGTGCACCTGCGCATGGCCGATCCCGGCAGCCTGGCCGGCGCCATGGTGGCGCAGCAGCTCGGCGTCCCCTTCGTGTTCACGCTGGCCCCCGACCCACACGGGCCCATCGCGACGGCCGAAGCAGGTGGCTCGCTCGACCGAGCTTCGTTCGCAGCGCAAGATGCCCGTGAGGCACTCTGGTACCGCGCCGACCTTGTCGGACGCCTCGCGCGAGGAGCACAGGAACTGGTGCTATTCCCACGCCCGCACCTCAAGGAGCGGCTGCGTGAGCTGACTGGCGTGGAAATCGGTACCGGCCCCCTTCGCCACACCGTCGTGGCAGAGGGCATCGATCTCGTGCGCTCCGACCGCGCGGGGCGCACCGTCGCTGACAGCACTGCCATGCCGCCGGTCGTTGGCGACCTGCAGCGTGCCATCAGCCAGATGCCGGTCGCTCGACACGGCCTGCCCCTCGTCATCAGCGTCGGTCGGATGCACCAGGTCAAGGGCATGGCTCGCCTGGTGAAGGCATTTGCGACAGACGAGTCGCTCTGGGACCGGGCCAACCTCGTCATCATCGGTGGTGACCTTGCACAGCCGACGGCTTCCGAGGCAGCCGAGCTGTCACGCATCGGCGCACTCTTCGATGCCAACCCCGGGCTGGCTGATCGAGTCATCCTCATGGGCCACCGACCCAACGACGAGGTCGGCCTCTTGCTCGCCGTGGCACAAGCCGGGTGGGGCTCGCTCATCGGCGCGCGCGGCGCCTACGCCTGCGGCAGCGCCAAGGAGGAGTTCGGCCTCGCCATCATCGAGGCCATGGCGGCCGGACTTCCGGTGGTGGCACCCCGGAACGGCGGTCCTTCGACCTACGTGGCAGATGGCAGCACCGGCTGGCTTGTCGACACCACCGACGTGGCTGCTCTCGCCGGCGCGATACGTGCGTCGCTGCAACTCGCCGAAGACCCAGAGGCGGCGAGGCGCACGCGAGCTGTGGTCGAGAAGCGGTTCACGCTTGATCGCATGGCACGTACGTTGGCGGCGGTCTACCGCAGCACGGCCGCTCGCTCCACCCGCACGCTCCCCGGTGATGTTCGCGTGGGGCGTGCCGCGTGACCCTGCTGATCATCACCCCCGACTACGCCTCGCACGCGGTTCCGATGCTCACCATCGGCCGCGCCTGGCAGCGACGTGGCCGGCGCGTGGTCGTCGCCACTGGGCCAGCCATGGCACCTCTGGTTCGCCATGCGGGCATGGAACACACTGAGCTGATCATGTCGCGTGGCTCCAACGCCGGCGTCATCCGAACGGAGCAGGCACAGGACATCGAAGCACGCTCGCTGGAAGCGTTCTTCCGCGCCACACGAGCCGGCATGATCCCGACGCTGCGCTACCAGGCAGAACAACGATCGACCGATCTGCTGTGGCGACCCACACAGGTCGCCCATCGCATCCTGCGCATCCTCGACACACACGCGCCCGATACCATCCTCGTCGATCACCTCGCGTTCGCCGCCACCATCGGCCTGCGGGCCGCCGGCGTAGCCTATGGCGATGTGGTGCTGGGGCACCCAACGGCACTCCCGGTGGGCGATGAGCTCTACGGCGTGCCCTCTGCCTGGCCACCGGCGCTCCATCCCGACATAGTCGAGATGGAGGCGCTCCGACACAGCGCTCGCAACGTGACGGACGCATTCACCGCTGCGTACAACGAGACGCTTCGAACGGTCGCCTCTGGTGCGCCACTGGTGAACAACGCATTCGGTGCACACGGTGATGTGGTGCTCTACAACTATCCAGCCACGCTCCATGGACCGGTCCGCTCCGCACGCCTGCCACGGCATGTCTTTCTTGGCAGCGCCGTGCGTAGTGAGGCGATCGACACGGACACGCAGGAGTGGTTGTCTCGGCGCGACGGACGCCCACTGGTGGTGGTCTCCCTGGGAACGTTCCTCTCGGCGCGTGTCGACGTGTTGGCGCGCATCGCGGCCGCCCTGCGGGAGCTCGACGTTCGTGTCGCGGTCGCCATCGGCGCCAACCAGCCGAGCGATCTCGGCCCGCTACCGACCGACTGGCTGGTACGCACGAGCCTGCCCCAGGTCGCGCTGCTCGAGCGCGCCGACCTGCTGGTCACCCATGGCGGCAACAACAGCATCACCGAAGCGCTCCAGTGTGGAGTGCCGATGTTGGTCCTGCCATTCTCGACCGACCAGTTCGACGGCGCTGCGGCGATCGAGCGTGGTCTGGCCGGTGTTGCGCTGGACCCCAACGCCTCCTCGCGACGCCTGATCGCCGGCGCTGCCAGCGGACTGCTGCGACGTCCACCGCCCGCTCCCGCGCGGATCGGCGAGCTTCTGCGAGCGCAGCCTGGACCGGAGCTGGCGTTTGACGCCATGTCCGGCCCGTCGATAGCCGGGTCATCATCTCGGCTCCCGGTTGCCCCACCAACCGCGCTCACGTCCCCTTCCACGTAGTCCGACCGCTCCAGAAACGAGGTCCGGGGATCAGTCGAGCCGGCCCCAGAGGACCGGCTCGACTTGGCAGAGGAGAGCGGACGGACTATGGGAGCAGGACGTCGTTCACCACGTGGATGAAGCCATTGCTGGCGCGGACGTTCGGCAGGATGATGCGAGCACCATCGATCTCGATGCGCCACCACTTGCCGGTGATGGCAGCCTGCTCGCCGTTCAACATGGTCACCGAGCTGCCGATGGCCCTACGAGCGTCACGGTAGGAGACCACCCCGTCGATGACGTGGTAGGTCAGGATGTTCAGCAGCGCGGCAGAGTCCTGTTCGAAGGATGAGCACACGTTGTGGGCGTTGAGACCGAGTTCGCGGAAGGCGCGGTCAGTGGGGGCAAACAGGGTGGTGCTGGGCTGCGACAGCGCGTCGACAACGGCGGTGCCGAAGTAGTCGCAGGTCGCTGCGGCCAGGAGTGTGTCGAAGGCGCCGGTGTACTTGTTGACCTGTACGGCCCGCTCGACGATGTTCTTGCCTGAGTTTGCGCTGGTGACAGGCGCGAAGGCCGTGAGCGCCAGCGAAGCCAGCAACACGCCGGCCATGAACTTCTTGATCATTGGTTGGTTCCTCCTCAGAGATGTGCAGGATGGAGACCCGTGTGGGGCCGGCCCGGGGGAAGGCCGAGCCCCACAGAGTGTCCGGGGTGGTGCTAGTTGACGGATGCCTCTTCGACGAGGATCACGTTGAAGCTGTCGGGGAACTGGCCGATGGCGATGGCGCTATAGGCCTTGCCGTCCTCGAGCGTGAGCGGCGGGATGTCGAAGGCGGTGTCCTTCTTGCCAGCGGGACGGACCTTGAGGTCGATCTCACCGGCCGGCACGTCCAGGTAGCCCTTGGCCTTGCCGAACTTCAGGTTCTTGACGATGGCGCCCTTCTTGCCGGAGCCATCGGGCGCGATGTCGACCTTGGGCGCGTTGGCACTCAGGTGGACGACGCGGATCTTGGCGCCCTCAGCCGAAGGCTGGACGGCCTTGTCCTTGAGGACGACCGGAGTGATGTCGCCGAGGTCGTTGGTAGCCGCGACCGTGGTCAGCGTGCCACCTTCGAAGGTGAGCTCAGCATCGATGACCACTGGCCCGTCCTCAAGGGAAGCGCCGGTCGGAACGACCTGGATCTGGTAGGTGCCGGCGGGCACATACAGGTAGTCAGAGAGCGTGCCGAAGGGCACGTCGGTCAGGATGACGCCACCATTGGCGTAGACATCAACGTTGGGCGCATCGGCGCTGAAGTGACCGACACGGACGCCTGCGAGTGCGGCATCGACGGCGGGGACGACAGTGAACGTGCCGTCGCCCAGGCTACCGACCGCGTAGACCGAGTAGCTGACGCCGTTGTCGATGGTGATCTCGGGGATGTCGAAAGCGACATCGGTCGAACCGGCGGGCCGGATCTCGAGGTCGTAGGCACCACCGGGAAGGGCGATGTAGCCCGTGTTGTTGGGATACTCGAGGCCCTCGATAAGGGCGTCGCCACCGTCAGGGGCGATGTCCACCGCGGGTGCGTCGGCGCTGAGGTGCACAACACGGACCTGCGCCGTATCGGAGCTGGGAGCCGGGTCGTCCACGATGACCTGCGGGACGATGCCCGAGGCGAGGCTGCCGGTGGCGGCCACGGTGGTCATGGTGCCGGCATCGAAGGTCAGCGCGGCGTCGATGACGATGGGGCCTTCCTCGAGGCTGGCGCCATTGGGGACGATCTGGATCTGGTACTCACCGCCTGGGACTTCCAGATAGTCGGTGATCTGGCTGAAGGCCAGACCTTCGCCGATGAGCCCACCGTCGGCGTAGATGTCGACGGCGGGGGCGTCGTCGGCTCCGTGCAGCACACGGACCATCGCGTTCTCGTCCTGGGCGGCCGTGGCGAAGGGGATGGCGGTCACGGCGGCCAGGGCGGCGGCGGTACCGAGCATCCCGACCTTGCGGCCAAGGGATAGCTGCTTGCGCATCAGGGTGTGTTCCTTTCGAACAGGTCGTTGATCAGCAAATGCGTGAATCGGGCCGGCGGTGCGGATCGAACCGCATCACCAGCCCGCTTGCGTTGTGGTGTCTGGGTTACTCGGCCGCGGCGGGGGACCCCGCGGCCATGTCGGCGTCAGCGGCGGGGGACTCCGCGGCCATGCCGTCGTCAGCCATCAGGCTGGCGTCGACGGCCGGAAGGACCGTGAAGCTACCGTCGGCCAGGGAGCCGATCGCGAAGACGGTGAAGCTGTTGCCGCCGTCAAGCATCAGGGGGTCGATATCGAAGGCCACGTCGGTCGTGCCGGCAGCCCGGATCTCAAGGTCGTATTCGCCCTCAGGGAGGTCGAGGTAACCGGTGGCGTTGGGGTAGGCCAGGTCCGGCACCACCACATCGCCGCCGTCAAGGGCGACGTCGACGGCCGGGGCGTCGGCGCTGAAGTGGACCACACGAACCTGTGCGATGCCGTCCTGCGGCATGGGATCGTCAGCCAGGACCTGGGCCTCGATGTTCTCATGGCTGAAGGTCGCAGCGACGGTCGGCATGGTGCCCGCAGCGAAGTCGAGGTCGACGGGACCGATGACGGCGCCATCGGCCGGGTCTGCACCAGCTGCCACCACTTCGATGGTGTAGGTGCCACCGGGAACTTCAAGGTAGTCGGAGAGCGTGCCGAAGGAGACATCGCTGAGGATGGCGCCACCGTTGGCATAGACATCGACGGCGGGCGCGTCAGGGCTGAAGTGGCCGACGCGGACCTTGGCGGTGTCATCCTGCGCGAACGCGCCGAGGGGGAGCGCCATGACCGCGGCGAGGGCGGCAGTGGCGGCGATGACTTGGATCTTGTTCTTTCGCATCTCTGTGTTCGTCCTTTCGACTGGGTGATCAGTAAACGGAGGCGAGCTCTGTACTCGCGGTCTTCACTGTGGTGGAGCGGTCTACGCTCTGGTCTGTGGGCCCTTCAGGAGCGCCACCGTCGCGTCATCTTGTTGTTCCTCCTCACTGTTCGCGTTCCTGTGTTGATGGTTTGTCTAACTGACGTGATGAACGATACCCGCTTGTACAAGGCTTGTCAAGTGTTTGTGCGGTAAGACTTGCGTGCTATAGTGGACAAAGCATGTACAGCATCAAACAAGCATCCATCCGCTCCGGCGTAAGCGTTCCCCTCATCCGCGCGTGGGAGCGCCGCTACGGCGTGGTCAGCCCGCAGCGCACCACGTCGGGTTATCGTCTCTACGACGACGCCGCTATCGGAACGCTCATGCGCGTGAGGGAGCTGACGGAGAGTGGCTGGACAGCCAGTGAGGCGAGTCGGGCAGTCCTCGCGGGGGAAGTCACCGTCGATCCGATGCCACCCCAGCTCCTGGTGACTTCTGGTGACGACGCCACCCGCCCTTACCAGATGGTGCTCATCGATCGCTTCACCGAGGCCGCCATCGCCATGGATATCGCCGCCATCGGCGGGGCCCTCGATGAGATGTTCGCCCAGGGATCGTTCGAGTCCATCGTGGACGATCTGCTCATGCCCGCCCTGGTCGAGCTCGGTCGCGCGTGGCAAGAAGGGCGGCTTGACGTCGCCGCCGAGCACACCGCGAGCGCAGCCGTCCATCGGCGGCTATCGGCACTGTATGAGGCGGCAGCCACCGTGGCAGACCCACTTCTCGTCGTCGGACTACCGCCCGGGGCGCGTCATGAGTTGGGCTCACTGGCCTTCGCAGTCGCCGTGCGCCGGCTCGGCGTCGGGGTGCTTTATCTGGGGGCGGACGTTCCGGTCACCAGTTGGGTCCACGTGATCATGCAGAACCGTGCGCGAATGGCCGTCGTGGCCGTGGTACAGGAGGCCGACCGCATCGCTGCCCTCGAGGTGGCGGCGGCGCTGCGCGATGCCGGCCTCAGGCCTACCCTCGCCGTCGGCGGCGGCAGCGCGCGTTGGGATGGAGCAGAAGAAGCCGGTATGGTGGTGCTTCCGGATCGCATCAACGAGGCTGCGGCCGTGGCCGCGCGGTTGGCGCGGGAGGCCAAGCCGGCCAGCTAGTCGAGCTCGGCCAACGAGACGAGGGAACGGCACATGGGTTCCAGTCCACGACGCGTCGAATCATGAGCCTGAGGCTCACCGTCCTTGGCGCATCGGCAGCTTGGACCGACCGAGCCTGCCGGCCTTCTTCCTGCTACCTGGTGGAAACCGGCGGCGAAGCCATCCTGATGGACCTGGGCCAGGGCGCCCTGGGGTCGCTGTTCCAGCATCGCGAACCCTCCAGCCTGAACGCGGTCTTGGTCAGCCACATGCACGGTGATCACCACGTGGACCTCATCCCGCTGCGCAATCTGCTCAACTTTGGCTACGACGAGCCACGCAGCATCGGCTTGCATGCGCCGGGCGGCCTGCGTCGTCGCTACGACGCCTTCACCGGCGAGGATGGCTTCCTGGACATCCTGGTCGGCCCGGAACTGGCCGAAGGCACTCGCCGGATGGGGCCCTTCGATGTGCGGGCGCAACGCGTGACCCACTCGGAACAGAGCTACGCCTTCCGGGTCGCCGACGCGGCACATCCCGATGCTCCCGGGCTCGTCTACAGTGGCGACTGCGGCCGCGCGGATGATCTGCTGCCGTTGATCCAAGAGGGCGACACCGTGCTTTGCGAAGCGTTCTGGTCGACCCTCGAACCAAGACCTGACGCCAACCACCTTGGTGCCGCCGATGCGGCCGATGTCGCCCGACGCGGAGGAGCTGCTCACTTGATCCTGACTCACGTCCTTGAGGCTCACGATCCTCAAGCTGCGCTCCACGCGGCCGAGGGCATCTTCCCGGGCTCGGTCCGGCTGGCCGAGCCGGAGCTGGTCTTTGAGATCGGGGCTAGCCGATGAATGCGACCGGAACCACCGTTCTCTCGGTCCGGACGCGGATCCGCAGCCTGATGGCTGAAGCATTGGCGCAGGCAACCGAATCGGGAGTACTGCCGACCATCGATGCGGAGCTTCGACCGGAGATCGAGATCGAGCGACCATCCGATCCGGACCATGGCGACCTGGCCGCGAACCTAGCAATGCGGCTGGCTCGGCCGATGCGCCGCTCACCGCTGCAGATCGCCGAGGTGCTAGCCGAGAGCCTGCGCGCCGTTGCCGCCGGTTCGGCCTTGACCGAAGTCCACGTGGCCCCGCCCGGCTTCATCAACATGCGCCTCTCCGACGCATGGCTGGAGGGCGTGCTTGATGAGGCCCGTGAAGCGGGCGACGCCTTCGGCCGAGTCACCCAGGAGCGGCCACTGCATCTCAATATCGAGTTCGTCTCGGCCAACCCGACCGGCCCACTCCACGTTGGCAATGCTCGCGGCGCCTTCGTTGGCGACCTCTTGACCCGCGTCCTCGAGGGCGGCGGCCACACCGTCACGCGTGAGTACTACTTCAACGATTCAGGTACCCAGATCCGCAACCTCGGTGCCTCGATCGTCGCTCGCCGGTTGGGCGAGGAGGTGCCCGAGGACGGCTACCGTGGCGGCTACGTCGAGGACCTCGCCGGCGAGTTGCCCGCTGATGTTTGGGCTGCGGCCACCGCAGACGGCGCAGACCGCGACGGTGTCGTCGCCGCGTGGGCCCAAGAGCGCGTCCGTGCCGGGATCGAGGAGAGCCTGGCTCGCCTGGGTGTCCACTTCGACGTGTGGAAGAGCGAGGCCAGCCTGCACCGCGAAGGCTGGGTCGCGCGGGCAGTGGAACGGCTGGAGGCGGGTGGACACATCTTCGAGCAGGATGGCGCCACCTGGTTCCGCTCCACCACCTTCGGTGACGACAAGGACCGGGTGGTGTTCCGCTCGAATGGCGAACCCACCTACTTCGCTTCTGACATCGGCTACGTCAGCGAGAAGTTCAGTCGCGGCTTCGACAAGCTGGTCTACATCTGGGGAGCCGATCACCACGGCACGGTCGCCCGCGTCCGCAACGCGGCTGAGGCCATGGGTTTCGACAAGGACGCTGTGGAGATGCTACTCGTAGCCTGGGTCCGGTTCGTGCGCGACGGCGTCGAGGTCCCCATGAGCAAGCGGTCGGGCGAATTCCTGGCGCTCGACGAGCTGCTCGAGGAGATCGGCGTGGATGCCGCGCGCTGGTCGTTCGCCTCGCGCTCGGCTAGTTCGCCCATCGATGTCGATATCGAGCTGGTCCGCAGGCAGTCTTCGGAGAACCCGGTCTACTACGTGCAGTACGCACATGCCCGAATCAGCTCGATCCTGGCCAAGGCAGCCGCTGCGGGCCTGTCACCCGCTCCGGGCTTCAGCGGGGTGCTCCAGGGTGATGAGGTGGCCAGCGGCCTGGCCCGCGAGGTGCTGCGCCTGCCCGAGGTCATCGAGGACGCGGCCCGGGCCGAGGAAACACACGGCATCACCGCCTACGCCATGGAGTTAGCGACGACGTTCCACGCCTTCTATCGCGATCGCCGTGTCGTCGATCCTGACGACCCCGCGACCTCGGCCGGCCGACTGGCGCTCATGGGCGTGACCCGCAGCGCCATCCGCAACGCCCTGGCCCTGCTGGGCATCGCGGCTCCCGACTCGATGTAGTCGATCCGACTGGAGTCGTCGACGCGACTTGGACGATGACGAAGGCCGGGCTCGATGCCCGGCCTTCGTCATGCTCATCTCGCTGCGCGCCAGATAGGCGACGCCGCGCACGCACGGTTACGGAGCAGCGATCTCGTCACCAAGGCCGAGCGCCTCAGCCACCGACGCCAGCGCGGCATCATCGCTGGTCAGCAGGACCAGCGCCGGATTGGACGCCCCGGATGACACGTCGGCTTCAAGCACAGCGTGTGCACCTGGCAGGTCCGCGATCACAGCGTTGGCCGCGTCCACGAACTGCCCGACGTTGCCAGCCTTGTCCCACTTGGTCTGCCAGACGATAGCCCACGAACCATCGGGACCATCCAGGCTGACGAGGCGGTCGCCGCCCCAACCGGCAGCGGCCTTGTCGTCTCCGAGCCAAACCGCGGTCCGGAGCTCACCCATGGTTTGCTGCCACTGTTCGTTCCAGCCTTGGCCCAGCGTGTTGCCGAGCCCGTCCATCACAAGGGTCGTGGGCCGATCATCGGGATAACGCTTGGGGTGAAGGATCTGCTCGGTCGTCTCGGGCACCCGGCCCCAAGCGCCGTTCACCGCGTCCCAGCCGCCCTGATTGCGGAGGAAGTCAACGAAGGACTGGCCCTCGACGAAGGGGAATGCGTACTCACGCTGCAGCAGTTGCGGCATGGAACCCAGGATGCCATCGTCGCCGGGGACGACCACGCCATCCACCTTGGCCTGATTGCCAGAGTTCACGTTGGCAGCGGACCAGCCGAGCATCGTGGCCGTGCCATCACCCTCTTCGAGCGCGCGAGCCGCGAGTACGGCATCGGCGTCAGTGGGATCATCGACGACACCGGCGTCGGCACCGAACTCCTGGTGTACAGCGGCCCGACCGAACTCTCGCGCGGCCTCGGCGCGCTGCGCCAGGTTGAGCTTGTCGATGCCTTGGAGGATGGACTGGCGACCACGAGCCTGGAGGTACGTGATCGGCAGATCCTGCCCATAGAGTTGGTCGAGGAGGGAGGCGAGATCATCATCGTTCCCGAGCAGTCCCATGCGCTTGAGAGCCTGTTCCTCCTGCGTCAGCGTCGCTGACGGATAGAGGCTTTCGGCGCTTTGCCTGAGGAAGCCCGACTGCTCGGCAGGGCTGGCGGCGTCGTATGGAGTATTGCCCAGGTCCAACTCACGGATCTCGGGCACCGTGAAGGCGACCGCATCCAACTGGTCGGCTACCTGCGCGTTATCCAGGGAACCGCCCTGCCCACGTGGCTCGATCACCGGCCCTAGCGACACGACGTAGTCGACGACGCTGCCCTTGTCCAGCTCGGTTTCCGCAGGCGGGTCCTGGCCGATCACAACGCCAGCCGCGGCTACATCGTTGGCCTCAGCGCGCTCGCCGGGCTTCAAGCCCGCCGCCGTAAGTTCGTCAAGTGCATCGGCCTCGGAGAGACCCACCACGTCGGGCACGCTGACCTGCTTGGCGCCCTTGCTGACGATGAGCGTGACCTTCGAGCCGACCTCGACGGTCTTGCC
>JBBSAV010000041.1:0-24560 GCA_038251965.1 Candidatus Limnocylindrales bacterium
GCCCACTCGATACGACGGACACCTTCAGCCACGAGTCCGAAGTCGGCGACATCGTGGGGCGGATAGGACGCGGTCTGGCCAGTCGTGGCGTCACCGGAGGTAGTCTGCATCGGTTCCTGGGGCGCGGGAGCTTGGGTCATCCATTCCTCCATAGATCGGATAGGTAGGCCCGGACGGGCCCGACGATGCTATCCCACAGCGACGTTCTGCGGTGAACGAGGCGCTCCTCGAAGTGGGTGTGCTCGCGATAGCCGAGCGCCCGGTAGGCCGCCAGCGCAGGCGGGTTGTCGGCGCGCACGTTGAGTACCACGGTCTCGACCGTCTGCAGCAGCTCGGAGGTGACGGGGCGGGTCACGACCTTGGCCAGGCCCTGGGCTCGATGCTCCCGATCGGTGTAGACGTTGCCCACTGCCGCGATGCCGTAGCTGGGGCTGATGACGTGGGTGCCGGCGGCGGCGATGAGGCGGGTGCCACGCCGCGCACCGTAGTAGATCCCGGCCGCCACCGCGTCCCGCGGCAGGTGCGCGCTGGGGCCGAGTTGGTAGAGACGGTTGAGGTGCTGCGTGTCACCCTGGTCGAGGCGCACCGCGTCACCGAGCACGGGCCTGAACGAGCCCCGGTCGACGGCCATGCGCACCATCGGCGCGGCCTCCTCCACCCGATAGCGCTCGCGCACCGCGGGCACGACCTCCGGTTTGGCCGCCAGGTAGGCGATACGGGCGCGGATGACATCGCGCAGGATGGCGCCGACACCGGCCGGGTCGCCCATCACGAAGAGTGGCTGCGGTGACAGGCCGCGGTATTCCATGACCACCGCCACCGGTGCCCCATCCTCGAAGGCGATGCCCCAGCGTGTGCGAGCGAACTCGCTGTCGTCGGTATCGGCGATGGCGTAGGCCGCGAACAGGCGGTCACGGTTGAGGAACTGGTGCAGCAGGTCTCGGTCACGCGTGGAACGGACCTCCAGGCGGCGATCTGCTGCCACGCCATCGCGGGTCACGCTCGCCATCAGGCGAGCCCTCCGGGCGTGAAGACCCCGCGTTCGGTGACCAGCGTGCTGATGGCATCGGCGGGGATGACATCGGCTGCAGGCACGAGTGCGTCAGAGCTGCGGATCGGCACATCCGCGAGATAGGCGACCAGGTCACGGGCTGGCCGCAGCTCCTCAGGGATGGCGGCACCATCGGGCGTCGAGGGGTCCTGGAGAGCACTCACGCCGGTCACGATGAGGCGCGTCCTGCTGGCCGCCGCGAGCTGCGCGATGGCGCGGCTGCCGACGAGCGCGCCCGTGTCGCCGTTGGCTGCGATCCACTCGGCGCCGATGAGGACCGCATCGACCGGCTCACGATGGAGCAGCCAGGCCACGGCACTGTCGGCGATGACCTTGTGCTCGATCCCCGCCTGGCGCAACTCCCAGCTGGCGAGGCGCGCGCCATCCATGAAGGGCCGACCCTCGGTCACGTAGACGCGGATGGAGCGCCCCTCGGCACGCATTCGCTGCAGTGCGGGGAGCCCGCTGCCGACGACACCGCCGGCCAGACCACCGTGGCTGCCGTGGAGCAGCACCACCAGCGGACCATCGTGCAGCGCTGCCAGCTGCTCACACAGGACAGCCGCGATGGCCGCATTCCACGCTCCCGCGTCGGTGGCGATGGCATCGGCTTCAGCACGAAGCGCGGTGGCCAACCGTTCGCCTTCCCCGTGGTCGGCGCTGGCGGGATCTCCTTCGCTGCTGGCATCGCTGATGGCATCGCTGTCGGTAGCGACGACACTTTCAGAGGCGACGCTACCGTCGGTAGCGACAACGTCATCATCGTCACGGTCGAAGGAGGTCACGACGGCACGCATCCGCTCCATCGACCAGGCCAGCGATCGCGCCGAGGGTCGCGCATCGACGAGTGCGCGCATCGTCCGTTCCAGCTCCAGGGCGCGTTGTTCGCGCGGCTGCGTGGCGCGCTCGCGGGCCGTCAAGGCGAGGCCGTAGGCGGCCACCTGTGCCATCAGCAGGCCCCCACGCACGACACCCAGCCGCAAGTAGTAGGCGACATCGCTCCCACGTTTGGCCACGACTTCCTCAAGAGCCCCGGGGATGCCGCGCTGGTCCAGGAGCACCAAGTCGTCGCCGTCCAGGCGATAGGCGCTGCGGAATGCGCCGTCGGCGGCCGGTGGTGCGGCGCTGACGACGGCAGCGCGAGAGGAGCGCGCGAACGCAGGGGCGCTCGGGGGTGGCGGCTCAGGATCGAGACCGAGCAGGCTCGCAACGCCACCGGTCGTGCGGCCGACCAGGTCGGCCAAGCCCGCCCCTTGACCGACCGCGGTCACCGCCTGCTTGCCGAACTCGAAGAAGAAGGCACGGCGAGCGGGATCGTGCTCAGGCTTCGCCGGCGCTCCGGCAGCAGCGCTCGACGTTCCGGCCGTACCGCTCGGCGTTCCGGCAGGACCTCCTGACGGACTCGCGCCCTCGGGCTCCATCGACCCCGCGTCTCCGGCGTCGGCCGGCTCGGAGTTCTCAGTACCCGATGACGCTGTTGATCTGGTAGTCATGCAGGCGCTCACGGCCCTTCAGGAACCCGAGCTCGACCAGGAACGACAATCCCACGATCTGGCCCTTCAGCTGCTTGACCAGCTCGATGGTGCCAAGGACCGTGCCGCCGGTCGCGAGCAGGTCGTCCACGATGAGGACTCGCTGATCGGGACGGATCGCATCTCGGTGCACTTCAAGGGTGTTGGTGCCGTATTCGAGCTCGTACTCGATGCTGATGGTCTCAGCCGGCAGCTTGCCCAGCTTGCGCACCGGCACGAAGCCGGCACCCAGGTGCAGGGCCATCGGCGCACTGAAGATGAACCCCCGTGATTCCATGCCGACGACGATGTCGACCTTCTCGTCTTTGAGGGGCTCGCTCATGAGCTCGATGGCCTCGCGAAAGGCCTCGGCGTCGTTGAGCAGGGTGGTGATGTCGTAGAAGAGGATCCCCGGCTTGGGAAAATCGGGGACTTCGCGGATCTTGGCCCGTAGCGAGTCGGCGGACACGGCAGGAGACTCCCGTCATCAAGTGGCTGGTGGTGGGCGCTCCAGAGTCTAGCGCACGACCCATGGGCGGCACGACCCCGGCCGGTGAGAGAAGGAGGGGCCCATGCTTGGTGTCGCTGCCCGGGCCGACGCGGCGCGGGGGTACACGGCGAGGTTGTCGCAGTATCTGGGCATGGTCAGCGCCATGCGTAGCGCCGTCGGCTCAGCCCCTTTCACGCGACCGTCGGCTTGGCCACCTGCTTGCACAGTGGTATAGAATCGTGTCGAGGGCATGGGCCGGCCGGGTTGGGCGTCGGGCCTGATCGCTGGCACCGTCCGTTTGGGGGGTAGGTACCATGGCATGGCTACGCATCGGTTCCGTGGTGGCGACCGCGGCCCTCTTGGCGATCGTGGCGGTCGGCACGGTCCCCGGCGGCGTCTCGCCGGGTCACGACGACGAAGAGATCCAGAGTCCGGCCCAGGCGTTCGAGTCGGATCTCAAGGCGACCGCAGAGGCCAAGGGCTGGACCATCGCCCAGACGCGGGCGCACTTCCAGTCCAATGACGCGGTGGACCGCATCGCTCGCCGGGTCCATCAGGAGCGACCAGACATCTTCATCGGGTCCATCATGGCGACGGACCCCAAGGGTGCTCCGTCGCTGTACATCAAGGGCCCTGCGCCCAAGTGGGTGCGTGACCTCGCTGCCGACGCCGCGGCGACGGTGAGGATCGTGGACGAGCAGCCCTATTCCCGCGATCAGCTCCACGAGCGGGCGGAGAAGGTCCTCGCGGCACTCCTCGACATGGGCTTCGAGCAGGCCACCACGGCATATGATCTCGCCGCTGGCGGCATGATCGAGGCGGACGTGCTCCGGACCCCCGGAGTCACGGACGTGCGATCCAAGATCCTGGAAGGCATCCCGCAGTCCCTGCGGTCGAGCGTGGACCTTCGGGTCGGCGACAACCGGTTCGACGACGGCGACCATGCGCGCGGCGGCACAAAGATCTACAGGTCAGGTCATCCCGGGCATTACTGCACGAGCGGCTACTCGGTAGAGCACCTCACCAACGGAAAGAAGGGGGTCGTGAGCGCGGGGCATTGCGGGTACGCAAACCCGGACCCCCCGCCGGCGGTTCTATCCCTGAACAGGATGCATACCGACGACCCGCACACCATGGATTACCAAGACGAGCACCGGGGCTGGTGGGGCGACGTTGAGTGGTACACGACGAACGCCACCGAACAGGCGAAGTTCCGGGCAAGCCCCACGGAGGTCCGCGAGGTCGTGTGGCGCGAGCAGGTCGCGGACATCGGTCAAGACGACGCTTTCTGCCTGTATGGCAAGACCTCGGACAAAAAGATCTGCGGAGTCGCCGTCCATAGGGTAGACAAGCAGTGCTGCTGCACTCCCACTGGGAACTACCACCACCTAGTGATCATGAAGGACGACGTCGGCGAACCGGGTGACAGCGGCGGCCCTTGGTACATCTTCAATACGGCCGTGGGTGTGCATCACGGGGAGTGCCATAACGAGTTCCCCGGCAAGGACGGCTTCACCCCGATCGACTACCTCGATGAGGCCCTCGACATCCGGGTTATGAAGGCAGAGTGACTTGGTAACGCTCGTCGCATGAAGACCGGGGCTTCGGGCCAGCGAGGTCCGAAGCACCCGGTCGCGTCCAACGGCAAGGCGAACAGCCGAGGGCACTGACAAGGAGAGAACCATGAACCGGACCACCGCCGTCCGCGCGTTGCTGACCGCGGCGCTCGTCGGCACCACCTTCCCCTTCGCCGCCTTGGCGCAAGCAGTCGAACCCACGCTCGAGGGCACCGAGTGGCATCTCATCTCGTATGCCGCCGATGGCGAGGTCCATCAGGTGCCAGGGGATGTCGATGCCACGCTGCCGCTCGAGAGCGGCCAGGTCTACGGGTCGGCCGGCTGCAACGGCTTCGGTGCCACCTACGAGATCGATGGCCAGTCGCTGACGTTCAACGACCCTGGGACCACCGACGTGGCGTGCGAACGACGGGCGATGAGGGTGGAAGAGGCCTACATGGCCGCGCTCCCACGCACCGCGAGCTGGGCGATCGATGTGTATGGGGACACCGGGCCGACCCCCATCAGGGGTCATAACCTTGTCCTCTATGACGCGGTCGGCGAGCCCATCCTGGAGTTCGCTGAACCGAGCGTCGACCAGATGTTCGCGACCCTGCGTGCCCTCTACGTCCACGTCAGCGCCCAACAACGACAGATCGATCGCCTCGAGCGACAACTCGACCAGTTGCGGAAACAAGTTGGGGAGTAGGGGTCTCGCATGGGTAGGGGTCTCGCGTGGGTAGGGGTCTCCAGCAACGCCTTTGACATCGTGGTTGGTTCGTGGCTGGCCACGGCATGGTCCTCCTGATCGTCGAACTTTTGCCGAGCCTCCTCTGAACATCATGGCTCCCCCTCGCGAAGGTCGGATGCGCCCGCTGCGGGATGCGATGAGTTCAGCTGTGGGCGGCTCGATCCGGTGCCACCTCACACATCGGTCGCGCGCTGGCCTCGTAGCGTGCCGCCACGATCTCGGCCATGATCGCCAGCGCCGTCTCTGCCGGCTCCCGTCCCCCCAGGTCGAGCCCGATGGGGCCCCGCACCCGATCGAGCTGTGCCTCACGCAGGCCGCTCGCTAGCAGTCGATCGCGACGCCCACGTTGGGTCTTGCGACTACCGATGGCCCCGACGTAGCGACAGCCGCGTTCCAATCCCACCCGTACGGCGGGGTCGTCGAACTTGGGATCATGGCTCAGCACCACCAGTGCGTCAGCGGGACCAAGGTCGATCATGGCCGCGACCTCGTCGGGCCAGCCCTCGATGAGATGGTCCACATCGGGGAATCGTTCCCGTGTGGCGAAAGCCGGGCGACCGTCGATGACCACGGTCTCGTAGCCCAGCTCGCGAGCGAGCCGGACCAGCGCCGCGGCAACCGCCACGGCGCCCACGATGACCAATCGCGGACGGACAGCGAAGACCTCCAGAAACACCTGCTGGCCCGCCAGATCGAGCACACCGGAAATCCCGCGCGAGAGCGCCGCGATGCTGGCTTCGAGCAGGGCACTATCCGCGGCCTCATCACCCAGGGTGCCCTCAAGTCGGCCGTCCTGGTACACGATGAGTGACGCACCCAAGGGCGCCGACGGACCCAGAAGCGATGGGCCCGCACTGGATTCGGGCGAGCCTTGGGGCAGCACGGTCACCACGACCCGCCCGCTGTCGCGCCCGACGGTCGTGGACCTGGCAGCATCGAGGGCTGCTGGCGGGACGGCCGGCTGCGCGAGCACGTCGATGGTCCCACCACACGCGAGCCCCACGTCCCAAGCCTGCGCGTCGCTGACGCCGAAACGCACCACGCGTTGCTCGCCCGACTCGCGTGCCTCGGCCATGTGCTCCGCCGTCGCTCCCTCGACGCAACCACCACTGACCGAGCCCTCGATGCGGCCGTCAGCGGCGAGTAGCATGACCGCGCCCTCACGACGCGGCGACGACCCGTAGGTCCGGATCACCACGGCACGAGAGATGGCCACGCCGTCGGCAAGCCAGGTCTCAAGGACCGGCAGCAGCTCCCTCATGCCACGGCTCCGGCGCGAGGGGCCGCGGCTCCGGGGTGACGATGCACGCGCGGCTGGCCATTGCGGTCCGGCCTCCGACTGCGATGGGCGGCCATCTCCGCGAGCAGCTCGCCCAGGCGCTGCAGTGAGGCCAGGTCGTTGACCGCCACCAGGTCATCGATGAAGGGGTAGGCGGCAGCCATACCACCGGCGAGTGGCTGATAGTACTCGGTGCCGGCCAGCGGATCCAGCCAGATCAGGCGGTGACAGCTGCGCTGCAGTCGGGACATCTCCGATCGCACCAGACCCGGGTCACCACGGTCCCAGCCGTCCGACACCACGATGACGACGCCACTTGAGCGCAACGTCCGGCGCGCCCAGCCGCGGTTGAACTCCCGCAGCGATTCACCGATGCGAGTCCCGCCCGACCAGTCGGACACCGCTGCGGTGACCCGTGCCAATCCGACGTCCGGGTCACGCCCCGTCAACTCGTGGGTCACCCGCGTGAGGTGCGTCCCGAACACGAACGCTTCGGTGCGCACAGCCGAGACGCGATGCAGGGCCATGGCGAAGCGGATCAGCAAGCGCGAGTGGCGCTCCATGGAGCCACTGACGTCACAGATGACGGTGATGGAGCGCGGCCGCATCGCAGGGCGGCGCCATAGCCACTCGACGAGGTCGCCGCCGTTCTGCAAGTTGGCCCGGAACATCTGGCGAGTCGCCACCTGGCTGCCGTGTCGGTGCAACTCCTGTCGCCGCGCACGACGCATCTCCAGTCGTGGCCGCACCTGGTCGACCAAGCGCTCGGCGTCACGCAGCTCGTCGGGACTCATTCGGTCGAACGGCTTGTGCAGCAGTCGCTCGCGCTCGCTCCAGGAGAGCGAAGCGGCATTCTCCTCCTCGAGCGCGGCTCCATCACCATCGGCGTCGTCGGCATCGCTCGCGACTCCCGCCACCTCGTCCGCGCCTTCGGCCCCAGCGGCTTCGACCTGGCCCGCCTGCTCGTGCGCCCCTGCCCCGGCCTCGATCTGCAGGTCCAGGGCCATCGGGTCGATGGTCAGCTCATAGCGTTGCCAGAAGCGGGCAAAGATCTCGTCATAGACTGGCACCTCGTCGCGCCGGCGCACGAAGATGGCGAGGCCGGCGGCGCGAACCTGCTCGCGATCGCCGATGTCGATGAGCGCCAGTGCGCGCGAATAGTCGATGGCGGCACCGATGTCGGTGGTGATGCCGCCGGCGCGCAAGGCTCGCGTGAACAGCAGCGCATTCCACAAGAAGGCGCGACCTGAGACGCCGGCGACTGCTCTGCTCGCTCCGGTCACGGCGTCAGGCCACCTCGGAGGCGGTCTCTGCGAGGTAGGCCGCCGCGGTCGCTCCTCGGATGGCACGCACGTCCTCTTCATACTTGAGCACCACGCCGAGCGTGTCGTCGACAAGGTCCGCGGTGAGCCGGCCAGCACCCAATGCCAGTAGGGCGGCGGCCCAGTCGATGGTCTCCGCCACGCCGGGCACTTTGGTCAACTGGCCAGCTCGGAGTCGCTGCACGAAAGCGACGATGGCAGCGGCCAGCCGTTCGGGCGTCTCGGGCACCCGCGCCAGCACGATCTCGTACTCACGCGCAGCGTCCGGATAGTCGATCCAGTGGTAGAGGCAGCGACGCTTCAGCGCATCGTGGACCTCACGGGTGCGATTGGACGTCAGCACCACGCGCGGTGGCTTTTCAGCCCGCACCGTCCCCACTTCAGGGATGGTGACCTGGAAGTCGGAGAGGATCTCCAGCAGGAAGGCCTCGAACTCCTCGTCGGCGCGGTCGATCTCATCGATGAGCAGCACCGGGGGCACGCCGTCATCCGCCTCCAGCGCTTGCAGCAATGGCCGCTTCAGGAGGAACCTCGGAGCGAAGATGTCGTGTGCCCGAGCATCGTCGAGCTTGCCCTGTGCCTCCAGCAGCCGGATCTCCAGCATCTGCCGCGGGTAATTCCACTCGTAGACCGCGGTGTTGACGTCAAGGCCCTCGTAGCACTGCAAACGGATGAGCCGAGCGCCCAGTGTGGCGGCGAGGACCTTAGCAAGCTCCGTCTTGCCCACGCCGGCCTCCCCTTCGAGCAGCAGCGGACGGCCCAGGCGCAAGCCCAGGAAGACCGAGGTGACCAGGGCACGGTCAGCGACGTAGTCGAGATCATGGAACGCGGCCTGCAGGCCATCGATGGTGTCGGGATGGTCGGGCATCATGCGAATCTAGCGTGCCTGCGGCCTGCTATCGTGCAGCGGCTACCGCGTGAGGAAGAAAGGGACAGGATTGGACACCGAACCGGACGCCCCCAAGACAGACGATGGCATCGCGTCGCCCGATCCAGGGGAGTCCCAGTCGGACGCCATCCTGCCCTTCGGTGACCGGCTCGATACCATCGCCCAGGAGCGCTTCAACCGCACCGACTGGATCGAGCTCGCCGCAGCGGTCCTGCTGGCGATCGCCACCGTCACGGCCGCCTGGTCCGCCTACCAAGCCACGCGCTGGGGTGGCGTTCAGGCCAATGCGTACAGCGCGGCCGCGGCCAAACGTACGGAGGCCACGCAACTGAACAGCTTGTACGCGGCGCAGGTCCAGATCGACGTGATGCTGTGGATCAGCTACCTGGAGCATCGACAAGCCGGTGACACCGTCGGTGCCACGTTCCTGCAGGAGCGCTTCCGTAAGGAGTTCATCCCCGCATTTGACGCCTGGGCGGCAGAGGTCCCGGCTGGGGAGATTCCGCCCGGCACTCCCTTCACGCTCGCCGAGTACGAGCCGGCCGCCGAACGCCAGGCGAAGGAACTGAACGCCGAGGCTGACGTGCTCGCGGCGCAGGCCCGAGACGCCAACCAGACTGGCGACAACTTCGTGCTGGTCGCGGTGATCATGGCGTCGGTGCTCTTCTTCGCAGGCGTCGGCACCAAGCTCAAGGGACGTGGCACGCGTCTGATGATGCTGATCTTCGCGGTGCTGCTGTTCCTGGGTGGTCTCGCGTTCATGCTGAGCATGCCCCAGAACGTCGGGATCTAGCAGGCGCCCCCTGCGCTGATGGAAGACTTCGGCTTCCATGGCTAGCCGCTTCCTACCGGCTCGACGCTGCCTTGCAGTAACCGCGATTTGCATTGGCTGCAACATCTCGACGAGGTGCCGCCCGAACTTGCCGATTCCTTGCAACTACTGAGAAGGACTGTCACGCCCTTGCGTTCGATGCAAGGAATCGGCGATCCAGGGGCCCAGCCGGTCGGGATCGTGCATCTGATGCAAAACCGACCTATCCGGGCCATCGGCCAGCCCCACTACCCCCCGCCGCGGGAGAAACCACGGTCGACCACATCCCGATGCTCGTGGCGCTAGGATCGGGCAGCGGGCAACGCTAGCGGGCCTTCTCGATGTCGGTGATGACGAACTGCTGACCCGGACAGGAGGCTGCTGGTTCGCGAACCCACGTCGGCGTGCCCGTGCCTGCCTGCGTGTCGCCAGGGATCGGATCCGGGCCAGTCCCGGCGACCGGCGCGCCGCCGAGCGACACCCGGTCTCCATCATGGAGACGCAGGGTCCTGCCGTCTGGACTCTCGAAGACGACAAGCTGCTTGTCCGGCCGCCAGCGGGTCATGCCATCGGGCCACACGAGGGTGCGCGGCTCGGCGTTGCCCACTTGATGCGACACGCACGTCTCGCTGATCGACAGTCGGCCGGCCCCTATGGCGACCTCGGGCGCCACGACCGGATCTTCTGCGACCGCGAGGGGGCCCCAGCGGATGGCGGCGACGTCGTCGGGGACGATCCAGGAGACCAGCCACTGATCGCTCGGACACGCTGGCTGCGGCTCCTGGAGCCAGGTAGGCGTCGTTGCCGTCAACGGCGCGCCGCCGACCGAGATGCGGTCGCCATCGGCGAGAACCACCCCGCCCAACACTGGATCCTTAAAGCGAAGACGGCCGTCTTTGCCGTCCCACTTGGTGGAATCGCCGGACCACACGAGCGTGAGGTCCGCAGCGTCATCTTGCTGCAAGGCCACGCAGGTCTCGTCGATCTTGAGCGTCCCACTCGGCACCAGATCGCCGCCAGCTGCGGCGTCGATGACCGCAAGCGGACCGAATGGCGCGCCGTCTTCTCCAGGCGTCGGAGAGGCCTCGTCGGATGCGGCACCAGCGGCCCCGGGCAGCGCGACTGCCAGGGCCGCGGTTCCCAGCACACGGAGCAGGATCCCGGATCTGACGTCCATGCGGTTGCCCTCCTGTTGCTCTCGGAGTCGAATCGCCCGCATGATGCTAGTCATCCTTGATCACGCGGATGCCCAGCGCCTCGTCGAGCAGATCGATCTTGCTGAACGAATCCTTGTTCGGCCTGTTCCCGCAGGTCCCGTGGTGTACCCCGACCGCCTTGTTGTTGATGTACCAAGGACCGCCGCTATCGCCCGGGCGTCCGATGTCGCCACTCATCGAGACCATGCGCTTGTAGGTCACCCCAGTGCCATCGAAGAGCGTACCCGTGCAAATCGAGGTGGCGTACTGAACGGTCTTGCTGCAGTCCTTCGCGTTCAACTTCTTGCTGTAGAGGCAGTACTTGTTGCCGCTGTCGATGTTCTCAGTATTCTCACGGCGTTTCACCGGCCGGATCACGCCGGCGTTCGCACGGAACTGCGGGAGTTCCGTGCTGTTGGTCGTGTACCACTCGACGTCGCCGTAGTCGCGGATCGCTTGCCCATCATCATGCTCTGCCTTGAAGTCCATCGTGTGGCTATTCGAGTTGTGGACCCGGTTCATCCCACCGCAGTGCCCGGCGCTGACGAGGCCCTTGGTCCCGTTGGAGAGTTTCTCAACCGCCCAGCCGCTCGTGCAGATGCCTCCGCCGGTGGAACGGATGCGCAGGCCGCCGTAGGACGAATCAAACGCTACGATGTCCTCGACATTGACGATCAAGTCGACATCGCTGCGGATGCGCTTGGGGAGATCCGCCACGATGACAGAAGCCCGCTGGGACTTCCCAGGCACGGCCTTCACTCCAGCGGGAATCCGGCCGGCACCCGCGACATCGACCGCGGTGAAGACCTGCTTGTAGCCCATCTCGACGAGTGCCATGTGGGCAATGAACGCGCGTTCCTCAAGTTCGTCGAAGGAGTACGGCTGCTGGTCGATGAGCACGATCGGCGCGGCGGCTGCCCCGACGAGGTCCGTCACGAACCGTGGAGCTGTGCCCTTGACGTAGAGTTTCGTCGCGCCACCTGGCTTGGTGGGCAGCGCACCACCGATGAAGATGTCCCGACGCTTCTTCCAGATGTCGCTGGTAATCTTGTCAAGCTCTCGATCGGCTATCTCGTAAGCCTTTAATTCGGCCTTCGTCCAGCCGGTGCTATTGATGATGGCGTCGCGGTCGGCCGCTTCGGCCTCCGCGACTGTCTGGAGCTGTACCTCATCCTGTTCATCGTGGTGCGCTAAGGCGACACCCCCCCCCGATGGTCGTCGCTCCGAACGCGAGCGTCGTGGTGAGTGCCAACATGCGTGCTCGTGCTGAGGTCATGATCGTTCCCTCCAAGCTCGAAGCCGGACCTCCACGATCGTGTACAGGCCTCTGTTCCTACCCTACGCCCGATGTCAACCGAGGCGACCGGCCCGTGAACGACGCCTCGGTCAGGCGCAACCGCCAGTCCACCTTCTGGTAGCCGCGCCTTGCATTGAGTGCAACATCTCGACGAGGTGCCGCCCGAATCTGCCGATTCCTTGCAACTGCTGAGAAGGACTGTCACGCCCTTGCGTTCGATGCAAAGAACCGGCGATCCAGATGTCCGGCAGGTCGAGATCGTGCATCTGATGCAAGGCCGACCCATCCCTCCCATCGCCGGCGCTACGCCCTTGTCGCTCGTGCCTCCCTCGCCAAGCGGTCCACCATCGCCTGGGTCAGGCGCCAGGCGCGCTCGCCATCGGTCGGGACCCGCACCCGCACCTGGTTCGACGCATAGCGGATGTGCCCCTGCAGCGCTCGCAACGTATCATCCACGGCCACAGGCGCGAGCGCCCGCATGGTGTCTGCCCGGGACCAATCGGGCCCGAACCGCAGCACCAGCTGCCCATCCTCGCGTGAGACCTGGAGCAGGCCGGCTTCCTCGGCGCGGTAGCGCAGGCGCGACACGTCCAGCAGGCGCTCGACCGGCAGCGGCATGGCCCCGTAGCGATCCAGCAGCTCAGCCCGGATCTCCTCGAGCCCGTCGTCGCTGACGACTCGCCCAAGGCGTCGATAGAGCTCCAGCTTCTGCGGCTCCTCGGGCACGTATTCGTCGGGCAGGTAGGCATCGACCGGCAGGTCGATCTTGGCTTGTGTGCGTGCGGTGCGAGCTTCGCGACCCTCCAGCTGCGCCTTCTCCTCCTCGACCGCCTCGGCCAGCATGCGCGTGTAGAGGTCGAAGCCGACCGCGGCCATGTGTCCGTGCTGCTCGGCGCCAAGGATGTTGCCGGCGCCGCGGATCTCGAGGTCTGACAGGGCGATCTGGAACCCGGCCCCCAACTCGGAGGCATTGAAGATGGCGGCCAGCCGCTTGCGGGCGACGTCGGAGAGCGCTGCCTTGCGCCGGTACAGCAGGTACGCGTAGGCCCGCCGGGACGAGCGACCCACGCGCCCTCGGAGCTGATAGAGCTGCGCCAGGCCCAGCGCATCGGCGCGGTCGATGATGATGGTGTTGGCGTTGGGGATGTCCAGGCCCGATTCGATGATGGTGGTGCTAACCAGCACGTCGTGCTCACCGGTCGCGAAGGCCAACATGACCTTCTCCAGCGCACCCTCCGGCATCTGCCCGTGGCCGACTACGATGCGCGCGCTCGGCAGCAGACGTCGCAGTTGCTCGGCCTGGGCATCGATGCTCTCGACGCGGTTGTGCACGTAGAACACCTGACCGCCGCGGTCGAGTTCGCGCAGGATGGCGTCGCGCACCAGTCCCGCCGACGCCTCGGCTACGCGCGTCTGGATGGGCAGGCGGTCCTCGGGTGGCGTCTCGATGACGCTCATGTCACGGACACCGACGAGGGCGAGGTTGAGCGTGCGCGGGATGGGCGTGGCCGACAGCGTCAGCACGTGCACCTCGGTCTTGAGCCGCTTGAGGCGCTCCTTGTGCGTGACACCGAAGCGCTGCTCCTCATCGACCACCACGAGCCCCAGGTCCTTGAAGTGGATGTCGCGACTGAGCAGCCGATGCGTCCCGATGACGACGTCCACCGTACCCGCCTCCAGGCCGGCCAGCGTGTCTTGCTGCTCCCGTTTGGAGACGAAACGGCTGAGCGACCGAACCGACATCGGATAAGCCGCAAAGCGCTGGCTGAAGGTGAGCAGGTGCTGGGCGGCGAGCACGGTCGTAGGTACCAGCACCGCCACCTGGGTCCCCGCCTGGATCGCTTTGAAGGCCGCTCGCAGCGCCACCTCCGTCTTGCCGTAGCCGACGTCACCGACGACGAGGCGGTCCATGGGGGTATCGCGCTCCAGGTCGTCTTTCACCTCGATGGCCGCGCGAAGCTGGTCGGGTGTCTCCTCGTAGGGGAAGGCCGCCTCCATCTCCGACTGCCAGGGCGTGTCCTCGTCGAACGAACGGCCGTGAGCCTTGGCGCGGTCGGCGTAGAGCCGGAGGAGGTCACGGGCCAGGTCGCCGACGGCCTTCTTGACGCGGCTGCGAGCGCGCTGCCACTCACCGCCACCGAGCTTGCTGAGCTGCGGATGGTCGCCGCCGGCATAGCGCGAGATCCGCTCGATCTGCTCGACTGGCACCCAGATGAAGCCCCTCTCGGCGAAATGCAGCTCCAGGAAATCGCGCTCCTCAGAACCCTTCCCTCCCGCGGGACGCCGGACCAGCCCCTCGTAGCGAGCGACGCCGTGGTCGACATGCACGACGGTGTCGCCAGGTTCCAGGCGCTCCAACAGATCGCGTGGCACCACCCGCCGCATGGCACGAGGGCGCCGCACCCGGACCGTGCCGAAGAGCTCCCGATCGGTAACCAGGACCAGCCCATCGGGGCCGTCGGCGAACCCGCTGTTGAGACTCCGTTCGATGAGCGTGAGGCCGCCGGGTGGCACCGGTTCGTGCAGCACGTGCAACGGGGCCGCGCCCATGCCGTCCGCGTCCAGGATCTCCGCCAGGCGCATCGACTGATCGGACGCCAGCACTACACGTGCACCTTCGCCGCGCCAGCGCCGGACGGTGGCAGCCAGGTCGCCGATGGCGGCTGGTGGCAAGGCGGGCTCACGCCATCCGAAGGGGTTGCCGCCTGGCGGAGCACCATCGGCCTCCGGCTCCCAGGTCAGCTCCAGCGTTGACGCCTCGTGCAGGGCTGACTTCCACTCGCGCGCGCTCGGGTAGGCCGATGCCCAACGGGCCGGGATCTCCCCTGCCCGCTCCAGCTCACCGCGTCGCTCGTCAGCTTGCGACTGCAGGAACTCGGCCACGTTGATGACCTCATCGGGCTCGTCGATGAGCCAGATCGCAGAGCCGAGGTGGTCGATGGCTGTGCTGGGTGCGAGATAGCCGCCCCACAGTTCCGCAGCGTCGCCCAAAACGTGGTCGGCAAACCGCTCCAGGTCGGCCGTCAGGCCCTCAGGCAGTCGAGCCGCCGAGCGGCCCATGCGCTCGATGAGCACCGCGCCGGTGTCGGCCCCGAGGATGAACTCCGATGCCGGCAGCAAGGCCGTCGACTCCACCGCGCCGCGCCCCCGCTGATCCGCCGGGTCGAAGGCTCGCAGGGAGTCGATCTCGTCGCCGAACCACTCGACGCGGACGGGCATCGGCTGCCCTGCGGGGAAGATGTCGACGATGCCGCCACGTCGGGCGAACTCGCCGCGACCACCCACCTCTGGCATGTGCTCATAGCCCAGGTCGACGAGGGCCCCGACGACACGATCCGGGCCGAGGCGCAGGCCGGATCGCAGCGTGAGTGGTTCGGTCGGGATGGCATCGGGCGAGAGCGTGCGCTGGAAGAGCGCCTGCACGCTCGTCACCAGGATTCGGGCGGGGCTCCCTTCCGCGCGCCAGGCCGCCAGCGCGGCCACACGGGCGGCCGATTCGTCGCGCACCAACTCGGAGCGCTCATAGGCAAGGGCGGTTCGCGGCTCCAGCGTGACCACCTGCTCACTGCCACCCAGCCAGGCTGCCAGCTCCTCAGCGACGCGGTCGGCGATCTCGGCGTCGCGGGAGATCCACACCAGCCGTTCACCGGACGCTACGCTGAGCGCGGCCGCCAGGTAGGTCTTGGCACCGTGGGGCACGCCTGCGTACGTAACATGGCGCAGGTCACGCCCGACCCGCCCGCCGGCAGCGGTGCGGTAGCGCTCGACGAGTGCCTCCAACTCGCCCGTGCGCGCCAACAGGCCGGGGAGTGGCGACAGGTCGGGGACGCGATGACGGGGTGTCGGGACGCTAGTCTGGTCCTTGCGGCGGCGCCGCTGCGTGCGTCGGAAGGCGTCGGTCACCGAGTGCGGCCCTTGTCGTGACCGGTGAGACTCTCCGGCAGCAACTTGCGCCAGCCGGTCTTGGTGCGGACCACACCATCCGCGTCGGGCTGTCCCCCCTGCGCTTCGACCTCGGTGTCGTCGGCCTTGGCGGCCCCGGCGTCCGTCTCCTCTGCCTCGGGCTCGGTCTCGAACTCAGGCTCCCAGCCGTTCCAGCGGTTGGCGGCAGCGTCCGACCCGTCGGTGGCCCACCGCTCCACCGCATCGGCCGCAGCATCAAGGATCACGTCGAGGTGCCGTTGCTCGGCATGCTCGAAGTCGCCCAGCACATGCTGGATGGCCGCACCCTGCGGCGCCCCGATGCCGATGCGCAGCCGCGCGAAGGACTCGGTGCCCATCTCGCCGATGATCGAGCGCAACCCGTTGTGCCCGCCGGCGCTGCCACGCGCCTTCAGACGCAGCTTGCCGAAGGGCAGCGACATATCATCGACGACCACGAGGACGTCCGGCAGCGGCGCTCGCTCCCGCGCCAGCACCTTGCGCACGGCCTCGCCCGATGCGTTCATGTAGGTCATCGGCTTGACCAGGATGAGCTCGTCGTCACCGAGTCGGCCGCGCACCGTGGCAGCGGCATCCTTGGCCTTGGCGCGACCGGATGCGCCAACGCGATCAGCCAGACGATCGAGCACCATCCAGCCGATGTTGTGGCGGGTCTTCTCGTAGCGTGAGCCAGGATTGCCCAGGCCCACCACGATCTTCTTCACTGCGTCCTCTCGCCTCATCGGGGCATCCACCCCGTCGGGGCATGCCGACGGACCGCCACCCAGGTCGGATCGGGCGCGGCCGTGCTGCCGATGGTACTCGGGAGCGGGTCAGTGAGCGCTGGCGCGTGGCTCCAGCATGTGGTCGGCACGTGCCTGAGCGGGTAGTTCTGGCGGGGGAGGTGCTGCCGCCCGCTTGGCCGCCACCGACAGCACGATGCGATACGCGAACAGGAACACGACGACCGTCGTCATCACCAGGTAGCCCAGGAACACCCAGGCTGCCTGCGTGTCCGAGCCGGCCATGAGCCCGTGGACGGTGGCCCCCAGGAATGCCACGAACGAGAGGTAGTGCACGCGTCGCCAGGCAGGGGCACCGATGCGTTTCTTCGCGTAGAAGCTCAGCAGCACCAGCAGTGTGATCGCCAGCGTGATCTGGCCGAACCCGACCCAGAGGGGCCGATACGGACCGCTGAACGGCACGACGACCTCGAGTGGGCTGTATGGCACGCTGCGGTCGATCATGAGCACAGCAGCATGGACCAGCGCCAGCGCCAGCCCGATCGACGAGAGATCCTGGTGCAGCGTGAACGAGACTGCGCGATGGGCGATGCGATCAAGGATCTTGGTCGACAGCAGCAACCCGTAGACCACGGAGCCGGTGAGCGCGAGGTACGCCAACAGCGCACTGATTCGCGTCACGTACCAGGGCAGACGTTCGTACTCCTCACCCAGCCAGCGAGCGACCGACTCGGCTGCCGAGCCGCCTGTACCGGCCACGACGATGGCGACGATGCCGATGAAGAGACCCCAGCGTAGCGGCCGGGTCCATGCGTGCATGCCCTGATACATCTAGACCAACCACCTGTCTGCGCCGACCGGAGCGATGAGCTCGCCACGCTCCAGCAGCAGGAACGCGGCAGCCGCACGGGTCCGCTGGAGTAGCCGCAGGCCGGCGTCCGAGCCGCTGATGACCACGGCCTTGGCGAGTGCCTCGGCGGACAAGGCATCGCCGGCGACGACGGTGGCCTGGACGACGTCCGTCTGGGCGGGACGCCCCGTGCGCGGGTCGATGAGATGGTGCGCCCAGCCTTTGTCCCGTTGCCATCGATGCACGCTCGTGCCCGACGTCGCGATGCCGAGGACACCGGCAGCATCCGGTGGCGGCGAGATGACGGCAAGATCGGCCGTGCTGGTGCGCGGGTCGGCGATGGCAACTGCCCAGTCGGTCCACTCTCCGACTCGCAGGGCGACATCTCCGTCAGCATCCACCATCGCCACCGGGTAGCACTGAAGCAGGGCAAGGGCTCGATCGGCGATCCATCCCTTGCCGACCCCGTCCAGATCGAACAGCACCCGCTCGACGCGTCGGACGACGTATCCCCGACCCTGTCGCTCAAGGTGCCACCGACCGGGAACCCCGTCGGACTGGCTGTCCAGCTCGGCAGCAAGCCTTGCGTCAAGCAGCGTCACATCGACCAGGCCATCGGTCAGGACTGCCAGGGTCTGTGCTCGGTCGAGCAGGGCACCCAACGTAGGCCCGACCGTGTGGCACGCGCCCGACGGACTCCGGTTCAGCGCGCTCAGCTCGGAGCGATCGTCGAAGCGAGTGAGGCGGCTCGCCCAAGCGTGGATCCTGCCGGCCACCAGCCGCAAGTCCCGGTCGGCTGCATGCTCAGTCCCACGCGGGCAGGCCACACGCAGCGTGATCTGGCCACCCATCGCGCCGAAGCGAAAGGACCGCTCGGTGAGCAGGTCGAGCGCAAACACGGTGCGGGCGTCGCTGAAGCTGGTGGTCATCATGCTCATCCGGACTGCCTTGTTCGCGTCACCACCCGGCGAGGTGCCGGTCGTGGCGCTACCTGGGTGACCGGAGCCACGCGCCGCACCACGATGCGGGGCGTCGGCGCTGCCTTGCGGATGACCTTGGCGCCCTTGGGCGCCTTCTGGCCCGGCTCCAGACGCACGTACTTGACCGGGCGCTCAACGACCTCCTTGGCCGTGGCCTGCTTGGGCTCAGGCGCCGACACGGCTGGGTCGGCGACGGCCATGGGGAAACGCACCAGCCCAGCACCGATGACCGTCAGGGCCGCCATGGCCCCTGCTCCGATCATCAGCCGGGCCGGTCGTGGGGACGGCCGAGTCCGGGGCGACGACGTGGCCCTCGGGCGGGAGCTGGGGCGAGGGACGTCAGGCGTCTCGGTGTCAGACATCAGTCGTCGTCGCGTTCACGTTCGCGTCCACTCGCGGACCGCTCGTGCGCGTCATCGTCATCGTGCCTGGCAGGGGTAGCCGTGGTGCGCGGCCCTGAAGGGGCCTTCTTCGCGACCGGGTTCTTAGCCGCGACCGGCTGCTCCACCACGACCGTCTTGGGTTTGGGCGCGGGCTTGATGTACACGATCTCCGGCTCGGCCGATGGCTGGAGTGCGTCGTCGGTCACGGCCGTGGACACATTGGAGGCGGCTTCGACCGCCTGGTCTGGCCGAGGCAAGGGCACGAACCCGGCGGCGACGAGACCGACCGTGAGGACGATCGTCGCCACGACGCTGGCGGTGATGAGCGCGAGACGCTGGGGCATCTTCTGAGGACCTCCGATGCTGGTACTGGATCGACCCCGAGTCTGGTCCACCGCACTTGGCGGTCCTTGTGCCATGCGTGAGAGATTCCAAAGAAAGCCTCCCAGCCATTGCGTCAGCGAGCCGTCCGGGCGACGATGGGTCCATGCGGATACTGATCGTCGAAGATGAGGAGAAGATCGCCCGGGCCATCGACCGGGTGCTGACCGCGGAGCGGTATGCCACGGACGTGGCCGCTGATGGCGTGGGAGCGTTGGCACTGGCCGCCGATCGTGCCTATGACGTGATCCTGATGGACCGAATGCTGCCCGATCTCGATGGCCTTGAGGTGCTGCGCCTGCTGCGCGCGAGGGGCAACGACACGCCAGTACTGATGCTGACCGCGCTCGGCAACCTCGACCACCGCGTCGAAGGACTCGACAGCGGCGCTGACGATTACCTGGCCAAACCCTTCGCCTTCAACGAACTCCTGGCGCGCATCCGCGCCTTGGCCCGGCGCAATCCCGAACGCACCGCCGAGCCGCTGACCGCCGGCGACATCATCCTCGACCCGCTGCGGATGCGCGTCTCGGCCGGAGCCGACAGCGAGGAGCTGTCGGCTCGAGAGTTCGCCCTGCTCGCCTACTTCATCCGCCACGAGGGCGAGATCGTCACCCGTCAGCAGATCCTTGATGCCGTCTGGGGCGCGGAGCCCGACGTGTATAGCAACGTCGTGGACCTCTACGTCCACTACCTGCGTCGAAAACTCGAGGAGCTGGGACGTCGAGACGCCCTGCGCACCGTCCGGGGTGTGGGCTACTCGCTGCGCGTGGAGCCAACGAAGTGAACTGGCTGCGCCCGCCGCACGACCCTGCCGAGGCGCTGCTGTGGCGCACCCGGATCCGTCTCTCTGTGATCACCCTGCTGATGGTGGCCACCTTGGTGGTCGTCGTCGGCATCACCACGGCCGTCGTGGCCACGGAGCTCATGCGACAGTCGGTCGACCGCGCACTTGATGCCGCGGCGCGTGACGCACTGACACTCCACGAACTCCTGGACAACGAGCACCCGTCGCAGTACACCGGGCCGCTTGGCGTAGCGGACACGTTCGTCACGCTCGTCGATGCCGACGGCAACATCTACCGCAGCACGAGCGCTCCCAACCTGCCCGGGCTACCCGATCTGGCAGCCATCGAGGCCGCCACGACGGGCGACGACCGACGCACCGGGACCTATGGTGAGGCCAGTGTTCGGCTGCTGACCATGCCGTACCGTGCGGCCCAGGGGGATGACGAGACCGAGGACGGCGCGCCGGCTGCGACGACCCTGTACCTGCAGGCCGGCCACGACCTGTCGCTCGAAGAGCAGCTGGAGTCGCAGCTCCTGCTGGCCATCGGCGTCATCGGCCTGCTGGGCATCCTGGGGGCCTTGCTGGTCACGCTGTTCATCACGCGCCGTGCGCTGGTCCCCATCCGCGAAGCCTTCGAGACCGAGCGCCGCTTCGTCGCCGATGCCTCCCACGAGCTGCGCACGCCCGTCTCGATCATCCGCGCCTCGGCCGAGATCCTCGAACGCGAGGGCCTCGTCGATGCCGCTGGCAAGCCACTGGTCGACGACATCGTGGGGGAGACCGACCGCATGGGCCGCCTGGTCGGCGACCTGATGGCCCTCGCCTCTGCCCAGGCCGGGGCCATCGCCATGGACTTCCAGCCGGTGAAGCTGGACCCCTATTTCGAGGACATCGCCCGGCGCTCGGCCTCGATCGCCGACTCGCGCGCGATCCACTTCGAGGCCGAGGCCGATGACACGGGGTCGTCGCGGTGGGTAAGAGCCGACCGTGATCGACTCGACCAGCTGCTGCTGATCCTCGTCGACAATGCGTTCAAGCACGCCCCATCGGACGGCCACGTGCGCTTACATCTGGGCGTCGACGCTGCCCGCCGCGTGGCCACCATCTCGGTGGCTGACGACGGGCCCGGCATCCGACCCGAGGAGACAGACCGGATCTTCGAGCCCTTCGAGCGCCTGGCTACCAAACGTGGCTCCGGTGACGGCGCGGGCCTCGGCCTGGCCATCGCCCGGCAGTTGGCACGACGACATGATGCCGATCTGAGCGTGGAGAGCCCACCCGGCGAGGGCGCAACGTTCCGCCTGCGACTGCCGTTGATGGAGGCAGGCCGGGCCGAACGTCCTGTGGCCGTCGGCTCATTGCTGGACGCTTGAAGGCTCGCCCTGCGGCCCCAACAGTCGCCGCTCGAGTGATCGCATGGCCGCCTCTTCCTCCGGCTCGGCATGGTCCCAGCCGCAGAGGTGCAGCCCGCCGTGGGTGATGAGCAGGCGCAACTCGTCGGCCGGCGCCCAGCTGCGGTCGTTGGTCTGGCCGCCAGCTCCCGACTCGGCCTGTTCGATGGCGCGCTCCACCGAGACGATGATGTCGCCCAAGTGTGGTGACTCGCCGGGCGGCAGCGGGAACGCCTCGACCACCTCCCGTAGTGCCGGGTACTGGCCGGGATGGGGCGGGAACGCCGCTGACGGCAGCATCGGGAACGAGAGCACATCGGTGGGCCCGTCCTTGCCCATATGTGCCTCGTTCAAGGCGGCCAGCTCAGCGTCATCACTGAGTGTCAGTGTCACCGTGGCCGTCGCCGTCGCACCGGCAGCGATCAGCGCCGCCTCCAGCACCCGCCGGCATTCGTCGGTCGGCAGGATGTCCACGACTCCCGGCCGCCGCACGACCTCGACCGTCAGAGCCACAAGAGCCGCGTTGTCAAGCGCCCTTCTTCTCTAACGACCGGCGCGATTCCAGCTCCACGATCTTGTTGGTGGGATAGGCGATGCGGCGGTGGTACATCGCCAGTAACTGCTCGATGAACGACTCCCGGGTGCGATCGAGGTCACGCAAGGTGAGGTCGCACTCGTCGAACTGACCATCGAGCAGCCGATCACTGATGATGCGCGACACCATGGCACGGATGGCTGGCTCCTCATGGCTGGACAGCGATCGCACCGACGCCTCCACGCTGTCGGCTAGCATGAGGATGGCGGCCTCACGCGTCTGTGGCTTGGGTCCGGCGTGGCGGAAACGTCGCTGGTCGACCTTGTCCGCGGCCTCGTTGGCCGCCTTCGACGCAGCCGGAGCGCCCGCTTCCTCCGCTGCGATCTGGCGGGCCTTGGCGTAGAAGTAGCCCATCAGGGCGGTGCCGTGATGCTGCGGGATGTAGGGGATGATGGCCTTGGGCAGCTTGTACTGGTAGGCGATGTCGATACCGCGGGCGACGTGGCCCATGACCATGGCCGCCGATTCCTCGGGTGCCAGCTGGTCATGGATGTTCTCGCCGCCGCCCTGGTTCTCGATGAACACCAGGGGGTCATACAGCTTGCCCACGTCATGGTAGTAGGCAGCCACGCGGGTGACCAGCGCGTCGGCACCGATGGCCTCGGCGGCCTGCTCGGCCAAGTTACCCACCATCAACGAGTGGTGGTAGGTCCCGGGCGCCTCCAGCAGCAGTCGTCGCAGTAGCGGCTGCGTGGGATTGGCCAGTTCCAGCAGCTGGTACGAGGTGGTGATGCCGAAGACCGAGCCCAGCAAGGCAAAGGTACCGGCTGCCGCGATCGAGGCGCCAAAGGCGGAGACCAGCGCCGCGCCCAGTAGCTGTAGCGTCATCTCCATGTTCTCCGAGCCGACGATGATGGTGAAGGCCAGCACCACGGCCACATTGGTCACGGCGATGAACGCACCGGCCTGCGCGAATTGCGAGAGCCGCTCCCCGCGGCCGATGACGATGGTGCCCACGATGCCGCCCAGGAAGGTGTAGGCAGCAAGGTCCATCGACCCGGTGACGACGCCCGCAAGAACGGCCACCATGGCGGTGGCGACGCTGGCCAACCCAGCATCCAGCAGGACCGCCAGTAGCAGTCCCACGGCAGCGGTGGGCACCAGGTAGGGCGCCACGGATCGGTCGGCGGTCGCTACGAGCAACGAGGTCGCCGTCAACAGCGCCAGCGAGACCAGCAGGATGGCGTTGTTGCGGTGCCACAGCCGCGAGCGGAAACGCCACAGCCACGCCAGCAACGTGGTGACCACGACGATCGACAGCAGCAGCCAGCCGAAGACCGCGACCACGTCGCTGATCTCGGTCATCGTGGTGAGGTCCTCGAATGCGAGGACGAAGGTCAGTCCCGCCACCAGCAACGTGGAGATCAGCCCAAGGCGGACCGCGTCACGCTTGGTGAAGGCGAGGATCTGGACTCCGCGGCGTGCAAGCATGGTGGAGCGCTACTGCGCCTGCGCGACGCTGGCCAGCTCCTCATTGACCAGTCGGCTGACGAGCTTGCCGTCAGCACGCCCCTTGACCGTGGGCATGAGCTGGCTCATGACGCGACCCATGTCGCGGGGTGAACTGGCACCCGTGGCGGCGACGGCTGCCACCACCAGCGCGCGAACTTCTTCCTCGCCCAACTGCTCGGGCAAGTAGGGGCTCAGGACCTCGATCTCGGCCTGCTCCTTGTCGGCCAGGTCGTCGCGGCCGGCTGCGTGGAATGCCTCGATCGATTCACGACGCTTCTTGACCTCACGCGTGATGACTTCGAGCGCCTCCTCGTCGGTGAGAGGCTGGCGCTTCTCCTTGGCGGCATTCTGGGCAGCAGCGATCACCATGCGCAGGGTGTCACGACGATGCGTGTCACCACCGCGCATGGCGGTCTTCATATCAGCCTGGAGCTGTTCGGTAAGGCTCACGACAGACCTCCTCTTGGGCAGGTGGAGGGTTCGGTCCTCTGCTGTTGGGACGCGGGCCTATTCGCCGCGTGCCACCTTCTTCCGCTTCGCTTCCTTGCGCTTGCGCTTGACGCTGGGCTTCTCGAAATGCTCGCGCCGTCGTGCTTCGGCGAGGATGCCGCTCTGCTGGATCTTCTTGTTGAAGCGACGCAGCGCAGCCTCGAATGACTCGTTCTCGCCGACTCTGACTTCTTCCAACTAGGAAATCACCTCCCGCTGGTCTACATCAGGCCACACTCGACCGTCGGGACCAGGACCGACGGGGAGCCACACGCGGAACGATACCGCGCTTGAAGGCCCGCCCGAAGTGTAGTCGTGCACACGCGCACCGGTCAAACACCGAAATGGGCCATGGGATGGAGGGACAGGAATCTCGCACCCGCAGCCGGTCGATGGATGCTCGGGGCGAGAGGGGTTGCGCCAGCTTGACCC
>JBBSAV010000042.1:0-24501 GCA_038251965.1 Candidatus Limnocylindrales bacterium
AGCATGAGCTTCGAACAGGCAGCGGCTGTGCCCGTGGCGGGCAACACGGTGCTGAAAGCGCTTCAGACGCTCCCCCTCCAGTCCGGGGACGCGCTATTCATCGCCGGTGCGTCAGGAGCCTTCGGCACCCTAGCCATCCAGCTCGCGAGGGCCCGCGGCCCGCGGGTGGCAGCTTCGGCGTCACAAGCGAACCACGAGCACATGCGGTCACTGGGCGCTGATCTGACGGTTGACTATCACCAGGCCGACTGGCCCGCACTGGTCCGCGACTGGGCGCCGGGCGGTGTCGACGCCGCCATCGCCATCCAGCCCGACACGAGCGCCGACAGCATGCATGCCGTCCGGGACGGCGGCTCCCTCATCACCGTCTCTGGTGACCGCATCGTGCCGGAGCGCGGCATCAGCGTCGCGCTCGTCTCCCAGCAGATCGATGTCCGCCACGAGCTGACGGAGCTGATGGATGGCATCGCGAACGGCACCTACCGGATCGTCGTCGAGCGGACATATCCGTTCGCCGATGGTCTGGAAGCCCTGCGCAAGGTACAGGCGCGCCACGCGCGAGGCAAGGTGGTGTTCCTGGTCGACTGAGCAGCCAGACCGAAGACCCTCCCTGCTGGAAGCGCTCTCCCTACCCGGTGTCTCAGCGGTTAGCCCGGACCGCTGCCGGTGGCGGGTCCCGCCGCAGGAGGGCGGTGGCCAGCGCGGCGAGGGTGGGCCTTGCACCGACCCGGATCGGCCCGCGCCGCCGCCGCAGGTCAGCATCTGCGCCAACCTCGTGATCGTGGAGTCCTGCGCTGGGGTGTTCCGGGTCCCGGCGTCCGGATCGTACGGGGGGGGTGTGTCACACTTGCCCGGCCGGGTGCAGGAGCCCTCCACCTCCGCCCTGACGAGATCGAGGACCCGGCGTTGACTGGCGAGGTGGCTGGCGAGCCAAGGAGGATGTCCGGATGCTAGCTCGCACTCTGGAACGGATCGTCGACGCTCAGGCAACCCGAGCGAGACCGCTGGGCCATCGCCTCCACGGGCTGATGGCGGCGATCTTCGGCCGGATGCTGCCGGTCCGGGACTTCCTGGTCGGGACCTGGCTGGGTCACCCGCTGCACGCCCTGCTGACGGACGTCCCGATCGGGGCGCTCGGACTGGTGATCATCCTCGACCTGCTCGGCCAGTCGGCGGCGGCCGACGTTGCGCTGGTCATCGGTATCCTCGCCATGCTCGCGGCGGCCGTCGCCGGCTACGCGGACTACTCGACCACGGACGGCAAGGCCCGGGATCGGGCGACGATCCACAGCATGTACATGGTGATCGCGCTCGTCATCTACCTCGTCTCGCTGGGCATCCGGGCCAGCGGACCGGACGACCGCGCCCTGCCGATCGTGCTCTCGATCATCGCCTACCTGGTCCTCGCTCTGGGTGCGTTCGTCGGCGGCGATGTCGTCTACGCGCTGGGCAATGTCGTCGATCGGCATGCCTGGCGCCCATCCGGCGCGAAGTGGCAGTCGCTCGAGGTCGGCGAGATCCCCGAGGGATCCCCGGTCGCGGCCGGGCTTGGTACCGAGGTCTTGGTGCTGGTCCGCGCGGGCGACACGATCCACGCCCTGCACGACCAGTGTGCGCACGCCGGCGGGCCCCTCAGCGAGGGCAGGATCGTGGATGGCTGCGTCGAATGCCCGTGGCACGGCTCACGCTTTGCGCTGGCCACCGGCGAGCGACGGCGGGGGCCGACGCTCTACGACCAGCCGCGCTACGAGGTCCGGATCGCTGAGGCCGGTGGCTACGAGGCCAGGCGCGTCTCCTGACCGTGGGCCGGCGGCCCCGTTACAGGTGGGGCGGGGTCCAACTTGTCGGAATCGATGTCGAGTTCGCGAATCGCCGCCGCCGCCCGCTCTGCCGAAATGATAGGCCGACCTCGAGTTGTCGGGTTCGCTTGAGAAGCTTGTAGGTGACGAAGCGAAGCCCGATGGTCGTTCCCCCTGGTGGACGAGCTGATCGAACGAGCGAGCCGCCTCGACGTCGCGTCTATCTCGATGAGTTCAAACACCAGCTTCCCGACATCGGTCCGGATGAGGAACAACACCCTATTGATGGTCTGGCTGCCCTGACCATTTGGCACACGATATCCGTAACAATCAAATGCCTCGCCGGCTCACCATCCCGACGACGCCGGACTTCCCGAAGCGATGCTCCGCGCGGAGAGCCCGCAGCTCTCAGAAGAGCGCGGCATAGCGGAGCCCCGCGATCCGGATCGTCTCGATCGCTGCCCGATTGAGCTCGAGGACGAACGCGACAGGCGGGCCGCCTCGTCGCCGTAGCGCTCGCGGGCCACGCCGACGTAGGTGCGAATCGTCGAGGGGCAAGCGTTGCGGTCTATTCGCCACCGATCAGATGAGGCCGAGGGCGAGCATCGCCTGGGCGATCCGGTGGAAGCCTGCGATGTTGGCGCCGGCGACGTAGTTGCCGGGAACCCCGTACTCGTCGGCGGTCGCGTGACAGTGATCGTGGATCCCGGCCATGATTTCGGACAGGCGGTTCTCCGTGTACTCGAAGCTCCACGAGTCGCGGCTGGCATTCTGCTGCATCTCGAGTGCCGAGGTTGCGACGCCGCCTGCGTTGGCCGCCTTTGCTGGTCCGAAAGCGATGCTGGCCTGCTGGAAGAGCCGGACGCCTTCCCGTGTGGTTGGCATGTTGGCGCCTTCCGCCACGGCGATGCAGCCGTGGTCAAGGAGCGTCTTGGCGTCAGCGCCGGACAGCTCGTTCTGGGTCGCACACGGCAGGGCCACCTGGCATGGGATCGACCAGATGTCGGCCGCCCCGCGGACGATCGCAGATGGCCTCCGCTCTGCGTACTCGCTCAGGCGGCCCCGCTCGACCTCCTTGATCTGCTTGAGTAGCGCGAGGTCGATGCCGCGGGGGTCGTAGACCGCACAGTCGGAGTCGGAACACGCGACCACCTTGGCCCCCAAGTGCTGGAGCTTCTCGATCGCGTAGATGGCGACGTTGCCACTGCCCGACACGATGCATTCCTTTCCGCTGATCGTGTCGCCCCGGGCCTCAAGCATCTTCGCCAGGAAGAAGAAGACGCCATAACCGGTCGCCTCAGTGCGCACCAGGGCGCCGCCCCAGTCGATTCCCTTTCCGGTGATCATCCCGGATTCGTACCGGTTGGTAAGGCGCTTGTACTGGCCGAAGAGGTATCCGATCTCACGGCTGCCGACTCCGATGTCGCCGGCGGGAATGTCGGTGTACTCGCCCAGGTGGCGGTACAGCTCGGTCATGAAGCTCTGGCAGAATCGCATGATCTCGCCGTCGGAACGACCCCTGGGGTCGAAGTTCGAACCGCCTTTGGCGCCACCGATCGGCATGCCGGTCAGCGCGTTCTTGAAGATCTGCTCGAATCCCAGGAACTTGATGATGCTCAGGTTGACCGAGGGGTGAAATCGCAAGCCGCCCTTGTACGGGCCGAGGACGCTGCTGTACTCGACCCGGTAGCCCCGGGTGATCTGGACCTCGCCCCGGTCGTCCTCCCAGGGGACCCGGAAGATGATCTGACGTTCAGGTTCACAGATGCGCTGGATGATCTTGTGGTGGGTGAACTTGGGGTGCTTGGCGATGACCGGGCCAAGCGACCCAAACACCTCGTGAACAGCCTGGTGGAACTCGACCTCACCGGCGTTCTCGGAGACGATCTCCTCGAAGATCGCGGTGAGCTTCTCGTCGAGCATAGATTCCCCAACTGCTGCCTTGCGCGCGTGCTGGAGCTCGTATGACACGCGGCCGGGGCCAGGTAGGATAGCGGCCGTCCGATGGCTTCGCGCTACGAGCGACTGGCCGACGGACTCCGTTTCGTCCGCGCCAGCGAACTGGTGCTGCTGGCCATGGTCGTGGTCGGGGTGGCGTCCCTCGTGGGCATGAACTTCGCGGTCGTCATCCCCGCCTTTGCCAGGGAGGTGCTCCGAGTCGACGCGACTGGCTTCGGTCTGCTCATGGCAGCGACCGGGATCGGCTCCCTGCTGGCGGCGCTATGGATCGCCACCATGCCAGAGATGCGTGTGGGCTTCATCGCGGGCGGTGCCGTGATCATGGGCCTGGCCGAGGTCGCAGCCGCGTTCACGCATGCGATGCCGCTGGCGTTGGCGGCCATGTTCGCGGTCGGCTTCGGTGCCATCGGCATGGCGGCCACGGCGAACACGACCATCCAGATGCGCACCCCGGACGTCCTGCGCGGCCGTGTTATGAGCGTCTACACCGTGGTGTTCGTAGGCTCCACTCCCGTGGGCGGCCTGCTCGCCGGTGCCGTCGCCTCGGCCATGGGCGTGGACGTGGCGCTCGCGGTCGGTGGGGTGGCCTGTGCTGCCGTGGGTGTGATCGGTCTGGCCTGGCTGGGCCGCCTCCGCGCTCGCGAGCGGCTGGCCTCTGTCGGCACCATCGCAACGACCGCGGCGACCGGCGCGACCGACGCGCTCGCGGGCTGAGGTCGGAGACAGGGGACACGCCCGCGTTGTTCCACACGCGCTGGTTCTTCACGCGGACGCCGATGGAGCCCCACTGTGGACTCGACGCCGCCTTGCGCGATCCCTCGCTGCTCATCGAAGCCCCGGGGTGCATGTCCGGGGCCCGATGTCCTCCCTCGGCCAGCCATACCGATAAACCTACCGACCCACCCAGGCGCGCCGGTCGGCACGGGCCACGCCCGTCGCGCGAGGCTCCGGTGGGCCGGAATGAAGACACTGCTCATCCTCAACGACGCGCCCTATGGTGACGAGCGCCCGTGCAGCGGTGGCTAGTTCAGGTTGGCACACCCATCGGTGGCTCACCGGCCGCGTGGTTCCCGGACCGGATGGCGCTCGGGCGGTGTGAGGCTCACCTGTGTGCCTGTGTGTCTTGCATTGACGCATCTGGGTGTCTATCCTCGCTGCATATGGGTGTCTCTAAGGCGGGCCCAGGTACCGGTGCCGCCTACCGCGCGCGCGTGGCCGACGGCGAGGTCCGCGCCCGCCTGGCCGCGGCGGGCGCGGTCCTGATCGAGGGACCCCGCGGCTGCGGCAAGACCGCGACCGGACTGCAGGCGGCAGCGAGCGCCGTGCAGCTCGACGTCGATGGCGAGGCGCGGGCGGCTGGGCTGCTCGCGCCGGCTCTCCTGCTCGATGGCCCCCGCCCTCGCCTCCTCGACGAGTGGCAGCTGGTGCCAGCCGTCTGGAACCAAGTTCGACACGAGGTCGACCGGCTCGGTGGCGTCGGTGGCCAGTTCATCCTCACGGGTTCCGCGGTACCCGCCGATGACGTCACCCGACACAGCGGGGCCCTCCGTTTCAGCCGGCTGCGGATGCGTCCGATGTCGCTCGCGGAAGCCGGCTGGTCCAGTGGCGACGTCTCGCTCGCGGCGCTCCTGGCCGGTGAGACGGTGGGTGCGCCCGACCCTGGGCTCGACATCCACGATATCGCTGACCGGCTGGCGGTCGGGGGCTGGCCGGCCCTGCTCGACCGCACGACGGACGAGGCGCAGGTCCTCCTGCGCGGCTACCTCGACGAGACCCGCCGGGTGGACCTCGCGCGGGCAGACGGCATCGTCCGTGACCCGGAGAACGTCGGCCGCGTCCTGCGCTCGCTCGCTCGCCACGTCGCGACATCCGCGTCCGCCCGTGCGATCGCGGCCGACGTCGGCGGGGCCGAGGGGCCGATCGACCACCACACGGTCCTCGCCTACCACAACGCGTTGTCACGGGTGTTCGTGGTCGAGGACCAGCCGGCTTGGGCCCCGGCGCTGCGCTCACGGTCGCGCCTGCGAAGCGCGCCCATCCGCCACTTCGCCGACCCCTCGCTCGCGGTGGCCGCGCTCGGTGCCGACCCGGCTCGGCTACTGCGCGACACGCGGACGATGGGCCTGCTGTTCGAGTCCCTGGTGGTGCGCGATCTCCGCGTCTACTCGGGAGCACTCGACGCCTCGGTTCTCCACTACCGCGACAGCACCGATCTGGAGGCCGACGCGATCATCGAGCGTCGCGACGGCACCTGGGCGGCGTTCGAGGTCAAGCTCGGCCCGGGTGCCGTTGATGAGGCCGCCCGAACGCTGCTGCGGGTGGCGGAGCGCATCGATGCGGACCGGCACGGTCCGCCGGCGGCGCTCGCTGTCATCACCGGCTGGGGCTACGGCTACCGGCGACCGGACGGCGTCTCGGTGATCCCGATCGGCGCGCTCGCCCCGTAGCCGCGGACGCGCTGTGGTCTCCGTCGGAGTGGTGCCGATGGCGAGTCCCTGTGGCCGCAAGGTCCTTACGGGCGGCTCGCACCTCTGCTCACCCAGCTACTGCCTGTGCGGTCGGCCGGCCGCTCGCCAACCCCAGATGATCGACACGTGGATGAGCCATCTGGGATTCCGGACGGTCTTGCGAGCACCCTGACTCAGCCGACGAGTCGCTTCTTCGCTGATCCTGCATCACGACTCAGGTAGCGGCGCTGAACACGACCTTCCAGTCATCCTTCACGCTGATGACGGTCCAGCCGTCCGTCGCGGCCCGCTCCAACGCCGACTCCGCGCCCTTGGGCGATTCGGCCTCGCGCTCTGCGTCATCGTGCTTGACGACCAACCTCAGTGCTGGCCGTCCTGGGCCGCCGGCGAACTCGAGCATCGGCACATCGCCGTTGGAGTTGCCCGCGGCGATGAGCGGTCGCCGACCGACGCGGCTCCAGATCCGGATGGGCTTGGCGGGCCCGTCATCGAAAACGTCTGGGGCGGCCGCATAGATGATCGAGCCGCCGTTCTTGGACACGTACTCCAGCTTGTTGGAGCTTCCGATGATCCGCTCCGGCGGGATGCCGTAGATATCCGCAGCGAAGCCGCGCATGAAGTCCCGGTCACCACCTGAAGCGATGAACACCGTGAACCGCTTCGACTCCAAGTAGCGCAGCAACTCCACCATCGGCTGGAATGTGACCGAACCGAACGGACGCCGCAGCGTGGGGTGTACGCCATCTCCGACGAACGCCGCGGCCTGCGCTGCATACGCCTCGACCTCCATGCCAGCGAAGGCGCGCATGATGCCGACCATCAGCACCTTGACCTCGCTATCGTCGCCGTCGTAATGCTTCTCCACCACGCCGGCGAGCCACGCATAGTCCTTCTCGTAGGCGGCCTTCCGGGGCTGTTGAGCTCGCAGTGATGGGTCCGACTCCGCCATCGCGGTGAGGCGCTTGAGGATGAAGATGAGTTGGACGGGCATGGGCTTCTCCGTCCAGAGCGTGCCGTCGTTGTCGAAGACAGCGATGCGTTCCTCGACCGGGACCGCATCCGGACCGATGGTCACTCGATCCACGAACTCCACGATGGCCTGCCTGGTTGGAGTGTCACACCATGCAGCGAGCGGTGCCACCTCTGCCATGTCTAGCGGCCGCCGAGGGCTTGATGGAGCATCTTGTCGGTATGGTCCGTGATGTCCGCGATCCGATCGATGTTCGGCGTGCGGTAGCCCATCAACCCCCAGCTGTAGCAGCTGAGGCTGGTGATCCCGATGTCATCGCCCCAGATGACCAGGCTATTGGCTTCCCGTCCGGCATTCGAGCTTCCCTTCCTCTCGCCGACAGCACTTGGCTCTCCGAGCCCCTGCGCCATGAGTCGGGCGCGTTATCGATAGCCATCCGCAGGCGAGTCAGTGCGACTCTAGCCTGAGGATAGCCTGCGAGCAGAATACTACTCCGGGCATCGCGCTAGCCAGTCAGTATCGTTCCCAAAGGTAGTGACCGGCCCATGAGCGATCATCGCGGGCTGCTAGCTGATCGCCTTCGTCGTCCTGGTCGAGTCTGCCGTCGAGGTCATCCCCAGAGGGCATTCTGCGTACGTCATAGCGTACGCAGAATGCCCGTGTCGGTCACGGACCGGCCAGGCTTCCTGCAGGGCTCGCCACCGTCGATGCCATCGTCGCCGCGCTGTCGGCTGTCGTGGAGGCAGCTCCGCGCGAGAACGTCCCCGGCGCGGTGGCCCTGCAGACCCACAATGGCCGGTCGCTCCGCTTGCCGGACGCTTTGGACTTGACGACGCTGGCATCGTGAAGAACGGCGGGGGCACGCTCACGCTCGAGGCCTGCCTGGTCTCCGGCAACAGCGCGACGGGCTCCGGCGGCGGCACCTACACGCACTGGGTCAGCTCGACCTCGTCGTCACGACCGTCACGGGCAACACTGCAGCGGTTCACGGAGGCGGCATCTTCGTCGTGGATGGGACCACCACGGTGACCCTCGACGCGACCTCGTCGGTCATGGGGAACACGCCCGACGACTGCTACGGCACATCCGCCTGCTGACAGACGATCTCCCTTACGGTCTGGCCGACGGAGACCATCGAACGGACCATCCTGCCAAGCATGGCCCCAGCCCTGGTCCGCGACCGGTTCAGGTCGCCTGGACCGCAGACTGGAGGTTCCCGCCGAGTATCCGGCCCAGTCGCGCGATCTCGTCCAGGAGCGCCTCCGCGGGCGGCGGTCCTGCCTCGGAGAACCAGGCGATCGAGACCCGCTGCTTCTGGAGCGACCACGTCCCGGACACGACCCCGCCCGCGATGACGAGGTTCGCCTGCCGGCTGACCAGCGCCCGTCGGGCCGGCGGTACGACATGCTCGTCCGCCGTTCCCGGACCGAGGACCCACTGGTCGTAACCAGGCAGGAGGCGAACAGCCGTCGTCGGTGGCGTCCCAGACAGATCCTCGAGATCCTCGCGCATGATCTGTACGAGCTCGCCTTCCACGTCGACCTCCACGAGCCGGTCACCCAGGCCGTCGATCCAGGTCTGGATCCGCCGGCGCCCTGCCCCCAAACCGTCGCCGAGCCAGTAGTGGACGTGCCTAGGCGTCGCCGGGCCATAGGATCGGAAGTAGGCCTCCACCGCGCGCGGTCCGGCTTCGTCGAGTTCCGGCACGCCAGCCCATCGTGGATCGCGGTCGAGTCGCTGGAAGGTCGCCCTGCCACCTCGGGATGGGCCGAAGCAGATGTCACCCTGCCACGCGAGCGCCTTCAGGAGATTGATGGCGTCGTCCTCAAAGGCGAAGCCGAGATGCCGGTAGTCGGGTTGGAGGGTGACGACTGAACCGAGCTCGGCCTGCGTCCTGGGACCGTCCGCCAGAGCCTCACGCACCACCTCCCGGAAACGTGGCCACTGCGATGGCTCGAGTCCGTAGAAGCGCTGCCAGCTCGTGCGCTCCCACATCCGGCTGGCGGCCCGCAGGGCAAGGTAGATGCCGCCTTCCTCGGGCGTCATGAGGTGGGTGGCTCCGCGGAAGGCGAACGTCTTGATGATGCTGCCCTCCGCCAGGGCGGCGGCTACCTCACCGGACGCGGAGTGCAGGCGTCTGGTGCGAATGGCGAGTTCGGCCGCAGCACCATCCTGTGCTTGGACGGCGCCCAGCCGCCGCACGACATCCTCGACCGGCTCCGTGCCGATGGGGTCGAGTAGCAGCCGACCCATGCGCCACGCGAGTGCCTGATCCCAGCCGATACACAACATCCGTTAGCCATGTTCGCAGCTGGGCGCTTCTCGTGCAATCGCTCGGAGACGGATGACGTGGGGTACGCGCACTCGCGATGCCGGAGCCCAGAGACCCGGTGTCGCGGGACCCCAGCCGTGGGGCAGCGACTGGGTGCAGAATGCGCGAAACACGCATTCCGGAGCCGTGCCCCGTGGACGAACGTCAGACACGTGCCAGCTTCCTCGCCAAGATCGGCGACGTCCGTTCATACGGCGAGAGCGGCTTTCTCGGCCTCCTGGGTCACCGTGGCGACGCGCCCGCCCCGTTCGACGCGCTCGACGGCCCTCGTCTCGCCGCGCCCGGGCGGAGCCATCCGCTGCCGCTCGTGGACTCGGCCGAGTTGATCCGCCCCACGACGGATGGCCTCGACGGCGTGATCGAGGTCGAATCGCCGACCCGGGTAGGGGAGGCTATCCGCGGGCGGGTCCGGGTCGTTGCCCGGGAACCCATCGACGGACGGCGGGCGGGGATCCGGCTCGTCGGTGTCCGGCTCTCAGAGGAGGAGCGGAGCCACGAGCAACGGGACAGCAAGGGGCAGATCACCAGCCGAGAGGAGTGGGTCGAGGTCCACGGCCGGGTCGTCGATGCGCTCGAGTTCACCGAGCCGGTCGTGCCCACGACGCTCGGCGTCGGCCAGGCGCTCGACTTGCCCTTCCAGATACCGGCCCCCCGGCTCGGGCCGCCGTCGGGCCACGCTGGGACCGCGCTCGTGGCCTGGGCGGTCGAGGCTCGGTGGGACATCGAGATGAGCCGCGACGAGCGTGTCGCGGCGCTCGTGGACGTCCGCCAGCACCCGGACCTGCTGCGGGCCGGGGTCATCGACGTCGGCGCGGGCGCGATGCACGACTCGTGGGATGACGATGGCGCGACGCTTGCTGTCCGCCCCCTGCCGCCCATTGACGCCGGTACGACGATGGAGGTGACGATCACTTGGCCGGGAGCGCTCTCAGGACGGAGTGCCCGGGTGGAACTCGTCGCGGACATCGACGCGGCCCGGGATCTGCGGGTCGTCTGCTCGTCGGTCGAGCTGCCCATCGAGGCGCTCCGTGGGGGTGCACGGGTATCGCTCACGATCCCAGCCGACGCGCCACCGACCTGCGAGACCGACGGCCTCCGGGTCGACTATCGGCTGCGGGCCATCGTCGACCGCTCCTGGCGGCCGGATGCGTCCGTGGAGAGGCGCATCGTCATCTGCTGAGATCACGGCGGCAGTCGCCCGCGCGGCACTGCGCGAGGCCCTCGCTCGCGGCGAACGCCTTGCGGCTACATCGGCCGGGCGGAGGCACGGACGAGAAGACCGGCGAGGGCACCGTCGGGGCCACCGAGCCCATCATCTACTCTGCCACAGGGGGCCTGGATATCGGTCGTGAACTGGGCACGCCCGCGACGTCCGGGCAGAAGGCGGAGGGGACCGTCTTCAGCGGTGAGATCAAGTGGGTGGAGCTGAGCGTCGGTGACGACGACCACAGCCACCTCATCGAGCCGGACGACTTCATGCACATGCTCATGTCCAAGCAGTAGAGCCAGCGTCCCCTCGATCGCAGTTCGAGGGGGTGAGCACGTCTGCTGTGCGCCGTCCCAGCGAGTGGCGTCGACGTGGGACGATTGTCCTTAGCCCGTCGAGCTGCTCCGGCGCGAACACGTTGTCCAGGTCGCGCGTGGACCGGTGAGGCCGGTCGTGCTCCTATGTCGTTCTCCTCGAATGATGGCTGCTGGCGCACGGTGGGAACGACGTTCGGTGCCCGGTCATCGTCCGAAGCGGACGAAACGTGTGTGTCGCCGCCCGGATCACGGACGGCGACGTTGCTGAGACCCTGGAGGTCGGATGCCAGCGGGACCGCAGCTCCCCCAGACGCTACTGACGCGCCATGATGATCTTGAGGCGGTCCTCGGGATCGATGAGATGGTCGTGGGAGTCATCGCCGAGGTCGATCTGGACCCAGTCGATGGTGCCATTGAAGCGGCTCGTGGCTGGTGTCACGTCCGACGCGACCGCGGTGCCACTCTCGTAGCCGACGTCCGTCGTCTCATCAGCCGAGAAGACCATCGCCTCGGTGAACGGCACCTCACCTGTCCCGACGGCGACGCCATCGTAGTAGAGGCTCACCGCGCCACCCTTGCCCAGGCCGCCTCCCGCATATGCGAACTCCATGCGCACCTGGTGGGCGCCGGACGGGATGGGCTTCGATGCGACCACCGGGAACTCATGGATGCCCAGCACGTTGTAGACGAACTTCGCGGTGCCCTCGTGGGCGTACAGTGCCCAGCCGCCGAACCGGCCGCCCTGGGCGATGATCGTGCCCTGTGCCCCGCCATCGGGCACGACGAGGTTGGCGGTCACCGAGAACGACTTGTTCTTGATGTTCACGACGCTGTTCTCTGACAGCCTGCCCATGCCGCTGAACAGGAGCTGTGAGTTGCCCCGGATGAGCGTCGGCCGGCCAGCGATCTCGGGCACGAATCGCTCGACTCCCCGGTCGTCGAGGGGCAGCACGTTGTAGCGCGTCGCCTCGATGAGGAACTGCCGCTGGAGTTCGTGGAGCTTGTCCGGCATCTCCTTCGACAGGTCGTGGGCCTGAGACCAATCGGTGTTGCCGTCGTACAACTCCCACACGTCGTCGTCGAAGGCGACCATGTCTTGGTCGGTCATCACCCACGGCGTTCGGTGCTTGGTCACAGCACTCCAGCCGCGGGAATAGATGCCGCGATTGCCGAACATCTCGAAGTACTGGAGGTCGTGACGCTCGGGCTCCCCGGCATCGCCGAAGGCATACGCCATGCTGGTGCCCTCATACGGGCTCTGCTGCACGCCGTGCACGAACACAAGCTCGGGGATCCCGGCCACGTCCAGGACGGTTGGTGCGACGTCGATGACATGGCAGTACTGGTTCCGGACGCCGCCCTTGTCGCTGATGAGCTGCGGGAAGCGGACGCTCGTGCCGTTGCGGGTACCACCCCAGTGCGATGCCACCTGCTTGGTCCACTGGTAGGACGTGTCCATCGCCCATGCCCAACCGACGGCGAAGTGGTTGTAAGCGGACGGCGAGCCAAACTCATCGATCTTGGACAGCATGAACTCGGTGGTCTCAAGGGCGCCTATGCCATTGAAGTTGGCCATCTCGTTGAACGCTCCCTGGAGCGTCCCCTCGGCCGAGGCGCCGTTGTCACCGACGATCACGAATACCAGGGTATCGTCATAGACACCGAGGTCCTTGATCGCGTCGATGACGCGTCCGACGTGGTGGTCGGTGTGCTCCATGAACCCCGCGTAGACCTCCATCTCGCGTTCCAGCACCGGTTTGAGCTTCGGGTCCATATCGTCCCAGGCCGGGATCTTGGCATGCCGCGGGGTCAGTTCCGCATCCGGCCCGATGACCCCCGACTCCTTTTGGCGGGCGAACGTGATCTCGCGCTGCTGGTCCCAGCCATGGGCGAACTTGCCTGAGTACTTGTCGGCCCACTCCTTGGGCACATGGTGGGGAGCGTGCGTGGCCCCAGGCACGAAGTACATGAAGAAGGGCTTGTCGGGCATGAGCGCCTTCTGCTGGCGGACCCAGCTGATGGCGTGGTCGGCGAGATCCTCGGTTGCGAACGGGATCATGGACGTCGCGAGCATGGCGATCAGACCACCGATGGTGAAGGCTGCCAGCCGCGCACCGTCGGCGATCTGGAAGAAGTCGGCGATCACGAAGCCGAGGCCGGAGACGATGACGACCGAACCCCACAGGATGGCTTGCTTGCGTATCGTCCAGCTAGAAGCAGCCATGAGGCCGCCGCGGGCGGGATGACCTGCGGGATGTTGGAGATCCAGACCGCTGCGACGAAGGGCAAGCTGAGAACGAGCCCCGCGCCGAGCCGGATGCCGAAGATCAGTGATTCAGGCAGCGCGTCGTTGATGTTCCCGACGACGATGCCCATCGCGCCAGACTCGCCGAAGCGTCGGTCGATGATCGTGTCGGCGAACACGAATACGCCGCCCCCGACAAGGAGCCAGATGCCGACCTCGAGGTTGCCCAGTGACTCCGTCGCCTCAGGGACCAAATTGGAACGCGACCGCTCCCAGGAGCGCGCCCGCCCCGAATCCGGCGAGCTGGCCGACGATCTTCGCGGCTAGGCTGACGACATAGACAAGCAGCGCAGCCACAAGCAACGACGATTGCGCGTCGGCCCCGCAGCGCCTGCTGATGCGTCCTGCTCCTAGACATCGCTCGGCGGTCCATCACCAAGCGGCCGCTGGGACTCCTGGTCAGCCACCACATCCTCGACGTCGCGTTCGATGTGCTTGGCAGTGGCGGAGACCGCCTCGCGCGACTCGGTCGCACGAAGTGCCTGCCGGGTCTTGGTCAGCTCAGAGGCGAATCCGGCCAGGATGCCGAGGCCAGCAAGGATGTAGACGATCGTGAACAGCTTGGCGAGGTCGGTCGTGGGATGGAGATCACCGAAGCCCACGGTGCCCAGAGTCACCACCGAGAAGTAGAGCGAGTCGAGTGGTGACCAGCCTTCAAGGATGGTGTAGGCGATCGTGCCCACGACCAGCGCCGAGATCGCACTGGCGACCAGCACCCTGCCCTCTGGTTCACGAAGCATCGCTCGGAGTGGTTTGAACATGGGAATCCTCTCCTCCGGTCTCAGTCCGCCACGTCTGGCGATCAGGGCTCACCGCAAGCCATCCTCGTGCGGGCGTTGGACGAGACATGTCGCACGGGCACTGCCCACGGTGCGGAAGACGTGAGCATCGGTGTCCGGCCCGGTCAGGCCCGGTCAGGCCCGTTTCCTACATGTGCAGCAAGACCGGCGTGTGCACCTCCGCATTACACCACCTCGATGCCTTGCTCGTCGATCTGCTTCAGGAGCCCGCGAAGGACGTCGTCGAGGTCACGGACATCACCTCGGGCTCCGTCGTGGGCGCTAAGGCCGAAGGTCATCATGCGTCGCCGGTGGCTCGCCTCACGGAGCATCCCCTTTACGTGTTCTCGAGAAGTGGGCGCATTGGAATAGTGGAGTCGCGTTTCACGCGCGGATCATCACGACACGGGGCACCAGCTCGCCATCCGCGCCCGATCTCGCCAAGGCGGTGCGACTCTTGAGCAAGGGGGTCAGCGAGTTGCACCTGGGGCGGCGCCATGGCCGGTGCGTTTCCGCGATGCCCGTCGGCGTCGCCGAGCCCTCGACCTGACGGCGCAGGCTTGGTCACCAAGGAGGTGGCTGATGCGATGGCGGTTACGGGCGACCATCGCGTAGATCAACTCGATGACTATCCTGATCGCCGACACCCGAGCGACGACAGCCAGCGGCCGAAGGAGGGGAACCTCCTCGGCGATCCTGATCCATGCGGCCCCCGCGATGCTCCAGTGTCCGTCCCGGTCCCGGACATGGATCGCGTCGAGCAGGACCTCCATGGACGGGGCGTCGACGATCTCATCGGCATCCTGAAGGGGTACGAGGCGAAGGCGCCGACCGCCGTCCAGCCGATGCAGGAGCCTCGCCGAGCGACTGCAGATACCGCAATCGGCGTCGTAGAGCACGAGGAGACGACGGTCGGCCATCGGTGTCGTCATAGCGTCTCAGTCCGGGGCTTGAGAGCCGCATCCCGGGTCACGAACCTGTCCGGCGCCTCGACCACGGTGACCTTGCTGGTGAGATCGATGACCCTCATGCTCGGCACCAGCGGAGGTCACGGAGGCCGAAGGGGCCGGGCACCGGCAGCCCGCGGCGGATGACCTCGGGCGAGAACGGCGTCTGTGGCAGGAGGTCGGTCGGCGGCGCAGGGGCCGGCGGTGCGACCTCGACCACCCCCTCAGCGAGGATGTGGACCTGCGCGGTGGAGACCAGTGGAACGCGCATCACAGCCTCGCAGACCCTCGCGAGGGCGAGGTGGGCGACGATCGGCAGGCGCACGTAGATGGGGCGCCGCCCGATGGTGCCCGCGACGCGCCGGACCGCATCTCCGAGCATCAGCTCCTCGGGTCCGAGGACGGCGATCGTCTGAGATCGCAGGCGCTCGTCACCCGTGGCCGCGGCCTCAAGGATACGGGCGACATCATCGACGGCGACCGGGCGAAGCGGCTTCTCACACATCCCGACGAGACCGAAGACCGGGAACGAGTAGAGCCCGTGGCTCAGGTGGTCGAGCATGTGATCGCCTTGACCATGGATCACGCCCGCCTTCAGCACGGTGTACGGGATCCCGCTCTCGCGGACGATCGCTTCGGCCGCCCACTTCGTCCGGTGGTAGGCGGTCGGGCCGTCGGGTCTGGCCCGCAGGAAGCTCAGGACGCTGACGTGTCCGACTCCGGCAGCCCGGGCCGCCTCCACGAGCGCCTGTGTCCCGCGGACGTGGACCGCGTCGTACGTCTGGCTGCCGATCTCGCGGTTGATCCCGGCGCAATGGACGACGGCGTCGCAGCCGACCAGGCTCTCCCGGAGTGCCGCCGGATCCGGCGCAGCGAGATCGGTCCCGGTCCGACGCGACAGGGATACGATCTCGTGGCCCGCCTCTTCGAGCCGTTCGACGACGTGTCGGCCGACGAATCCGGTCGCCCCGGTCACCGCGATCTTCTTCGAGCCCTCGCCTTGGTTCAACACTCTTCCACCGTCCGCTACTAGTTACCTTTTGGTAGCATGTATCATCGATACAATACCTGTTACTGTCAAGGAACCTGTGGAGATGGAGGAGCGCACGATCGACGATTCCGCCGCCGAGGCCATCCGACGCGAGGTCGCGTGGTCGTGGGGTCGGATCGGGGCCGCCTGGGGCGTGACGAGATCGACGGCCGCGGTCCAGGGCTACCTGCTCCTCCACGGAGGACCGCTCACGCGGCGCGAGCTCGGGTCGGCCCTCGGGCTCTCCCACCGGGCGGTGCTCGTGGCCCTCGACGAGTGCGAGGCGTGGGGCATTGTCGAGCGTGCACCGGAGAAGCGCCGCTCTGGCAGCCGAGGACCGTCGGGCACGGCGTGGGTGCCGGTGCCCGACCACTGGGAGTGGTTCCGCCGCGTGGCCGAGGCGCGCAAAGTACGTGAGACCGACCCGGTGCTGCCGCTGCTGGACGACGGCCTGCGCCGGGCGGAGGAAGCGGGCGCCGATGAACTGCGGGACCGCATCGCCTCGCTGGTCACCTTCGTGCATCGCTTCGACCACGCGGTGGACGCGGTCGTGGACGCCGACGCGGACGCGTTCGGACACCTCTTCGATCTCGTTGCCGAGCTTGAGCCGGTCACCGTCAGCCGCCTGCTCGAGAAGCTCCAGGACGTGCCGGCCGACGAGCTCGCGCGGGCAGCGACCTCGTTGTCGCGGATGTCGCCCCGGCTCGTGCGGCGGGTCATCTCGCTCATGGCCGATCCACGGGTCACGCGCCTCGTCGCCCGTTAGGGACGGAAGTTGCACGTCCACCGTCGAGTTCGACCTGCCGGCACGGATGAATCTGCTCTGGGAACGCATCCGGGACCCGGGGCCCGTACGGCGGCGGGACGGCGAGCTACATCGAGATGGGCGTGGCGCAGGCCTTCGGCAGGGTCACGGTGCTGTCCGTGCCGACCTTGGTCACGTCGAGGCGCACGGCTGAAGTCGCCATCGAGGCCGACGGGCTCATAGGCGCCGCTGAAGGCACCCTGGTAGCGCACGGGGTAGCCGGTCTCGGTGTCGATGTAGATATCCGAGTCGCTGGCACCGGCCAGCGCCTGGCCGAAGGCCTGCACGGCCGGGTCGTTGCTCGCCTGCGCCGCCGCGAGGAAGGTCGGCCCATCGACGACGTAGTGGTCGACCGCGACGCCGTCCAGGGACTCGGCCCCCACGAGGGACCCGTTGGCCACGTCGCTGTCGGTCAGGATGGTCATCAGGGTCCTCGGGCTGAGCTGGCTGAGGGCCTCCGTGGCCGCGGTGTCCTCCGTCCGGATGCAGATGTCGGTGAGCCCGGAGACGACCACGTAGTTACCATCCTCGACGACGTAGACGCTGACCCGCTTCGGTCGGAAGAGCTTCACCAGCTTGCCGCCGACCTGGGTCGCGATCGGGCCCAGCAGGTCGCCCGTGATGTCGATGCGGTACTGGCCTTGCTCGTCCCCGACGAGCTGCGCCGTCAGGTCGCCGGCCATCTCCTCGCCCTTCAGCGAGCCCGTGGCGCTCAAGGTGGCGGTCGCCTCCAGCGAGGTCACGTCGCCCAGCGACGTGAGGGGGATGGGGATCGCGGTGGAGAGGCCCTTCGGGTCGGCCTCCGCCTGGTCCCCGTTCCCCGGCGCCGGTGACTGCCCCACCGCGGTCGCTGCACTCGTCATCAGCCAGGCGACCACGATGGCGATGACGAGGGAACGCCGACCACGTCCACCCTGGAGTCGAGGTGCTGGTCGCTGTGTCGACATCCTGATCCCTCCGTTGGCCTTCGGGTGCGTCAGGCCGAGTATGCGCGCGTGGAGTAAGGCCATGGAGAAGGTCCTCCGCGGCGCCTGAAGCTCGCGCACTTCTCGGGTCCGCCGGAGGGCCGATCGGTCCGCCGGCCCGGCCTTGAGTGAATGATCGTCGGCCGTCAGCGCGGCGCTCGTGCCTTGGACCCCTCCCGCCGCAGCCGTGAGGCCAGTTCAGCGCGGGCGAGCCTCGCGCCCACGCTGCGTCGTCGGAGCAGCCGGGACGGACCGTCCTCGGTCATGACGTCGACGCGCCTGGCGCGATACGGGTCATCGGCCTCCGGGTACGCCGGGCCGTCAGTAGTGGTACCGCGCCTGGAGGATCACCAAGTCATCGCCGTCGAGGAGGTACACCAGCCTGTGCTCATCGGTGATCCGCCGAGACCATGCCCCGGAGAGCAGGTGTCGTAACGGCTCCGGCTTGCCGATACCGGACGTCGGATCGCGCAAGGCCGCTTCGATCAGCCGGTTGACCCGCCTGAGCATCGCGCCATCCGTCTCGACCCAGAACGTGTAGTCCTCCCACCCGTGGGGCGTGAAGACCAGCCTCAACGACTGAGCTCGTGTTCATCCCGCTGGCCAGAGAGCGCCTGCTGCAGGCTCTCCAGCACGCGCCTCGCATTCGCCGGCGCTCGAAGCAGATGCGCCGTCTCTTCCAGCGAGTCGTAGTCCGCGCGGGAGATGAGGACGGCATCGCCCCGACGGGACGTGATCTCTACCGGGGTCCGGTCCTCGTTGACCCGCTCGATGAGCGGGAACAGGTTCTTGCGCGCCTCGGACGCGGTGATGGCCATGGATCATCCTCGCTGAGTGGTACGACATATGGTACCACTCGGTGCCCTGGCTCCGGAGGCCAAGGCGACGGCGAGGCGCGGGCGGCCGGGCTGCTCGCGCCGGCCCTCCTGCTCGATCGCCCCGCTCGGACGCTGCTACGGGTGGCGGAGTGCATCGATGCGGACCGGCATGGCCCACCCGTGGCGCTCGCCGTCATCACCGGCTGGGGCTACACGGCTACCGGGACCGGACGGCGGCGTCTCGGTGATCCCGGCGCGCTCGCTCCGTAGTCTCGGGCGCTCCTCGCGATGCCGCACCGCAGCCGCCACACCGATGGGGCATCGAGGGCGGTCCCGGAGGGTTGAGGCCTCTCGCCGGTCAAGTCCCAGGATGTGGTGTAGCTGCGCCTCGACTTCGCGATCGATACCCGGGCCTGGCGGTGCTACGCTGCGGGGCCGTGAGCAGGATCTTCTCGACCCCGGTCGCCTCGGTGTACCCCCACTACGTGGCCAAGCTGGAGCGCAAGGGCCGGACACGCGACGAGCTCGACGAGGTGATCGGTTGGCTCACCGGGTTCGATGAGTCCGCGTTGCGCCGCCACCTTGCGGGGCAGACCACCTTCGAGGACTTCTTCGCGGACGCGCAGCTCAACCCGAACGCGGCGCTCATCACCGGCGTCGTGTGCGGGGTCCGGGTCGAGGACGTCGAAGACCCTCTGATGCAGAAGATCCGCTACCTGGACAAGCTCGTCGATGAGCTCGCGCGGGGCAAGGCCATGGAGAAGGTCCTCCGCGGCACCTGAAGCTCGCGAGATGCCGCAGCCTTACGGGTTGTCCGCGAACGGATGGGACCAGCGAAGACTTCGAAACCGGGCGAACCCCCGGTCGGCTCCCGGAAGATCCTGTGGTGCGCTCGTGGTCCGGACTCTCGGGCCGGTTTGCGTCGACGAGGACGTTGACGTCAACGCGCCGGAGCCAGCCTGAGTTCTCCGGCCCTCAGCCACCGCATAGTCTGTGTGCCTGACGGATCAGGTGATGACGTCGAATCCGAGCGCCTCCGCGGCCACCGCCAGCTCATGGTCGTGCGTCGCCATCGACAGATCGAGGCCCGATTCGCGCATGATGAGAGCGCTCGCTAAGTGGAGTGAGTCAAGGGTCCGCACGAGCGTAGGAAAGGGTTCCGCTGCCCGGGACTTGATGCGGTCGTCGAGCCGGACGAGGGTGAACGCATCGATGATCTCGAGGACATCCGAACGAACCCTGGCCAGGACGGAATCCTCCAGCCTGCCCTGGAGACGAGCTCGGTCGAGGGTGCGCAGGCACTCGATACGGATCAGCTCACTGGAGATGGGCTCGCCTATCCGCCCCCATGCCCGAAGGGCATCGGCCTCACCGAGAGCGATGCGCAGGAGCACGGAGCTGTCGACGTAGACCCTCATCGATCGCCGCGCTCTTCGAGCAGCAGCGATGTGGAACCGATGCCCAGGTCAACGCGTGGACGATGGCGATCGCGAACCGTGATGAAGTCACGCTTGGGCTGGGTGGTCTCCACCGCCGGGCTGGGCGGCGTGACCGGAACGATGCGCGCGATGGGCCGCTGACGATCGGTGACGATGACCTCATCCCCGGCTTCGACGGCGCGAAGATGTCGCGAAAGGTGGTCCTTGAGTTCGGCGATCTGGACGTGCTTCATGGCCACATGTAGCCATATGCGGCCAGAACTGTCAACATCGCGCGCCAGAGTTCGCCGGTGCCTCCAGCATGGCGGACTCTGGCGGAGCGTCGAGACCAACGAGACCCTGGAGTCGGGGCGCTCCGACCGAATCGCAGGACTGAGTAGGAATCAAGTGAGTGCTACTCTTACTGGTAAGAAGAGGTGCGCCATGCGAATCACATCGAAGGGGCAGGTGACCATCCCTCAGGCGGTGCGAGAGCAGGCCGGCCTGTTGCCCGAGACCGAGGTCGAGTTCGTCGTCGAGCCCGCGGGCGTCAGGATCGTCAAGGTGCGCGGTTCGCGACGGCCCAGCAGGGGCGCACGGGCGGTCGCGCAACTGCGCCGGGGAGCCGGTCACGTGTCCATGAGCACTGATGAGATCCTGGCCCTCACGCGGGGAGAGGAGTGACCGCAGTCATCATCGACAGCAACGTGCTGATCGACGTCATCACTGGTGATCCGGTCTGGGCCGGCTGGTCCAGCGACTCGCTCGAGCGTGCGGCCGACGAGGCGATCCTCGTGATCAATCCGCTCATCTACGCCGAAGTCTCGATCGGCTTCGACTCCATCGAGATGCTGGAGGAGGCCCTTCCGCACGACCTCTACCGCCGTGAGCATCTCCCTTTCGAGGCAGCTTTCCTGGCGGGCGTGGCCTTTCGGCGCTACCGAGCGGCAGGAGGCGCGACACGCTCGCCGTTGCCTGACTTCTACATCGGCGCCCACGCCGCGGTCACCGGCCACCGGCTGTTGACGCGCGATGCGACGCGCTATCGAACGTACTTCCCAAGCCTGCAGTTGATCGCACCGGACTCCGCCTGACGCGGAAGTCGACACCGCGCTTCAGGACGGGCCGAACGACCCGCGCCGGAACGCCGTCTTGCGGGCGGCCTTGGCGACAGCCTTGGTTGGGTGATGGCGCCCGATGAGCCCCAGGAGCTCGGAGGTCCGCGGGTGCTCCGCGTGCAACAGGCCCTCGAGCATCGCGATCTGCTCGTCCTCAGGACCCAGGCCCTGGAAATGCGCGACGGCCGCGATGGGCCCAGCGGCATCTACCTGGACCGCGAGCGTCTCGACCAGCAAGGACCGCATGGTCTCGGGTGAGAGTGCCGAGGCGTCCTCGAAGCCATTGCCCACGAGCCACAGCAGTGCCTGCGGGCGGAGGTCCTCCCCCTTGAGCATCGCACGCACCTCGGCCTCGGCCCCAGGTCCGGCGAAACTGAGCGCGTGGAGCGCCATCATCGGTAGCGCGCCCGAGTGTGCCACCTCGGCCAGCTCGCTGGTCGCCGTCTCTGGCCGGGCCTCGATCCAGGCGCGGATCTCCTGCTCCGCGACCTCGAGCGGCATCTCCGCGCAGGCTGCCAGCAACTCTGCAGCTCCGGCGTCCGCGAGCTCGCCCACGACCGGCGCGATCTCACCCTTCGCCCTGAGCCACCGGTTCGTCCCCCACAGGCCGAGCGGCGTCAGGGCGAACTTACCGTCGGTCACGGCGATGGCTCCCAGCTCGACGAACGGGTCCACGATGCGGTCGACCGCATGCCCGACGACCGTACGCTGGCCCTCCCGGATGGACGGATCGGACGAGACGAGGTAGTCGGCCTCGATCGAGTTCCACACGATCTCCTGCAGCCGGTCTGCCGCGAGCCCGCTTCCCCCGTAGAGCGCGACCGGCAGCCACTCGGCGAGCCAGCGGACAGCATCGTCCCAGCCGAGAAAGGTGCGCGGGTCCTCGCCTGTGCCCGCTGACTCGAGTTTCACGAGCCCATCGGAGGCCAGGCCCCAGTCCTGCAGTGGATCCGATCCAAGGGCATCGCCGCGCTTCGTCGTCGAGACGCGTCGGTGGCGGACTTTGACGAACCCCGCGGCGCGCGCCCAGCGGAACGTGTGGTCCAGCACGGGAAGTTCCGCGGAGCTGCGCGTTCTGAAGACGTGCTCCCCGATGCGTCCGTCGAGCGTGTCGCCAGTGCCCAGGCTTGTGACGAGCTCCCTGGCGTCGGCGAGGGTCAAGTAGCCCTTCTGGGTGAGCTTGCGGCCGCCCCCCACCGACTTCGCGAAGGCGGTCAGCCTGGCCAGGGGCGCGGATGCCCTTGCGGCGACCTCGAGCTCCGCACGTGGCGGGAGGTCGATGGGCGGAAAGGCAGCTGGCTCGATACCGTCGCTCCCGAAGGACTCGTCGGACTCGGTGTCCAGCCGTGTGTCGGGATCATCGAGCCAGTGCTGGACGGCCGCCTCGTCCTCGATATCGACCCCCTCCGTGTCCAGTTGCCCGAACAGCCCCTTGGCCATCCCGAAATTCGCCGGGTCACTCATGGCGTCGACGAAGGCTGGGACGAATCCTCGCGCGGTCGCCTGGAGGTCCGGCAGCGGGTCGCCGCGGAGCAACCCCTGGCGGTCGAGGAAGCTCAGGAAGTCGGCCGCATCCGGCACGACGTGCAGCAGGTCCTCCTCGTCGAGCGTGACCTTGCGCGGGAAGAAGCCCAGCAGCAGGTCCTCGATGTCCACGCGTCGCCATCGGGTGATGTGCCCGTCGCCGTAGCCCCACTTGTAGTCGAGCATCGTCGAGGCCACGAAGCCATCGGGCGGGTCTTCCGGGCCCTCCACCGCGCCGAGGTACGACTCCACGAGAGCATCACGGGTCGCGAAGAAGGCCTCCTCGTCATCTACACCGAACCGCGTGCGCATCCGTCCCTCCGCTCATCCAGTCGCCGGTCGCCGGTCGAACGATACATGCCAGGCTCGTCGGGACTTCGCCGCCGCCAACGCGCTCGTTCCGTTGGCTGTGCGCGCTGCCTCGACTGGGACTCGTGCCCCCGCAGCCTACAGCGCCCGGCCTATACTCGCCGCCCCCCACCGCCAAGGAAGTCCCCATGGACCACGTCGCTACGATCCGTCGCTTCTACGACCTCATCAACGCCGGGGACATCGACGGCTTCGGCGAACTGCTGGCCGACGACTTCGTCGAGCACGAGGAGGCGCCGGGTCTCGCCCCCACGAAGGAGGGGGTCATGGCCTCCTTCCGCGCGCTCCGCGCGGCCTTTCCCGACGTGCGGATGGATGCCCAGGATGTCTTCGTCGGTGGCGACAAGGTCACCGCTCGCGTCCGGCTGACCGGTACCCACGAGGGTCCCTTTGTGGGCGTGGCCGCGACCGGCAAGCAGGTGGACATCGGGCTCATCGACATCATGCGCATGGGCGACGACGGGCTCTGCCAAGAGCACTGGGGCGTCATGGACTCGCTCGCGTTGATGCAGCAGCTCGGCGCTATCCCGGAGGGTCCTCCCGCCGAGGGAGCGTAGGGCGTCCCAAGTCCGTCGCTGCTCGGCCGTCTCGACTGTGAGGAGGGCCAGGACGTGTTCCTGTCGACTGTGTTCCTCCGGCCGGTCGGCCCGGATCAGCGAGGGACCGCACGGCCGTATGGGACTCCCCGGCCGCATTGACGGCGGACACGCTCAGGCGCGCATCGACCGCGTTCTCCGTTGTCCCGAGGACCTTAGACCATGAGATGGAGCTTGGTGGCATCGGTCCAGCCGCTATTGCCAGCGGTGCCCAGGCTTTGACCCCGGAGCACGCCGTCGCCCACCTGCAGCCCATCCGACGAACCCTGGGCGAGATGCAGGTACAGCGCCGACGTGCCGTCGAGGTGGTCGATGACGACATGGTTCACCTCGGTCCAGCGGGCGGTGGCTCGGCCTGGCCCGTGTCTGGGCAGTTTCCGTCGGCCACATCGCTGCGGACCGACTCCACCACTCCGGCACGGCTAGCCACCACCGGGAACCCCGATCCATAGACCGATTCGAAGTCATATCCGTACTGGCTGATGCCGACATGGTCGCCCCCCAGCGGGCGCGTGTCATTTCCCTGCGTCACCGTGAGTGGTGTTCCGCTGGGTGCAGGCAGGAAGTAGTGCGTCGGTCCTTACCCAGCGACCGCCTGCGCCGTTGCCAACAGCATGGCGGCGGCCCCAAGCATGACCAGTGGTCGTCTCGACTCAGACATCTTCGGTTGACCTCCGTGCCCGTTCGATGACGGCCACAACGAGGACCGTCGTGCGGGCGGATGCTAGCAACAGCGTGCTCGGAAGTCGAGAGGCGATGGCGCGGGTCGGTTGTC
>JBBSAV010000043.1:0-24169 GCA_038251965.1 Candidatus Limnocylindrales bacterium
CTGGGGCCTTCCTGCTGGGTCGCGCCGGCCTGCTGGATGGTCAGCGGGTGACCACGCACACCTCCGCGCTCGAACGGTTGCGGTTGGAGTTTCCTCGTGCCGATGTCGTCGCCGCCAAGGTCGTTGACGAGGGCGCCATCCTGACCGCGGCCGGCGTCAGCTCCGGCATCGATCTGGCGCTGCATCTGCTGGAGCGCTGGTTCGGCGTGGCGGCACGCTCGCGTGCGGCGGCGAACCTCGACGACCCCTGGTCCTGAGTCATAGTCGCCGGAAGCATGAGAAGACCCCGCCACGAGGGTGACGGGGTCTTCTCGTTCAGCACTGCGCGGCTTGAGCCGCGGTTCCGCTAGGAAGCGGTCATGCAGATCGCGTAGGCCTGGATGGACCAGTCGGTGGGCGGAAACCACCAAGTGTCCTGATTGGCGGTCACCGACCAGGTGTCGTCATCGCTTGGCAGGTTGGAGATGGGGATCACGCGAACGCCTTCGAAGTCGTAGTCGCCTTCGACGACGTAGCCGCCTCCGACGACCTTCTTGCCCTCGGAGCAGTCGGCGACGGCCGTCTTGAGGCTCGCAAGGTCGTAGGCACTGACCGTGCCGACGATACGCTCCCAGCCGCTCACGCCGTCAGCACCAGCGGCACCGGGGAGACCCTGGTCGCCCGTGTCACCCTTGGGACCCTGGTCGCCATCGGCACCGTCAGCACCGGGGAGACCCTGGTCGCCCTGGGCGCCAGCGGCACCCATCAGGCCCTGGAGGCCTTGCTCGCCCTGGAGACCCTGGGCACCAGCGGCACCCGGCTCGCCCTGGTCGCCCTGCGGACCCTGCTCACCCTGGAGACCCTGGGCACCAGCGGCACCCGGCTCGCCCTGGTCGCCCTTGTTTCCCTTGTCGCCCTGCGGGCCCTGGTCGCCCGTGTCACCCTTGGGACCGGGGACGCCACTGGCTTCGCCCGGCTCACCTTTAGGACCCTGGGGGCCTTGCGGACCGACCTCGCCGCCGCCCACGCGCGACCAGTGAATCGGCGACCAGGCGGACGGACACTTCGCGGACGGGTTCTTGGGAGCTTTCGCGAGCGTGCCGGCGCCCTTCTTGATACAGGCGTGGATCAGGTCGTTGCCGCCCTGGCCGGCGTGTGCCATGACGCCTGCTGACGGTGCGACTGCCACCAACATCGCGATGCTGGCGACGACTGCGCCAGCTCTGGTCAACTTTTGCATAGGACTAGGACCTCACTTGATGTCGCGCACGGCCTGAACCTTTGTCGGCGATGCCATGGCAGGCGCGGGCCGAAGATTTCAGACCCAGCGGTTACCATTCAACTCGTCCCTGTCGCGCCAACCAATGGCCCTTTCGGTCGGCCGGGTGGACCGTCCGAGGACCGGGTGTACCGCCCCCCGTACGGATGCCGGTCGGTCGGCGGGAGGCAGGTCCCACTCGAGCGCGAACCGACCGATACCGACCCGAAGTCCGCGGTTGGGCCAAACGTGGAGACGGGGCTTGCGTTACCCCGTATCCTTATGGCGCCGCAATCGCGGTGTCTGCCCAGTGCCCGGTCAGGCCCAGGTCAATTGCACCTGTCGAAGGAGAACGACCGTGGCACAGCACACACCCGCCCAGCTGGGGGCGACGCGTATCCCCATGATGGACGCTTCGAGCCTCGATGCCAGAACGCGGCCACTCGACCAGGAGCCCACGCCCATCTGGCTGCGGCATCGGTTGCAGCGTCGGGACATGGTCGAAGTCACACCGCCAGCCAGACGCGCCCGTGAGTGGATCAACCGCCTGGCGGGTAGACCCCGAGCCTGACCGCTGCTGCGCTCTTGGTGGCGTTAACGCCAGCCCGGCGGAGTTTGCGTGGTACGCACGTAAGTGACGCCGAGGCTACATTCCCCGTCCCACGCTTGACCCGTACGCAAGCCACGTGCACACCGGTCCGGGATCGGCACTCCCACGCAAACAGGAGACACCCGGTGCCGCGCGTTCGTCAGTTATGTGCTTGGTGGTCAAACGCGTGCCGACGACGGCTGAATACCGATCCCTTTGCGACGGCCGCGCGGTCTTGTTCAGCGGTGATGCGGGCGACCCGCTCCGGCCACGGAATCGCGGTTGACGAATCGCATTCCCACGCCTTATGGTTGCGGGAGCAATGATTGACACAGCAACCAACGAGGGACTGATGACCACAGCGACCAGCCCGCACGACCAGGGTGTTATCGACGAATTCCGTGCCAATGATGGCCAAGTCGGCGGCTACTTTGCGCACCTCACCCTGCTGCTCCTGCATCACAAGGGCGCCAAGTCCGGCCAGGCGCGCATCAACCCACTGGCCTGCTTGCCGGTCGAGGGTGGCTGGGCCGTCTTCGCTTCCAAGGGTGGCGCCGATGAGAACCCCGCTTGGTACTACAACCTGCTCGCGAATCCCAACGTCACGGTCGAGTTCGGCACCGAGACCTTCAAGGCGAAGGCTCGCGAGGCCCACGGCGACGAGTATGAGCGCATCTGGACCCAGCACAAGGCCAACGCCCCCCAGTTCGCGGACTACGAGCGAGACACCAAGCGCGACCACATCCCGGTGATGATCCTGGAACGGGTGTAGGCACGACCGCGTTCTGGATCCTGGATCGAGCAGGTCGCGCGCATCGCACCGCGGGCGCCCAACGACTCTGCCGCCCGGATCGAGAGCACTACACTCGGGACCACCATGGCCGCGAGTGACAAGTCCTCCAACGTGACCTACCGCGCCACCACACCGCGGGGTGCCGGCCAGTACGACGTGCTGTACGGCGAGCAGGTCATCGGCAGGGTCGGCCGGTCTGGGCTGAGTGCTGGCCAGTTCGGCAGTCGTTGGCTGGCAACCACACCGCGCGGCGCTCGTTCGCATCTGCACATGACGCGTGAGGCCGCCGCGGCATGGCTGGTGGAGCGGGCCAGGGGCTGAGTCAGCCGAAAGATCGGCCCCAGCGCATCCGCCAGAGGTGCTCAGGCGCGCTCGGGCCACCCGTGCTCAGGCGCGTTCGTACGCCGCCGTAAGCCAGCCTCTCACCTCTTCGTCCACCTCATCCACGCTGGCGATCGTCACGATGTGTGTGCACATCCCGGTGGTGGCGGTGAGGCGGTCGGTCGCGGTCTCGCCGGGCAGGTTCAGGCCGACTTCCAGTCGCGTCTTCGTAGCCGGCTTCAGCAGCGCGAACTGCTTGTTCCGGCGAAGGCTCACATAGGTCTTCTTCGGCGCCGGCTCGACATCGGCTCCGAGGCCCATCGCCATCGCCAGCGCGGCCTCGTAGATCGGGCGTAGTTGCTCCTTGCCGCTGTACTGGGCCGCCACCAGCTCGTCTTCGGTCGCGGGCTGGTGCAGTGCCTGCATCGCCACGAGGTTGGCGTAGCCGTGGGTCATGCCGTGCTCGGATTTGAGATAGTTGATGATCTGACCGCCCGGTCCCCACAACAGGTCGAGGTCGACGATGCGGTCCAACGGGATGTTCTCGACGTATCCGGTCTGGGGCCCGACGATCCAGCCATCGGTGCGAAGGCCATCGCCATCGTCGCGACGGGACGCCCGCACGCGGAACGGCGAGCCCAGATTGATGATGAGCACCGGGCTCGTGGTGGGCATGATGCGTTCGCGCGCGTAGGTGATGGTGCCACGGGCCACCCAGAGGGCATCGACCACGTCCGTCAGGGGAGGCGGAGGTGCGGCTTGAGCGAAGGAGAACGGCGGCACGACGGGAGTCATGTGGCAGTCTATCGTGGCCGAGGACCTCGACGGACGTGGCATGCTCAGGGCAGCGACCCGCGAGCGCAAGGAGAGACACGATGGCTGATCGGCACCGCGTCCTGATCATCGGCGGCGGCTATGGTGGGCTCTATGCGGCACGGGCCCTGCGCAAGGCCGATGTGGAGATCACCCTCGTGGATCGCCGCAACCACCATCTCTTCAGCCCGCTGCTGTACCAGGTCGCCACCGGTGCCTTGGCGCCGTCGGACATCGCCCAACCGTTGCGCCTCATCCTGCGCCAGCAGCAGAACACACGCGTGCTGCTGAGCGAGGCCGTCGGCATCGACCCCGAGGCCAGGACCGTGCGGCTCGATGATGGCACCGACCTGCCCTACGACTCGCTCATCGTGGCCACCGGCACCAGGCATTCCTACTTCGGCAACGATGCCTGGGCGGAGTTCGCGCCGGGTATCAAGACGCTCGAGGACGCACTCCAGATGCGCGCCCGCATCCTCGATGCCTTCGAGCATGCCGAGCTGGAGACCGACACCAGCAAGCAGCATGAGTGGATGACCTTCGTCATCGTCGGCGCCGGGCCCACGGGCGTGGAGCTGGCCGGATCGCTCTGCGAGATCGCTCGCGATGCGCTGCCGCGGGACTTCCGAGCCATCAATACCGAGGAGGCACTGGTCTACCTCGTCGAGGGCACCGACCGGGTGCTGCCGACCTACCCGCGCTCGCTCTCCCGCGCAGCGTCGCGGCAGCTGGCGCAGCTCGGTACCACCATCCGCACCAAGACGATGGTCACCGCCATCGACGCTGAGGGCGTCACCGTTCGTGGCGCTGAAGGTGGCGCGAGTAGCCGCATCCCGGCTCGCACGGTGCTCTGGGCTGCGGGGGTCACGGTGAGCACGTTCGGCAAGGCCGTGGCCGAGGCAACGGGCGCCCCGACGGACCGCGTCGGGCGCATCCAGGTCGCGGCCGACCTGACCATCCCCGGCTATCGGGACATCTGGGTCGTGGGTGACCTGGCTGCGGCCGAGTGGTCGTCGGGCAAGATGGTTCCGGGCGTGGCGCAGGGCGGCATCCAGGGCGGGCAGTATGCGGCCCGCTCGATCGTTGCCAAGCGGGATGGCGTGACCATCCCTGATTTCGCGTTCAGGGATCTTGGCGAGCTCGCCACCATCGGCCGACTGCGAGCGGTGGCCGACTTCCGCAGGGTCCGCTTCAGCGGCTTCCTCGCCTGGTTCATGTGGCTGGGCATCCACATCTTCTGGCTCATCGGCTTGCAGAACCGCGTGCTGGTGATGGTCCGCTGGGCGTGGTCATTCCTGACGCGCGGGCGCGGTAGTCGGCTCATCACCGGTCTGCCCGGTCACAGCTCCGACCGAGAGGGTCGCGGCGGTCTTGGCTAAGTCGTTGGTGAGGCTGGTCATCCGGGACTAGACCGGGCCGGGACTAGACCGGGCCGGGGCTCGACCGGGCCGGGGGTGTTAGCCGCGCGCGATGGCCTGCTGGCGCAGCAGGTAGGCGTAGCCGGCGAGGCCCAAGCCGGCGGCGATGAGCAGGATGCCGAGCAGGTTGAAGATGCCGTCGACGGCATCTGCGCCCCCCGCGCCGGAGAACATCAGCACGGCGCCAGCGAGGGCCAGCACCGCATTGAGCACCAGGTTGGCAACGGGTAGCGGCGCGTCGTCAGCCCTGCGGACGAAGCTGGCTGCGATGCCGGCCAGGCCGAAGATGATGAAGCCGATGCCGACCACCACTGCAAGTGCCGCGGTGACCGCATCGGTCACGGCGGTGAAGAACGTGGCCACCACGACCACCAGCCCGACGGTCACGCCCGAGCCCGCTCGGAAGGCCGCCAGCGTCTCCAGGTCCGGGCGCATCTGCTGGCGCCAGAGCTGGAACGCCGTGATCAGGGCCCCACCCAGGAGGATCAGACCGACGAGCTGCAGGGTGGTACTGGAGCCACCCAAGGGCTTGACCAGGAAGATGAGCCCCACCATGGCGGCCACGACACCCTCGATGAGGACGATCGTCCATGAGGTCCGTGAATTCCATGGCGCTCCACGGTCGATGAGATCGCCCGTGATGGCGGTGGCCTTGTCGACGCTGGCGCGCGCACCCGACGTTGAGGCTGAGGATCCTGCCTCGCTGGGTGGCTGTGATGCGGTCAAGCTGGTATCTCCGCTGCGGTGCCCGATGGCCGCATCGTAGCGCGTCGGCGGCGTCGAGAGTGGACTGGGGCTATTCGGACGCTGGGCTCACGTCGGCCTCCGGGCTCGATTCCGGCCCCGGGCTCGCTTCTGGCCCTGTGCTTGACTCCGGCCCTGTGCTCGCTCCAGCCTCGTTGGCGGTGCGCCACTTGGCGAGCGCGATGTCGATGGCGGCCGAGACCGAGGCGAAGTCGGGTGCCTGCAAGGGAACCCCGTCGACGGTAACGGTGGGGGTGGCGCTGATACCCAGGGTGTATGCGTCCTGGCGCGCGTCTGCCTCGATCTGAGCGAAGCGTTCGCGGGCCTGGTCGAGGGTCAGCCCTGCCTTGAACTGGTCCATGTCGAGTCCTGCCGCCGCACCCATCTCGAGCAGTCGATCAAGGTGATACGAGCCACGGTTCTCGCCCTCGAGATTGGCGAAGAGGTAATCGTGGTATGGCCAGAACTTGTTCTGATCCGCGGCCAGGCTGGCGGCCACCGCGGCCCAGCGTGATTCTTCTCCCAGGAAGGCCAGGTTCCGGAAGACCAGGCGCACCTCGCCACTCTGCACGTATCGCTCCACGATGCTGGGCTCGACTTCGAAGGTGAAGCGCTGGCAGAAGGGGCACTGGAAATCCTCCCAGATCTCCACTGTCACCGGCGCATCCGGCGAGCCCATGGCGAAGCCGTCGGCCTGCTCGGTGGGCGACCAGATGGACGGCTCGGCGATCGGAGGCGGTGTGACGAGTGGGGCCCATGTCAACTCTGGCTCCTCACCCTGGGCCGACACGGCCATCACGGAGGTGACCACGAGCAGCAAGGTGATCAGCAAGGAGGCGAGAGCGCGAAGGAAGCGAGCAGGGCGGAGGATGGCGGTCATCGAGGTCCTCGTACAGGAAACGGTCGCGCCAGCATAGTCGAGGCCCCTGCTTTGTGAGCTGGGGCCTCGGGGAGCTAGACGCGCGTTCTTCGGGACGCTATCCGTCGCTCTCGGCTCCCTCATCATCCATGTCATCGCCATCACCCATGGCGCCGCCGGCGTCGTCACCCATCTCGTCGTCCATGGACATGCCCAAGTCGTCCATCACGGGGCCGGAACCGACCACTGCGGTGACCGTCTGGGACTCGGCGGTCAGGAAGTCGAGCGTGATCTCGACATCGGTACCCTCCACCAGCGGCTCGACCAGGTTGATGAGCATGATGTGGTAGCCGCCCGGCTCGAGGATCGCATCCTCGTAGGCCGGGATGGGGATCTCCTCGACCTGTGCCATGGACATCACGCCTTCGTCGTCCATGGAGCTCTGGTGGATCTCGACCACCTCAGCCACCGGGCTGGAGGCACCGATGAGCGCGTCATCGGCGTCGGTGTTGTTGTGGATGACCAGGTACGCCGCACCGGCCAGATCGACCATAGGCGACTCGCGCGTCCAGGCATCACGCACGTACAGGCCCGGAGCCATGGGCTCCATCGAACCTGTGGGCTCCATCGACTCGGTCGGTGCCAGCGATGCCATGTCATCCATGCTGTCGTCATCCTGGGCCGCGACCGAGCCAAGAGACAGGCTGGCGGCGACGGCGACGCTGGCCCCGGACAGGAGCATCAGGCGCTTGCTACGGGACATGGGTTTCTCCTCCCCCCGAAACGTGGGGCTATTCGGCTTCAAGCACCGCGATATCCGCGGCGATCTCTGTGGCCGGGGTTCCGAATGGATAGGACAGCAAGAGCTGGCCATGTTCATCGATGAGATAGAGCAGCGCGGTGTGCGCCATGGTGTAGCCGGCCGACGAGTCCGAATCCACGCGCGCGAAGCGGACGTCATAGGCGTCGGCAGCGCGGCGGATGGCATCTGGCGTGCCGGTGACCGCGTGCAGGTTCTCCGGCAGGTAGCGCGTCCACTCTTCGAGGAACTCGGGCGTATCCCGCTCCGGGTCGACGGTGATGAAGAGCGCCTGCATATCGGGCTGCTCTTCCCAGACACCGAAAAGCTCGCCGATGGTCTGGGGGCAGACGTCGGGGCAGTGCGTGTAACCGAAGTAGATGAGCACGTTACTGCCCAGGTAGTCGTCCAGGACGAAGGGCGAGCCGTCGGAGTTGATCAGCCCTGCCAGCTCCGGCGCCGGACGTGGGTCACCGATGGGCGAGGCGATGACGGTGGCCGTGGAGTCAGCCGATGCCGCCGGGCCAGTCGATGCCGCCGGCTCAACTGACGCGACCGGGTCCGCCGACGCTGCCGGCGTGGCGTCCTGGGCGGTCGCTGCTCCAGCGATGCCAAAGGTCAGGATGAGTGAGGCCACAGGGGCCAGGATGCTCGTGGGTCGGAGCGCGATCATCGGACTCTCCGTTTGGTCAATGCGATTTCTCGGCACTCTGCGCCCTTCCGCGGCACCCTGTGCCCTTCCGATGTCGAGTGTATGACATGCGGCCCCAGTCGCCCAGAGCGATGCTGTGTGAGACTGTGTATCAGTTCACGGCGCGGAGGTCGGTTGGAAGCACTGCTAGACCCGTTCATCGATAACGCCTTCATGTTTCGCGCGCTCGTCGCGGGCGTCCTGGTGGCGATCGCCTGCGCGGTCATCGGCACGTTCGTGGTGCTGCGCGGCTTGGCCTTCATCGGTGATGCGCTTGCCCACGGCGTGCTGCCCGGGATCGCGGCTGCCATCCTGCTGGGCCTGCCCGGCATGCTGGGCGCTGCCGTGGGTGCCGTGGTGATGATCGGCGGCGTGACGCTGGTGACCAACCGTTCGCGCCTCTCGTCGGACACGGCGATCGGGCTGCTCTTCGTGGCCATGCTGGCGCTGGGCGTGGTGATCGTCTCCGCCTCGAGCGCATTCCAGGGTGACCTGCTGGCCATCCTCTTCGGTCAGATCCTGGGGACCAGTGCCGAGCAGCTGGTGGTCATGGCCATCGCCACCGTCGCGGTAGTGACGACCGCTATCGCGGCATCGCGGCCGTTCCTGTTGCTGAGCTTCGATCCCGAACAGGCAGACGTGGCCGGCTTCTCTTCGCGTCGCTACCACACGCTGATGATGCTGTTGGTAGCGCTCACGGTCGTGGTGGCCTTCCAGACGGTCGGCACCCTGCTGGTCTTCGGCATGCTGCTGGCGCCTGCCGCGACCGGTGCGTTGCTGGCCAATCGCACCAGCTCGATGATGATCATCGGCATCGTGGTGGGCTCGGCGAGCACCTACATCGGCCTTCTTGCGAGCTACTGGTATGACGTCGCCGCGAGCGCCACCATCGTGTTGGCGGCGGTGGGCATCTTCTTCGCTGTGCTGCTGCTCACCAACCTGCGCCAACCACGCCAGGTGAACGGCCGTACCGACTCCGAGACGGGAGAGACGCGGCCGTGACCGCCATCGAGGCCCATGACCTCGCCATCGGCTATCGCGGTGAGGTGGTCGTGTCTGATATCGAGCTGACCGTTCCGGAGGGCGGCTCGTTGGCGCTGGTGGGCACCAACGGCTCGGGCAAGTCCACCTTCATCCGTGCGCTGGTGGGATTGGCACCCCCGCTCTCGGGCTCGCTACGCGTGTTGGGCGACGCCCCGGGCAAGTCACCGGCCCGGCTCGCCTACCTCTCGCAGTTCCATGAATCGGGCTACATCCTGCCCATCCGCGCTATCGACGTCGTGCGCATGGCACGCTACGCGTCATTGGGCCTCTTCGGCCGCGCCAGTGCCGAGGATGCGGACCTGGTCGACTGGGCCATGGAGGCGATGGCGGTCACGGACCTGCGCAACAAGCCCATCCGTGACATGTCCGGTGGCCAGCGCCAGCGGGTGTACCTGGCGAATGTGCTGGCCCACCGCGCCGACCTCATCGTGCTCGACGAACCCACCGCCGGTTTGGATGCCGCCGGGCGCGAGCGATACATGGACGCCTTCGCCGGGGAGCTGCAGCGCGGTTCCGCGCTCGTGACCGCCACCCACGATATCGGCGAAGCGGTGGAATATGACCAGGTGCTGCTGCTGGCGCGCCGCGTCGTGGCGCTGGGGCCGGGGGCTGACGTGCTGAACCCGGACCAGCTGATGGAGACGTTCGGCATCGTCATCTCCGACCCGCACGCAGAGCACGTGGGTCGCTTCACCATCGCCGAGCGTACGCACGGCTCGCCCCAGACCATCGATACGCGCCCCCCGGCCGAGTAGGACGGGCACTGGCGTACCCTTGATGATGCAGAAGAACGAACGAAGAGGAGGCGCATGGCCAAGACCGTGAGCGAGCTGGCCAGGGAGATCATCAGGCGCCTCGATCAGGGAGAGTCCCTCGACGGCGCCATCTCGATGGCCCTCACTGGTGAGAGTGTGGACGACGACGTGCTGGTGGAGCTGCAGGTGGCGGGTCTGCGTGACGCCGTCATCCACGAGGCCTTCCACGAGCTGCTCGACTGGCACGCAAACTTCGGCGGCTTGGCCGAGTTCCTGGAGATCGACGAGGCCATCCATCGCACCGCCGATCGCATCGGCCACGACTTCGAACAAGATCCACCCGACCATCCGGACGATGGACGTGCGCGCCTGGTCCACTGATCGAGCGCGCAGCAGGATCGCGTAGCCCATCGGTACTAGCCGCAACGGACCAACGACTAGGCCGACAGGGGTACATGGCACCTCTACGATGCCGATACCCGAGGTGGGTCCAAGTCTGCCCATGCCCCCGGCGATGGCCACCTCAAAGGACCAGAGTGGAGTGGAGAGCGGTGCCCCTAGCGCTACCCGTAGCGTGGTCTCGAGTCGCTATGCGCGCGCTCGTCGGGATCATGGCGTTCACGTTGCTCGCGTCCGCGATCGTCGCTGCGCCAGGACCGGCCAGTGCGTCTGGCCTCGGCAACCAGATCTCTGCCAATCGGTCCGGCCAGCTCTACGCCGAGCGCGCCATGCTCACGCAGGACGCGGTGGTGGCCCAGGTCGGTCGCGACCTCAAGAGCGCCAAGCGCGACCTCAAGCGAGCCCGGCACACCTTGGCACGCGGGAAGCGCGCCCGAACGCAGGCGTCGGCACTCGTCCGCGATCGCAAGAACCATCTGGCACAGGTCGAGCAGGAGCACGCCGAGTCCCTCAAGGCGTCGCCACCCCCGGAGGGTGAGGCGCCATCCCAGAGTGGCTATGAGCAGCGCGTCAAGAAGCTCCGCCAGGATGTCCGCAGCGCGGAGCGCCAAGAGCGGTCGGTGAGTGCCCATGTCCGCGCGCTGGCCCGCGTCAAGTGGTCAAGGCAGGCGCGCGTCAGGTCGCTCAAGAGCGCCAAACGTGCCGCCATCTATCGTCGCGAGTCGGCCGAAGGCGCTCTGGCCAGCCGCATCGTGCAGATGACGAGCCTGGCCGCGGAGCGTGCCGACAACCAGTCGGCGGTCAGCCTGACAGGCCAGGCGTCATTCTCCTGGCCCACCACTGGACGCATCGCCCAGACCTACGGTTGTACCGGCTTCTACCTCAACCCCCGACGCGGTTCCTGTCGCCACTTCCACGATGGCGTGGACATCGTCGACGGCTACGGCACTCCGGTCCGATCCGTCGCGGTCGGTGTCGTGGCCTATGTCGGCTGGAACCCCTGGGACGAAGGCGGGCGCGCCTGGATCGTGGTCGTCGTCCATCCCGACGGCTACGTCTCCCGCTACGGGCACCTGAACCCGACCGACACGGTGCGTGCCGGCGAGCTGGTCCATACCGGCCAGACCGTGGGCAAGATGGGCAGTACCGGCAACAGCACGGGCACTCACCTGCACTTCGAACTGTTGCGTGGCGGCAACGACGTCAACCCGCTGGGTTACCTGCCAACGGGCGTCATCAAGATCGACAAGACCTCCACCAAACAGGGCCAACGGGCACTGCAGGCCAAGCAGAAGAAGCAGGAGCGCGCCAAGCAGAAGGCCAAGGCGCGCAAGGCAGCAAAGGCCGAGGCGGAGGCCGAGGCCGAGGAAGCTGCGGCTGAGGCGGTCGCTCCCGATGCCTGCGAGCCGGTCGATCCAGCCGTCACGATGGTCACGACCACTAACGGCGAAGCTGGCGCTGGCGCTGACGGCTCCGGCGTCGTCGAAGGGACTGCCGCCGTGACCGAATGCGCCACCGACGCCCAGCTGTCCGACGCGCCCGAAATGGCATCGGCCCCGGCGCACGAGCAGTTCTCCGCCCAAGCCCAGCCGACTGCCGCTGAGCTACCCGGCGTGAGGATGCCGCCGAGGGGCACCTCGCCGGCGCCCGCCTGACGCCACAGCAGAGCGAGCCGCGGTGGCCCCGCTCTGCTCTCGCCCAAGTTCGGCCCAGCGGCGTTACGCTGTGCCAATCATCCGCCGGTCCGGCTTGAGGATCCGACGGCTCCATGGAGGTTGATCCCTTGAACTCCCGAACCAGGACGCGCGGTGCACTCGTGGGTCGAACCCGTGTGGTCGCCGTCGCGCTTGCGTCCGTGTTCGCGCTGTCCTTGCCCACGACGGGCCTGGCGCAGGATGCGACACAGAGCCCCGCGGCCTCGGCCGTGCCGGCCGTCGACGCGAGCGGTATCGAGTTCCCCGTCATGCTGGGTGGGCAGTTGCTGGCCGCTGAGACGTTCAGTGGTCCAGAGTGGCTCGCTCGCGCTGCTGAGGGCGCCACGAACGATCCCACCTACGCCGAGCGCACCGAGGCGCTCGTGGAGAGCGTCGGCAAGAGCATCGATGACCTGACCGTCAGAACGGCGCTCTATGAGCCGACCCCCGACAACAACGCGGTGGTGGCCGCCTTCCGCATCGCCGGCGCCGATGCGCGCGACTTCGCGACAGGCGCGGTCGACCTGATGATGGGTGACCTCACCACGCCCGCGCTCGTCATGCGCCCCTTCGGCAACAAGTGGACGCTGCGTGTCATCGATGCCGCGATGCCCGGCGTCTACCCCCGCACCGTCTATCTCAAGGACGACACCGCCTGGATCATCGAGGGCGACGAGGACTATGTCTGGGATGCGCTCGACCAACTGCCGGGACCGACTCCGGTCGGCGCCCTGACCGGCGACTCCCTGCTGACAGAGGTCCCCTACGCGCTGACCGATCGCCGCCGCATCGGCCTCTATGAGTCCACCGAGCCGCTCTTCCTGCCCACGCTCAGCGAGCGCCTGGGACCGGAAGTCGACGCCTGGCTGTTGGACCTGTACCTCAACGCGGGTATCTCACCTTCCGAGATCCTGGGTGTCGTCGCCTGGTGGGGCCTTGATTCCAGTCAGGACAGCATCCAGATCGAGGGCTACCGGCTGCCCGCCGGTGCTGCCGATCAGCTGGAAGCACTGCGCTCGCAGATCATCCTGGGCGAAGGGGCAGACACGTCCAGTTATGCCACCCTGCTCGATGGCGTCGGTCGCAGCGAGCAGGAGATCGGCGGCCACACGGTCACGACGCTCGACTACGGTGACACCAAGCAGTACGTCTTCAGCAGTGAGGACACCGTCTGGGTCGTGACCGATCCCCTCGGCGAGACCCAGATGGCAGAGGAGGCCATCGCCGCGCTGCCGTAGTCGGCTCAGGCGAAGATGACATGAAGCGGCCACCCGGTCGGCCGCACGAGCGGGGGTACACCGAACCGAGGGGTATGGACCGGGAACTCGTGGTGCGAGCACAGGGTGGCGACCAGCGTGCGTTCGAGGCGCTGACGGTGGCCACCCATCCGCGGCTCTTTCGGCTGGCGCACGGCGTTCTCCGCGAGGCGTTGCTGGCCGAGGAGGCCACGCAGCAGGCGTTCATCGACATCTGGCGCTTCCTGCGCCGGCTGCCCGATCCGTCTCACTTCGAGGCGTGGTCGTACCGGATCCTGCTCGATGCGTGTCGGGATGCGAGCGGTGGACAGCCTGGGCGTGCGACCGGGTCGGCGGCATCGGAAGCGCTGCCCGAAGTCGGCTCGAGCGGCCCGGATCCGTTCGGCGGCGTCATGGATCGGGACCAGCTGGGCCGCGGCTTCGCTCGCCTGTCCGTCGACGATCGAGCGGTCATCGTCATGCGCTACCTGCTCGATCTCAGCGTCGAGGACACCGCCGCCGCACTGGGCGTCTCACCAGGAACCGTCGCCTCACGCCTTGAGCGGGCTCTGCTCGCCTTGCGCGCCGCGTTGGACGCTGACGTGCGGCTGGTTCCGGGAGCCTCGCCTGGAGGGGACATCGTCTGATGGACGACGTTCGGCTCACGGTCGGCCTGACGGCTTGGCTGCAGGACGGTGAGGTCCCGCCACCCGACGCGCGCATGAGCGCCGGACGTGTCATGGCCGGCGTGGAGGGGGCGAGACAGTTGGGCCGTTGGTGGCCACCAGTCGCGCTGGCTGGCAAGGTCCAGCCTGTGCCGGCGCTCGGCGCGGCGCGCCCTGAAAGTCCATCCGGCCCAGCCACCGGATCGTCGCCGCAGTCGACCGCCGCAGGGGTCGTCTCCAGGTTGACGCCCCGCAGGGTCTTCGCCGCCCTCGCTGTCCTGGTGCTCGTCGCCGCGGCATCGCTGATCGTGCCCCGCGTCCTGCCCGGACCTGCGGCCCCATCTGCCGGTGCGGCGCTGTCGCCCGCCTCGCCGTTCGCGACGAGCGCCGCCGTGTCCCCATCGCCTGTGTCTACCCCGAGGGTGATCACCAGCGCCAGCGGCCGGCTCGCCTCATCGACGCATTCCGGCGACAACTGGCCCCTTGAGTGGCGGGGCGGTGGGATCGGACTTCTCGCGGACAGCGTTTCGCTGCGCATCGGGGACATGGAGTTCACCGTCCCCGGCGAGGTCCTGGCCACGGGCTCCACGTATGCAGACCATGCCGAGCTGGAGGCCCGCTGGATCGAAAGCGACGCCGAGCAGCGACTGGAACTCTACCTTGAGCTTGATGAGGGCCACTGGTGGGTCGACTCGATCCGCGTGGACGACGGCTCCGCCGAAGACGGCGGATGGATCTACTTCGAGGGGCTCGAAGAGCTGACTCGGACGCCGCTCGGGCAGAGCCTCGAGGGCGATCTCTTTCTCAAGAGCACCTCGGCGACTCGAGCAGATCTCGTCCCGGCGGGCTCTGCGACGCTGCAGCTCGATGGGCTCGAACTGACCGCGTTCGAGCCCGGTTCGCGACCAGCGCCGTCGCAGGGTTGTGACTTCTTCGTGGACGACCGGGTCACCCTGGTCTGGGAGGAGGCCGCGGATCCCGCCGATAGCTACTGGTCCACCGAGGTCTCTGGCCGCCCTCTCCGCGGCGCCGATGAGCCGCTCAAGGGCATGAAGCGGATGTCACCCGCGGAGGTCGAGGACGTCCTGCAGGGGCTCGGCTTGTGCTATCGCTTCGTCCACTCCTGGCGACCGATGCCGCGGTTCGAGGATGAGCGACTCAACGACGCGCTCGGGGTCTACGTGGACCGCCGCTGCAGTGCCCCTGAGACCGGCCAGGTCGGCGCGATCGACTTCGGGCCTGATGTCGCGTCGGATGTCGGGTCCGACGAGGCCGGAGTCATCGTGTACGTCAGCGTCACTGAGGTGAAGCCGCAGGATTGGCCCGAGCCGCCCTCCGGAGGCACCGACTGCCCGGTCCAGTGATCGCCCGCTATCCGACTGGCTCCAGGCGTGCCGTGAAGTGCCGCAGCCAGGGTGCCTGCTCGACGATGCGGTAGCCACGCATCTCACTCGCCCGCGAGGCGACGTCGATGATGACCTCGCCCACGTAGTCGATGTGACTCTGGGTGTACATCCGCCGCGGGATGGCCAGGCGCACCAGCTCCATGCTGGCGGGCTCATCAGTTTCCCCATCGCGAGCTCGACCGAACATCAGCGTGCCGATCTCGACGCCACGCACGCCACCCGCCCGATACAGCTCGATGGCTAGCGCCTGCGCCGGGTACTGGTGCGGCGGGATGTGCGGCAGCAGGGCCTTCGCGTCGAGATAGACCGCGTGCCCGCCGGGAGGTCGGACGGTGGGGATGCCGGCCGCGTGCACCGTTTCTGCGAGGTACTCGGTGGAGCGGATGCGGTAGCGCAGGTACTTCTCGTCGACGACCTCCTCAAGCCCCTGGGCGATGGCCTCCAGGTCATAGCCGGCGAGCCCGCCATAGGTCGGGAAGCCCTCGGTGAGGATGAGCAGGTTGCGTGCCTGCAGCGCCCAGTCGCGGTCGTTCAGGGCGAGGAAGCCGCCGATATTGGCGAGGCCGTCCTTCTTGGCTGACATCGTGCAGCCGTCGGCGATGGAGAACATCTCCTGCGCGATCTGTTTGGGCGTCTTGTCCGCATACCCCTCTTCACGCAGCTTGATGAACCAGGCGTTCTCGGCGAAGCGGCAGGCATCGAGGAACATGGGCAGGCCGAACTCGTCGCACACCGCCCGCACCGCGCGCAGGTTGGCCATCGACACCGGCTGGCCACCGCCGGAGTTGTTGGTCACCGTCACCATCACCAGCGGGATCCTGTCTGCACCGTGCTCTTTGATGGCGGCGCGCAGCGCGTCGATGTCGACGTCGCCCTTGAACGGGAGTTCCGCCGCCGGGTCGCGACCCTCCGCCTTGACGACATCGAGCGCCGTCGCACCGCGGTACTCGACGTTGGCGCGGGTGGTGTCGAAGTGAGTGTTGTTGGGAACGACATCGCCCTCGTTCACCGCCACCGTGAAGAGGATCTTCTCTGCCGCGCGCCCCTGGTGCGTGGGGATGATCTCGGCATAGCCGGTGAGGTCGCGAACGACTCGCTCGAAGCGGTAGAAGGAGCGACTACCGGCGTACGACTCGTCACCCACCATCATCCCGGCCCACTGCTTCGACGACATGGCACCGGTGCCCGAGTCGGTCAGCAGATCGATGATGACCTCGTCGGCATGCAGCCCGAACAGGTTGTAGCCGGAGCGGACGAGCGCAGCCTCACGTGCCTCGCGGTCGGGCAGGTCGATGGCCTGTACGGTGTGGACGCGGAACGGCTCGATGATCGTCTTGTAGGCCATGGCCCCCTCGGTTCGTGCGGTTTCTGCGGTTTCTGCTGTCTCTGCGGTGTCGATCGGGTCAGTCTCGCACCCGCGGCCACGACCGGTGCGGTGATGCGGACCGCGTGGTCAACCGCCCGGTCGTCGTTGCGGGGGTCGGAGCAGGACGGCTACGAGTCCGGCCACCGCGACCATGAAGAGGATGGGGATGGCGGCTTTGGCAGCTCGCTCCGGGAGGACGAACTCGAACAGCGGAACCGGATCGCCGAGTTCCGCCTGCATGGGGCCGAAGGGGCAATCGCCACGTCCGATTCCGAGGGCCACCGCTTCGGTGAGCAGAGCCGCCGCGCTTGCCACGAGGACTCGGTCCCGCTGCCGCGTGAGGGCACAGAACCAGACGTATGCAAGCGCCGCCATTTGCACGATGGCGAATGCCGTATGCGCCAGGCGGAAGGCCCTGGCTCCTGTCCCAAGATCAGACCAGCGTGTCGCTTCCATGCTTCCTCGGATACTGCTGCCAGCCGTTCTCAAGCATAGATGCGGCAACGGCTGCCGGCCGGGCTCGGAATGGCTTTGCTCGATTCCCGACAGTACCCGCCGACTCGGGGTGGGTCATGTTCAAGCCGTCAGGCACGAGAGCTTTACCACGACTTAAGTTGCTTCGCACCATGTCAAAGCAGATCGGAACATATGCGTGCCAGAGGATCAGCCCGAGGTTCGTCAGCCGCAGCATGCCGGTCGCGATGACCAACCCGGCCAAGATGAGGCCGAAGGCGGTGGCGACACGCGTGATATCCGATGCGCCCGCCGTCGTGGTCGCCTGGACGGGGTACAGGGACTCGATGCCTTCGGCCCTGCCCACGCCGTCTTCGCTGCAGCCATGGTCAAGCCGATGCCAAACCGACGTCCGCCGCCGGGACCGGTTCGTCGTGCCGCAGCTTCAGCCGGCGCAGCAGCTGGGCGTTGGCCGCCACGATGACGGTCGAGGCGCTCATGAAGATGGCTGCCACGGCCATGGGCATGACGATCCCCCAGGGTGCCAGGATGCCGGCCGCGATGGGGATGGCGATGACGTTGTAGCCGGTCGCCCAGGCGAGGTTCTGGAGCATCTTCCGATAGGTGCCTCGCGAGAGCTCGATGGCACCCACGACATCGCGGGGATCATCACGTACCAGCACGATGCCCGCCGACTCCACGGCCACGTCGGTGCCGGCCCCGATGGCGATGCCCACGTCGGCCTGGGCCAGGGCGGGTGCGTCGTTGACGCCATCCCCGACCATGGCCACGCGCTGGCCGCCCTCCTGGAAGCGGGCCACCGCCGCGGCCTTGTCCGCCGGGAGCACCTGCGCGGCCACCTCGTCGATGCCCAGTCTCCGTGCCACGGAGTCCGCGACCGCCTGGCTGTCCCCGGTGATCATCGCCACCCGCACCCCCAGCGCGTGCAGCTCGCTGACGGCCTCGATCGACTCGGGTCGGATCTCGTCCTCGACCGCGAGCGCCCCGATCACCTCGCGGTCGGCCACGACGTGGAGCACGGTGCGACCATCGGCCGCCCAGCCGTCGGTCTTGTCCGCCAGTGTCGTCGGGACCTCCGCGCCCAGCTCCTCGAGGAGGCGTGGGCCGCCGATGGCGATGATCCGGCCATCCACGACCGCCTGGGCGCCGCGACCAGCGAGGGCCTCGAAGTCCGACGCCGTGCGTGGGGTGACGCTGTGCCCCTCGACACCATCCACGATCGCTTGGTAGCCCTCCACGATCGCCCTCGCGAGGGGGTGCTCAGAGTCTGCCTCGACCGCCGCTGCCAACGCGAGCACATCCTCGACCGAGCCGCCCTCGGGGACCGCGGCATCGACGAGGGCGGGTCGGCCACGGGTCAGCGTCCCGGTCTTGTCGAAGATGACGACATCGAGCTCGCGCGCACGCTCCAATGCGATGCGGTCCTTCACCAGCAGCCCATTGCGGGCACCGAGCGAGGTGCTGATCGAGATGACCAACGGGATGGCCAGGCCGAGTGCGTGCGGGCAGGCGATGACGAGGACCGTGGCCGTGCGCACCAGTGCCTCCTCCGGCTCGCCCGCGAGGAGCCAGGCGATGAGCGTGAGGGCACCCGCGGCGAGGGCGATGTAGAAGAGCGCGGCGGCGGCACGATCGGCGAGGGCCTGGGCGCGGGAGCCCGACGCCTGCGCCGCCGCGACCATGGCCATGATGCCCGACAGGGCGGTCTCGTCACCGACCGCGGTGACGCGGATGCGCAGGCTGCCGCCGGCCGCGACCGTGCCCGCCACCACACGGTCGCCCGGCTCCTTGGACACCGGCACCGACTCGCCGGTGATCATCGACTCGTCGACCTCGGCACTGCCCTCGACGATGACGCCGTCGGCCGAGACACGGGCACCCGGTCGGACGAGCACGATGTCATCGACCGCCAGTTCGGAGAGCGGGACCTCCTCGGTGCCGCCCTCGGTCACGCGCTCGGCCGTATCCGGCAACAGCTCGGCGAGAGCGTGCAGCGCGCCCTGGGCCCCGGCGATGGAGCGCATCTCCATCCAGTGGCCCAACAGCATGATGACGATGAGCGTCGAGAGTTCCCACCAGATCTCGATCTCGAAGAGGCCGGCCTGGCCCATCCAGCTGACCACGAAGGCCACCACGATGGCCATCGAGATGAGCGTCATCATGCCCGGCTGGCGCTGCGCCAGCTCGCCGCGGGCGCCACGCAGGAACACCGCGCCGCCGTAGAGGAAGATGATGGTCCCGAAGAGTGCCGGGATGAACTCCGAGCCCGGGAACGACGGTGCCGAGTAGCCGAACCAGGTCTCGATGTCCGGACTCCAGATGAGCACCGGGACCGTCAGCAGCAGCGACAGCCAGAACTTGTCGCGGAACATCGCCACCGAGTGGCCCTCATGGCGATCGTGGCCTGCGTGGTCTGTTCCATCGGCGCTACCGGTCATGTCGTGTCCGCCATGACCGTGTGATGGCTCGTGGTCCGCAGCTCCGCTCGCGTGATCCACTCCCTGGTCTTCGCTCGACATCGTTGGCAGACTCCTGACCCTGCTGCGCTGTACGCCCCCCAGTATCTGTCGGAGGTCAAACTCGGCGACCGCGGGGCCCGCTCCTCGCCACTTCTCGTTGCCATCCTCCATCGCCCAGATGAGCACAGGCTGAGACCCAGCTGAGGGCCGACGCTCGCCCGATCGATACCGTCGACCGCCGCCAGTCCATAGCTGCGATTCAGCCAGCTCTCATGTGCGAGGTGGAGAATGGACTCGAACGATGACCGGATCTGGCCGCAGGACCGATCCGCTTCCAGATGTGATGAAGGAACGAAAGTCCAGGTGACCCACGTGACACAATCCACTGCATCTTCGACCGCTGCGCCGATCGAGATGTCCCTGCCGATCGAGGGCATGACCTGCGCGAGCTGCGTCAATCGCATCGAGCGGTTCTTGAACAAGACCGACGGCGTCGTCGAGGCTAACGTCAACCTGGCCACGGAACGGGCCACGGTGCGTTTCGATCCTGCTCTCGCCGGCCGGACGGAGTTGGTGGGTGCCATCGAGGCTGCCGGCTACGACGTGCGCCCAGAGCCTCATACCGAGGCATCGGGAGCGGCTACCGCGGCCGAGGTCGATGATGGCACCGCGCAGCGGGCGGTCGCGCAGCGGGCGATCGGCATCAAGGCCATCGTGTCACTGGTGGTCGCAGCCAGCATCTTCCTGCTCGTGCTCCTCCAGGATCGATTGGATCTGGTGCCCGAGGACGTCAACCGGCTGGCCATGCTGCCAGCCACCTTCATCCTGTTCTGGGCCGGTGGCGATTTCATGCGCAAGGCCTGGAAGGGCGCGCAGCATCGGACCGCGTCGATGGAGACACTCGTCGCCATCGGCACGCTCGCGGCGTGGTCATACAGCGTCGTCGTCACGCTGTGGCCAGAGCTGGTCGTGAGCGCCGGCATCGAGCCCTACGCGTACTACGAGACCGCGGCCGTCATCATCGGCCTGGTCCTGACCGGGCGCTGGCTCGAGGCACGCGCCAAATCGCAGACCGCCGGCGCCGTGAAGGCGCTGATCGGCCTCCAAGCCCGGACCGCGCGCGTGGTCCGTGACGGCGTCGAGGTCGACGTACCGATCGAGGATGTCCAGACCGGTGATCTCATCCGCGTGCGACCTGGCGAGAAGGTCGCGGTCGACGGCATCGTGGTCGATGGCGTCTCTGCGGTCGATGAGTCCATGCTCACGGGAGAGTCCATGCCGGTCACCAAACGACCGGACGATGAGGTCATCGGCGCGACGCTGAACACCACCGGCAGCCTGGTCTTCCGCGCCACTCGCGTGGGCAGCGACACGGTCCTGGCCCAGATCGTGCGCATGGTGCAGGAGGCACAGGGCTCCAAGGCGCCGATCCAGCGACTGGTCGACCTCATCAGCTCCCGCTTCGTGCCCATGGTCCTGACCCTGTCGGCGGTCACGTTCGTGGTGTGGCTCGTCTTCGGACCACAGCCGTCATTGACGTTCGCGATGATCAGCGCCATCACCGTGCTCATCATCGCCTGCCCCTGCGCCATGGGACTGGCGACGCCGACCGCCATCATGGTCGGTACCGGGAAGGCGGCCGAGACCGGCATCCTGATCCGCGGTGGGGTGGCCCTCGAACAGGCCGGCAAGATCGATACCGTCATCTTCGACAAGACCGGCACTCTGACGCTGGGCAAGCCGACCGTGGCGGACATCGCGAGTACGACGGGATCGTCGGATTTGGAGGTCCTCGAACTTGCCGCGGCGGTCGAGCGCAGCTCGGAGCATCCCCTCGCGTCCGCCGTCATGGATGCGGCCGAGCAACGGGGTCTGGACGTCGCGATCGCCGACGCCTTCGAGTCCGACACGGGCCTCGGCGTCCGAGCGACGGTCGGACACGTGGTCGTGGCAGTCGGCAATCGCCGTCACCTCGCCGGACTCGGGATCGATACCAGCGCGCTCGACGCCATCGCCGACGGACTGGCGGCGTCCGGGCAGACCGTCATCTTCGTCGCGCGGGACGGTAGGCTGGCCGGCATCATCGGCATCTCCGACCCGGTCAAGGCTGAGGCTGCAGCGGCCGTCCGTGAGCTCAAGGCGATGGACATCGAGCCATGGCTCATCACCGGCGACAGCACGATCGTGGCCGAGGCCGTCGCCAAGCAGGTCGGCATCGGGCACGTGCTCGCGGAAGTGCTCCCGGGTGGCAAGTCGGAGAAACTGGCGGAACTGCAGGCCGCCGGGAGGCACGTGGCCATGGTCGGCGACGGCATCAACGATGCACCGGCGCTCGCCGGTGCCGACCTGGGTGTCGCCATCGGGACCGGCGCGGACGTGGCCATCGAGGCCTCCGATGTGACGCTGGTGGGCGGAGACCCGCGGCTGGTCGTCTCGGCCATCCTGCTGTCCCGGCAGACGATGCGCATCATCCGCCAGAACCTCATCTGGGCGTTCGGCTACAACACCATCCTCATCCCCGTGGCCATGGGTGCGCTCTACCCGGTCTGGGGCATCACCATCGACCCCGCGCTCGCCGCTGGCGCCATGGCCTTCAGCTCGGTGAGCGTCGTGCTGAACTCGCTGCGACTGCGCCGCTACGACGCCCGGCCAGGAGCAGGCAGTGAGCAACATGAGCACGCCGTGGCATCAGCCGCCGCCACACCGGGTTGAGAGCCACCTCGATGAGGCGGCAGAACGGCATCTTCCTACTTGTCCGCGGGGAAGATGGGCGGCTCGACCGGCGCGACCACGTCCGCCACCGCCATGAGGTGCTCGATGTCCTCCGCGCCGAGCGCGCTGGCCGCTCGGCGGTTCTCCGGGGACTTCCCGATGATCGTGCAGCCATCGGGGCCATCCCGGGTCTCCCCGTCGCTGAGCACGATGATGTCGTGAAGCTCTGTGGTCATGGCGGTGGTTCCTCTGTGGGTCGACTCGGGTGATGGCGTCTGCGGCTCCCGTGGTCAGAGGTCGCAAGGCGTCAAGACCTCCCTCGGGTCCGGCGAGCGACTATCCGAGTCAAGGCCGGAGTCCGGCAACACTGCGACGCCAGGCCGATCATCGAGGGATGTGTGAAGTCGCACAGGAGTGCGCGACTGGTCCGCAGGATCCACGCTGGGGCCCGTACCGCATCAGGCTGGCACCTGGCCACCTCGAGAAGCACCGCGACCTGCTGCGCGACATCTTCGCCTGGGCGCACTCGGCCTCCTCGTAGGTCGCCCGCCGCCGGGAGCCTGACCTCGATCAGGACGGGTGGCCGCATGCCACCCGTCGTTCCGCCCGATCGCACGCCGAGCCACTTCCGCCCAACGGAGCCTGTGCGCGTCGGGACCGCGACGTGGAGGCCTCTCCCGGAGTTGACGATGCAACTCACGATGAGGCACGCCGCGCGGCGCGGCGCGTTCGACGCCCGACAGTGGAGGACGGGAACGCAGACCGACATGCCGGGGCCGGGGAACGTAGCGGTGGGTGGGTGGCGACAGGACCCTGGGAACAGCGGCCCGTTGCCCGTACCGCACCCTGGGTAGGATCACGGTCATCAACGTCTCCGCTGCGGCGCAGCGGAGACACATGCCACATCATCCGAGGGCCAGGACACGACTCGCACGCGACGAGGAGCTTGTCCGCCCCGCGCCGACGTGGTACCTCATTGGATAAGAGCTTCACAAAGTCTGTGAAGTGAACGAGAAACTTCACAGGGCGGATGGGCTCGGGATCACTCCCACGCTCAGGAAGGGCGATGAGACGCCACTCGCGACGATCGGGGACCTCAGAAGTCAGAGCTGTTCCGTAGACAGCATGTCCTCGGTTCAAAGCCGAGTGTCGGCTCCACTTTCCACGCGTGAGATGGCCCGTGTCGGGCTGTCCGTGCCCACAACCGGCATGGCCTGACCCCTGCGCTGATCCCTGTGTATTCGGCGCCAGCTCGAGTTGCTCCGGACCTACATCGCCGCCGGCTCGATCGCGGCAGCAGCGTACGAACCCGGCATCAGCGAGACGACGGCACGACAGCACCTGTCAGGGGCTGTATCGGCGGACCTGCTGCCTGAACGCGGCCGAGGCCGAGTACCGTCTTGGCGAGGCAACGCTGGCACCACCCCGCGGGCATGCCCGGTAGAGCTCTTGAGTCGATCGTCCACGGCCCCTCGGACCAGCCGGCCTGTGTTCAGGCGGAAGCGGTCACCGGCGCGGCGGCGGTGGGGTGTTCGTCTCCCAACGTCATGTAGAACTCCTCTTCCTGGGCCATGTGCAGCCGCAGGATGGCGTCCAACCCGTAGAGGACACGCCGGAGGTCATTGAGGTCCTCTGGTGCCGGCCCTTCCTCTGGGAGCTCACCGCCCAGCCGGTCGACAAGGCGGATGAGGTGGAA
>JBBSAV010000044.1:0-22893 GCA_038251965.1 Candidatus Limnocylindrales bacterium
CCAGCCGCTGGCGGTCGGCCTCGTCGCGCAAGTGCTGAATGTGGTCGCTGGCAAGGGCGCGCATCTGGAAGTCGTTCATCGTGGTGCTCCTGTCCGGCGCGGCTGGGGATCGCCGCTGCTGTCGAGGACGATGGCCCTAAAGGGTGGGCGGGCACATCACGAGAACTCGTTAGTCCCCGCTGTCGGACCCTTCATTCTCGGCAGCGACACCTTTAGTCGCGACAGGTGCAGGTGCGGCGGAGTCCAAGGGCTCGCTGGAGACCAAGGGCGGGTCGAGCGTCCGCAAGGAGATCTGCAGCATGGGACTGCCATCTCGCGCGGCCCCACGCCCATCCCGGTCGAGAGCGTCGAACAGCAGCATCCAGTCGCCGCCGGATGCCGGCGTCTCGACGTCGATACTGACCACGACAGACTCGCCCGGCGCCAGCTGCGGGATAGCGACCTCGCCGGCCGGTCGGCCCTTGCGGATGCGGCCGATGTAGTGCTCGGGTGCAGGGAACGCCGCAGCCCCAAACCGCCAGCCGCGCATGGCCTCGTTGCCCTGGTTACGCACCTCGATGTCGTAGCTCACGGTCTCACCCGCCATCACCGCGACCTGCGGCCCTTCGAGCAGTTCGTAGCCCACGTGCGTCGAGCGCTGCGCCAGGTACCTGGCGATGGAGGCGTAGTAGGCAGCGGCCATGCGCGCGCGCACCGCGGGTCGCTTCAGGAGGCGCAGCTCGCGCGGATTGGACAGGAACATGCCCTCACTGAGCACACCTGGCATCTGCGTCGGCCTACGCAACCGAGGCGGATCGTAGCCGCGCAGGACGTAGTACGGATAGATGAGCACACCGTGGTCGTACGGCTGGTAACCCTCGCCAGCACCCGAGGCGTCTCCTGAGATGCCCTCGAGGGCGGCCACCATCTCTGTCTGGACGAAACGAGCGAGCTTGGCGGAGCGTGCGCCGAAGGGCCGCTCATCGAAGTAGTAGGTCGACGGCCCGCCCACCGATGCGTTGACCGCGATGTTGTTGTGGATGGAGAGGAACAGGTCTGCACGCGCGGCGTTGGCGATGTCGGGGCGTGCCGCCAGTTCATCATCACCGTCGATGAGGCCGTCGCCAGTGCGCTCCAGCGGCGGCTCGTTGACGAATACGTCATCGCTACGGGTGATGACGACGTTCACCCCGGCCGCCTCCAGCATGCGGGCGAGACGCAGCCCGATGTCGAGGTTGATGTCAGCTTCGCGTGTGCCATCGGCACCGACCGCACCGGAGATCGAACCGCCGTGCCCGGGGTCGACCGCCACGGTGATGAACGCTGGCTGCCGTGGATAGACCGCCCGATCGGCCACGGTCACCCAAGCCTCGACCTGCTCGCTGCTGCCGTCAGCATCGGCAAGGGCCGTCGCGGTAACCGTGGCGACGATGCGATAGGGGCCGGAGGGAACGCGCTGATCAGCGTCGTCCCGGCCAGCCCAGCTGCGCGACAGCGTGCCCGGCTCGCGCGCCCCGGAGAAGAGCTCACGGACCAGTCGGCCATCGAAATCGACCACTTCGAGCCGAAGGTCAGCCGGCTCCTGAAGCTCGACGTCCACCTCGATGCGCGCCGCGTCACCGGGGATGAGCGGCGAACCGGTCACCGAGATGGCCACCAGGGGCGTTCCGTCCGTGGCGCCCGTCGCGTCCGAAGCGGGTGCCAGCGCTACCAGTGTCACGAGCAACGAGACGACGACTCCGACGATCAACCTGTGCATCTGCCTAGCATGCCAGCGATCGGGGACAGTGCAACCGGTTGTCCCTGGTGTCGTCCCGCTTCGGTGCCGGATGGCCCTACCGAGCACATCTGGCGCAAAGGTATCGTCAAGGCTCTGATCATGAGCACCTATCCAAGGAGGCGTTCGATGACCACCGAATCCGTTGGCGACCGCATCACGGTCGACTCCCAGAAGGCCGGCGAGCCGCCCCGCCAGGGCACCGTCCTGGAGATCGTCGAGCGCGACTACGGGACCAGGTTCCGGGTGGCTTGGGATGACGGGCATGAGTCCACCTTCCGCCCCGTCGCGGGCACCGTGCACGCCCTTGAGCCAGCCGGCCCGGCCGAGTAGATCCAATCGCAAGCCCGCACGCCCAGTCGATCTATCGGAGCGCCGAGGGCCTTAGAAACACCACAGCATCGTGATGCTAAGATGTCACGATGCCAAAGATACGCACGACACTGACAGTGGATGAGGAAGTCATGCGCGCAGTGAAGATCAAAGCCGCGCGTTCCGGACAGGGAGAGAGCCAGGTCATCGAGGAAGCACTGCGTCGGGACTTGGGTCTCGATGTGCTGGAGCGCCTGTGGGCCAAGTCCAGGCTCAACGCTGACCAGGCCATGTCACTGGCACTCGAGGCTCAAGACACGGCTCGACGGTCGTAGGATTGCGAGCCGTCCTCGATACCAACGTCATCGTCGCGGCACTACTCTCAGCGAATGGAGCACCGGCCGCCATCCTGACCGCTTGGCGGTCGGGCGCGTTCGAGCTGGTGATGTCGCCGATGCTGGCGTCAGAGCTGAGACGAGTTCTCGTCTACCCGAAGCTCCGGCGGCAGCTCGATGAAGCGGATGCTGTGGCCGTCCTCGGGTGGCTGGAGGAGGCAGCGGTCAAGTTCGATGATCCGACCGAGTACCCGCTCTCGATCCGCTCGGGCGACCCTGCCGACGACTACCTTCTCGCGCTGGCCGCTGCGGCCGATGCCGTCTTGGTAACTGGCGCTGATGACCTCCTCGAGCTGGGCGAGGCGGCCCCCATCCACACGCCCCGCGGCTTCGTCGCCTCGCTGCGCACATAGCCGTTCGCCCAGCCTCAGCCCATCGGTGCCTGATCGGGGCGCTACGATCGGAGCACGAACACACCATGGAGGGAACGCAAGTGAAGCAGCACCAGGTATCCATGCTCGGCACCGGGCTCATCGGCGACTTCTACACGATGACCCTGCACGGACAGCGTGGCCGCGATCGCGTACAGGTGGTCTACTCACGCTCGGCTGAGCGCGGTGACACCTTCCGGGGGCGCCACGGCGTGCCCGAGTCGACGACTGACATGATGGACGCCATCGAGCATCCCGATACCGACGTGGTCGTGGTGGCGCTGCCGAACTTCCTCCACGAAGAGGCGGTCACCGCGGTGGCCAAGGCGGGCAAAGCCGTGCTCGTCACCAAGCCACTTGGCCGCAATGCCGCCGAGGCCAAGCGCATGCTTGACGCGGTCGAGAGAGCCGGCGTCTTCGGCGGCTATCTGGAGGATCTGGTCTACACGCCCAAGTCGTTGAAGGCGATGAGGGCAGTCCAGGACGGCGCCGTGGGCGACGTCACCTGGGTGCGCGCTCGTGAGACGCATCCCGGTCCCCATTCGGCCTGGTTCTGGGATCATCGGCTCACCGGCGGTGGCGCCATCATCGACCTCGGCTGCCACTGCATCGAGATCGGCCGCGTCATGGTCGGCAAGGGCAATCGCCCCGTCGAGGTGATGTGCCACACGGATACGCTGGTCCACCCCATCGATGCTGAGGACAACGCCATCGCCTTGGTGCGCTACGAATCGGGCGCCATCGGCCAGTTCGAGGTGAGCTGGACGTTCCGCGGCGGCATGGACCTGCGCGATGAGGTCGCGGGCACGGGCGGCACCATCTGGATCAACCACTTCCTGCGCACGGGCCTTGAGATGTTCACGGCCGGTGAGGGCGGGGGCGGCTACGTGGCTGAGAAGGCTGAGACCAGCGCGGGTTGGCTGTTCCCCGTTGGCGACGAGGTCTCCGAGCTCGGCTACACGGATATGTTCAGCGATATGTTCGACGCGATCGATGAGGGCCGCGAGCCCATGGAGACGCTCTACGACGGCTACGTCGTCAACGCCATCATGGACGCCTGCTACCGCTCGGCCAGGAGCCGCGCCTGGGAGCCGGTCAAGCTCGAGTGGCGTGGCGGCAAGACCGAGCGCATCGCCAAGGAACCGGAGATCTACGAAGGCATGGTGGTCATCAAGCGCGAGCTACTACCGGACGGCCGCTTCAAACTCATCCTCAAGGACCCCAAGAGTGGCGACTTCAGCGACCGGGTGGTCGCAGGGTAGGTCCGGTCGTCGCCGTCCCGGCCATCGCTCCCCCGGTCGTCGGAGCCGCTAAACGTCGTGTCGGCGCTCCGGTCGTCGGAGCCGCTAGGTGTCGGTCGGCGACCCGGTCGTCCAGGCGGCGCTGGTAGGCGTCGGTCGGCAGTACTCCGCTGCCGATACATGGCCAGATGCCAACCCCAGTAACACGAGGCCGACTTCTGGCGCTCGATGGGGCCCGAATCGGCCATCGTGGCGCCTGAGGCGATCACCTCCGAGCGTGGCTGCGGCCGCGGGTGAGCTCGACCGCACGTCCTCGGCTCAGTCGACATTGCCTCGCGCCACGGTGAGTAGCAGATGGCCAAGTATTCGGGTGTGCTGAGGACACGCCATTACGGCAGGGCGGCGACGACCTCGCTGATGTCCTCGACCGTCGAGACGATGAACCAGACCGCTTCGCCGCTCGAGATGACATAGGCCGTATCGCCGGGTCCCGGATCGGGCGCCAGGTCGACGCGGGTGACCTCGTGGCCGGCGATGGTCTCGGTCTCCATGCCGGTCGACGCATCGACCGGGAGGAGCAGCCGGATCATGGCGTCCTGGACCTGCTCGGCGGGAACACCAGGGATCGATGCGCCGGCGAGGCTGATGAACCCCGCGTCATCCTCGCCAGTCGCCTGTGCCACCGAGAGCCGCTGCGCGTCAGCCCCATTGGCGTCGGCGATGCCCTGCAGCTCGGCCAGGATGGCGGGGTCCAATTGCGGGCCGATCTGGTCGAGCGTGAAGGCGACCTTCTCCAGCTGGTATCCGGCAGCTTCGTCGGGAAGCTGCGCGGCGAGGCTATCGGCTGCCTGTTGGGCGGCGCTGGGCGGCGCGGCGGTCGGCTCGGGCGGCAGCTCGACCTGCTCGACCGAGGCCGAGAGGATACGCACCGGGTCCTCGATCTGGTCCGATGGCTCGCGCGCGGCGACGATGGCGTCGACGACGTCCATGCCCTCGACCACCCGGCCGAAGATGGCGTAGGTACGAGCGGCGTCCAGCGATGCCTGCGCCTCGTCGTCGAGCACGAAGAAGAACTGGCTGCCCTGCGAGTCGGGCTGCGAGGAGCGGGCCATGGCCACGATGCCACGACCGTACTGGCCCACGACCTCTTCGTCGGTGATGGTGTAGCCGGGACCACCCGTGCCGGTACCCTCGGGGTCGCCGCCCTGCAGCACGAAGCCTGGCACCGCCCGATGGAAGCCGACGCCATCGTAGTAGCCGGCCTTGGCGAGGTTGAGGAAGTTCTCCGCCGCCACCGGCGCCGACTCGTCGAAGAGGCCGATGACGACGTCACCCAGCTCCGTCGTGAGGCGGACGGCCGTACCGTCACCGGCCGGGGCTTCGAGAGCGCCGGGATTGGGCGTCGCATCGGGCGGCCCCAGCGGCTGCTCCTCGTCCTGAGGAAGGAATAGCGCGACAACGATGGCGACAACGATGGCGACAGCGATGAAGATACCGGCCGCGACGGCCAGCAGACCACGATGGGGCATGGAGCCTCGCTGAGAAGGGATGGCAACTGCATTCGGACCGCAGAAGCCCGCGGAGAGCATAGGTCAGCACCGGATTCGAGGCGGCCACACCGATTACGAGGCGGCCACACCGATTACGAGGCGGCCACACCGATTTCCCAAGGGCGGTCCCGAAGCTCAGTCGGCAGGCTGGGAAGGCCACGGTGCGATGAAGAACTCGACAAGATCAGCCATGCCAGCGATGGAACCGGGCCCGAACTCCTCGCGCTGGCCGGGCGTGAAGACGTACTTGCCCGTGCTATCGGGATCGACGGCCCGAACGGCTACCCAGTAGGAACCATCGCTCGGCGCCTCGAGGCGGAGGTTGCCGTATTGGATGAAGCCGAGGCCACCATGCACCTCCCGACGTGGCTCAGGGGCCGGCTCGAATACGACAGCGCCGGCGACACCGAGACTGGCCGCAAGCTCCGCCACGCCCGGCCCAGCCATCGCTGCATCCGGCAGGCCCGGACCCAGCAGCGTGAACGTGGTCGCGATCCCGCCTACCGCGTCGGGAGCGGTCAAGCCGACGACAAGTGGGTCGCCCGCCTTGAGGTCCATGCGATACCAATCCACCTCACCGGGCTGCTCGATCGTCGTGCCGATGGCGCGAGAGAGCGTCGGGTCGTCGAGGACGATGGCCTCGTCCGATGTAGCGGTCGTGCTATCGATGACCGAGGGGGCGTGCGCCAGGACGGGGGAAGGAAACAGGCTGCTGGCGATCAGCACGATCAGGACGAGAAGACGGCGCATCGGGTGTCTCCATGCGGAGGGAGCGGCAGAGCTGCGTCTCAAGCCTAGCCGGACATCGTCTGTCTCGCGCCTGAGGACCCCATGGCGCCAACAGCTCGTCAGCCGAGCATGCGGACGTCGACTCCGAGCGCTTCGTAGACAGCTCGTGCCCGCCTATCCCGGGAGAACAGCGGCACGTCGTGCGCACGAGCGGCGGCACCAACGAGCGCGTCGTAGACCGATCCACCGGCGATGCCGAGATCGGAGAGTTCATCCCCGAGGACGGCCAGCCTCGCGGGATCGACGAAACGCGTCTCGGGGAAGTTCGAAATGAGGATCGCTCGCACCATCGCCGGTGACCGACGAGAGCCCGGAGGGAGTCGGGTCAGGACAGAGTAGCTCTCGAACCAGGCGTGGCCGGCCAACCCCAACCGGACACCCCGGACGGCACGGACCGTCTCGCCATGGGCGTCGTGGTCGGCCAACACGATGGCGATCGCGACACTGGTATCGACCAAGGCCCAACGTGGGCGATCAACGTTGGTCGGCAAGGCGCTGCTCCCGCACATCCGCATCGGTGACGGCGTGCCCGGTCGCAGGGATCACCACGAATGGCCCTTCCTTGAGCAGATCTTCCCCGCTCACCGGCTCGACCACGATAGTGGCCCCGTGCACATCGACTTCCACCTCCCCCCCGTCAAGCAAACCGATCTGCGCCCGCATCGCACGAGGGATCACAAGGCGACCTGCCTTGTCCATCGTTGTCTTCATACCACGATGATACCATTGTGATGGTATGTCGATGGCATCCCATTGGCGACATCCGACCCGACCCAGCCGTGGCGCAAGGCGACGCACAGGGTGCCAAGATGGATCGTGCAGAAGCGGAGACCCGCGTTTGACCGCAAGCGGTCACACCAGTACATTGGGATGAGGCCGTCTAGCCGTCTAGATGGCTTCGTCGTTCCTGAAAGAGGAGGGTTCAGTGGAGCGCTTCAGCGACATCGGTGCGGCCGTCATCGGCAGCGGCTTCATCGGCACCGTCCACATCGAGGCGCTGCGCCGACTGGGCGTCACCGTGCGCGGCGTGATCGATGCCACCCCGGAGATGGCGGAGACCGCGGCCCAACGACTGGGACTGCCGAACGCGTATCCCAGCCTCGAAGCCGCGCTGAAGGATCCGGAGGTCGACGTCGTCCACGTCACCTCCCCCAACCAATTCCACTACCCGCAGGTCAAGCAGATCCTGGCTGCGAACCGCCACGTCATCTGCGAGAAGCCGCTGGCGGTCACGTCCGACGAGTCGCGCGAGCTGGTCGCCCTGGCCAAAGCGTCCGACCGCATCACCGCGGTCAACTTCAACATCCGCTTCTACCCGCTCAACCAGCACGCCCATCAGATGGTCGCCGATGGCGAGCTGGGGGACGTCCGCCTCATCACCGGCCACTACTTCCAGGACTGGCTGCTGCTGGACACCGACTGGAACTGGCGCCTGGAGCCGGACAAGGGCGGCACCCTGCGCGCGGTCGGTGACATCGGCAGCCATTGGATCGACCTCACCAACTTCATCAGCGGCCAGAGGGTGCAGTCGGTCATGGCCGACCTCACCACTTTCGTCAAAGTGCGACAGAAGCCGGTGGGCGAGGTGGAGACGTTCAGCCAGGCACGCGCCGCCAACACGGAGCCTGTGGACATGACGACCGATGATGCGGCCGTCATCCTGCTGCGCTACGCCAACGGTGCCCGTGGCAGCGTGGCCATCAGCCAGATCAGCGCAGGCCGCAAGAACTCCGTGCAGTGGGAGATCGACGGTTCGACCGCCGCCGCCTCCTGGGACAGCGAAACGCCCGACCACCTCTGGATCGGCCATCGTGGCCGACCCAATGAGATCCTGCAGCGTGGCGCCGAGCTGATGAACGCGACCGGTATCGCAGCCACTGCCCTCCCCGGTGGTCACGTCGAAGGCTTCGCTGACAGCATGTGCTCACACTTCCGTGAAGTCTACCGCGCCATCCTCGCCGGGGCGGCCCCGGCCGATCCGCTGTACGCCACGTTCGAGGCGGGCCATCACGAGATGACGGTTGGCGATGCGGTGGCTCGCAGCGCCGCCGAGGATCGCTGGGTCACCGTCGCCGATTGAGACCGGAGCGAAGAGTCGTCACCGTCGCCGATCGAACCGCGAGCAAGGACCACGATTTGACCCGATCACATGTCGTTAGCATAGGCAAGCACAGGAGGAGGGGGACGTGAAGCTCGGGTTCCTGACGGCGCCGTTCGCTGACACGCCACTGCTGGAGGTGGCCGATTGGGCGGCGTCCGTTGGTTTCGAGACGCTGGAGATCGCCTGCTGGCCGCCCGCGAGCGGCGTCGAGCGGCGCTATGCGGGCACCTCCCACGTCGATGTCGCCAACCTCTCCGACGCGCAGGGGCAGGAGATCGCGGCCGAGCTCGCAGCCAAAGGCCTGTCCGTCTCCGGCCTCGGCTACTACCCCAATCCGCTGAACCCCGACCCGGCCCACCGCGAGCAGGTCATCGGCCACCTGAAGCACGTCATCAGTGCCGCTCGCAAGATGGGCGTTCCGTTCGCCAACACGTTCATCGGCGCCGACGCGTCGAAGAACCCCGAGCAGAACTGGGAGGAGGCGCTCAAGGTCTGGCCGGACATCGTCCGCCACGCGCAGGACGAAGGCGTGCGCATCGCCATCGAGCACTGCCCCATGCTCTTCACCTACGACGAATGGCCGGCCGGGCACAACCTGGCCTACTCGCCGCGTCAGTGGCGGCGCATCCTTGAGGAGTGGGGCGGCACGGTGGGCATGAACTTCGATCCCTCGCACCTCGTCTGGCAGATGCTCGACGCCGACCGCTTCATCACCGAGTTCGGTCCGCACATCTACCACTTCCAGGCGCAGGACCTGCACATCGACCAGGACGCCTTCTACGAGGCCGGCGGCGCCATGTCGAACGGGATGGGCTGGCAGATCCGCCGCCTGCCGGGCCTGGGCTCGGTCGACTGGGCGCTCATCTTCTCGCGCCTCTATCGCGCCGGCTACGAGGGCGACTGCATCATCGAGCACGAGGACCGTGGCTTCGAGGGCACCGACGAGCTACTGAAGCGCGGCTTCCTGATCGCCCGCAACACGCTCCGACCGTACTGCGAATAGCGTGCGCATGCGCGAGACTGTGAGCCGCACCGACACGAAGAGGAGGAGGAGACCGTGAAGCTCGGCTTCCTGACCGCGCCATTCCCCGAGACACCGCTCATGGAGGTGGCCGACTGGGCCGCCTCGGTTGACTTCGAGGTCCTGGAGATCGCCTGCTGGCCCCGCAGCACCGGCGCCACGCGCAAGTACGCGGGCACCTCGCACATCGATGTGGCCAGCCTGACCGATGCCGAGGCGGGCGAGATCAAGGCGCAGATCGCTGAGAAGGGTCTGGACATCTCCGGCCTGGGCTTCTACCCCAACCCGCTGCACCCCGACCCGGAGGTGCGAGCCGCCGCCATCGAGCATCTGAAGGCGGTCATCGTGGCCACAGGCATGATGGGCCTACCCGTCACGAACACCTTCTGCGGCGGCGACGCCAGCAAGAACGTGGACCAGAACTGGGAGGAAGCGCTCAAGGTCTGGCCGGACATCGTGCGATTCGCGCAGGACCATGGGGTCAAGATCACCTACGAGAACTGCCCCATGATCTTCAGCTACGACGAGTGGCCGGGTGGGCACAACATCGCCTACTCCCCCTACATCTGGCGCCGCATCCTGGACGCCTGGGGCGGCACGGTGGGACTCAACTTCGATCCCAGCCACCTGGTCTGGCTGATGATCGACCAGGGTCGCTTCATCCGCGAGTTCGGCGACCACATCCTGCACTTCCAGGCCAAGGACGTGATGATCGACCGTGATGGCCTCTACGAGCGCGGGTCGCTCTCCGGCGGCATCGGCTGGCAGATCCCGCGCATCCCAGGCTTGGGCGACGCGCCCTGGGATGAGATCTTCTCGGCACTCTACCGATGCGGCTACGACGGACCCATCATCATCGAGCACGAGGACAAGGTCTTCGAGGGCACAGACGAGAAGGTCAAGCGCGGCTTCCTGGTCGCGCGCGACATCCTGCGGCCCTACGTCAAGTGATCGACCTGCCCAAGAGAAGCAAGGCGAACGAACGACCCACATGACCGACTTCAACGGCCTCCGCGCCTGGTTCGACGAAGCAAAGACGCTGCTCGAGGCCATCGCCTCCACCCAGTCGGACGTCCTCGAGGAGGCAGCCCAGCTGTGTGCCGAGACCATCGCCACGGAGGGTTTGGTGCATCTCTTCGGCTCGGGTCATTCGCGCATCCCCGTCGAGGAGATGTTCCCGCGCTACGGCAGCTTCCCCGGCTTTCACCCCATCGTGGAGCTGTCGATGACGTACCACACTGACGTGGTCGGCTCCAACGGCCAGCGGCAGGCGATGTTCATCGAGCGCATGCCCGGCCTCGCTGAGGTCATCCTCGACAACTTCAGCTTCAAGTCCAACGACGTGATGATGGTGTTTTCCGCCAATGGGCTCAACGCGGTGCCGGTGGAGATGGCCCGTGGCGCTCGACGCCGCGGTTGCAAGGTCATCGCCGTCACCGGCATCAAGCAGTCGCTCGGTGGCGAGCCCGACCCCGCGGTCGGCGGTCGCCTGCTCGACGAGGCGGACATCGTCATCGACCTGTGCACGCATGAGGCAGACGCGATGGTGCTAGTGCCCGGCCTCGATACGCCGGTGGGGCCCGGTTCCACGCTCGCCTACGTGGCCATCGTCAATTCCCTGAAGGTGCGTATCGCCCAGCTCCTGATGGAGCGGGGTGTCACGCCACCGGTCATCACGCGCGCGTCCGTGGTGGGCGCGGAGCGCTCACGGGCACTCTTCGAGAGTGCCTATCGGGAACACGCGCGACGTGTCGCGCGGACCATCGTCCGCGAGCCTGATGACGAACCCAGCCGTCAGGTGTAGCGAGGAGGTGTAGCAGAGGACGCGAGCAACGACTGATCCATCCGGCCTTCGAGCGGGCGAACGACGTCCGTCAGGCCACCAATCACACCCTCATGTGAGGAGGACGAGGAGTCACATGGACCACAAGCTTCCCAAACTGTTCGGCACTGGTGCCGCGATGCTGCTGGCCGTCTCGAGCGTCGGCGCCGTCGCTGCCCAGGACGAGAGCATGGCTCCCGAGAGCATGGCTCCCGACGCGGCCGGCGCCGGGTATGTCATCGGCGTCTCCAACAACGTACAGGGCAACGGCTGGCGCGAGGAGCTGATCTGCTCCATCAAGGCGCAGGCGGCGGCCTCAGGCGAAGTCGCTTCGCTCAACATCGCCCACCGCAATACGGATGCTGCCGGCCAGCTCGAGGACATCCGCAACCTGATCGCCGCGGGCGTCGACGCCATCGTCGTCAACCCGGCCGATCCCGAAGCGCTCAACCCGGCCATCAAGGAAGCCACCGACGCCGGCATCGTCGTCGTCGCGGTGGACCAGGCCGTGACCGAGCCGTCCGCATACGTGCTCTCCAACAACCAGGAGCAGTACGGCTATCTGGGCATGAAGTGGCTGGCCGAGAAGCTCGGCGGCGAGGGCAACGTCTTCTACATGCGCGGTGGCGCTGGCGCCGGTGCTGACGACGACCGCGACCGTGGCGTGCAGCGCGCGCTCGAAGAGAACCCCGACGTCAACATCGTGAGCGAGGTCTTCACCAGTTGGCAACAGAGTGAAGGCAGCAAGCAGATGCTGGACATGATCGCCAGCGGCCAGCAGGTCGACGGCGTCTGGACGTCCGGCATCGACAACGTCATCGTCGACGCCTACCTCGACTCCGGCGAGCCGCTGGTGCCGATCGTCGGTGCTGACAATGCCGGCTTCGTCACCCAGCTGGCCACGGTCGAGGGCCTCGAGGGCGCTGCGGTCACCAACCCCGGCACCGTCGGTGGCGCAGGTGTCACCCTGGCGTTGGATATCCTCAACGGCAACCCGCCCGCAGAGCGGACCGTCTACGTCGATCCGGTCCTGTGGGACAACACGACCGAGGAGGGCATGGCCGCCATCCAGGCTGCTCAGAACCCGAACCTCGATCCCGAGTGGCCCGTGGGTCTCCAGATCCCCGGCTACACCACGTACACCGATGATGAGATCATCGCCTGCAAGGGCCCGGGCGAATAGCCTCCCCTGGTAGCTAGCTGCGAGGGAGTGCGTGTGAGAGCGCGCACTCCCTCGCCCCATCCTGCCGAACCCCCAGTGCCCTCCGATGCTCTCCTCCCCGAGCTCGCGAGCCCAGAGCGAGACACCACATCTTGACCATCACGACCGCAGCACCCCCGCCAGACGCCACGCATGACGAGCTGCTCCTCGAGGCCACCGGTGTGGTCAAGACGTATGGAGCCGTGACCGCGCTGCGGGATGCTTCGCTGGCCGTCCGGCCCGGAGAGGTCCATGCCCTCATGGGCGCCAACGGTGCCGGCAAATCGACGCTGGTGAAGATCCTGACCGGCGCCGTCCACCCCGACCGTGGCCGCATCGTGGTTCGTGGCACCGAGCGTGCGGTGCATTCACCGGGGGAGGCCCGCAAGAACGGGCTCATCTCGGTCTACCAGGAACCGGCCCTCATCCCTGACCTCGACGTGCGCGCCAACCTGCGCCTGACGCAAACCCCCGTCGAGCCATTCCGCGAATGGGTGGAAACGTTGGGAGTCGGCGGCCTGGACCTCGACGAGATGATCGGCGACATCCCCCTGGCCATCCTGCGCATCCTGGACCTGGCTCGCGCCCTCGCGCTGGAGCCGGACGTCCTGCTCCTCGATGAGATGACCGCGGCACTGCCGGCAGACCTCGCCGAGAACGTGCTGCAGATCATCGGTAAGCAGCGTGAGACCGGGCGCTCCGTCATCTTCATCTCACACCGCCTGCTGGAAGTTGGCGCGCTGTGTGATCGCGCCACCGTGCTGCGCGACGGCGAGACCGTCGGTGTCGTGGAGATGGGTGCCGGTGCTGAAGAGCAGATCGTCGAGCTGATGCTGGGCCCCTCGACCGACGACGAGCACGACATCCACACGCGCGTCAGCACGGGCCAAACAGCTGAGCCATCTCGCCGCGATGGCACCCCGCGGCTTTCGGTACGCAACCTCAAGGCCGACACCAAGCTACAGGACGTCTCCTTCGAGCTGCACGCAGGTGAGGTCCTGGGCCTGGTGGCCCTCGAAGGACAGGGCCAGGATGAGCTCTTCGGAATCCTCTCAGGTGCGCGACGACCGACCGCCGGCAGCCTGCTGGTCGACGGCGAGGAAGTGCACTTCCGCCACCCCGCTGACGCCATCGACCGGGGCCTGGTGTATGTGCCCGGCGACCGCGTCGAGGCTCTGCTGCCGCAGCGTTCGGTGCGCGAGAACATCGCCCTGCCTTACAACGCCCGCCCGCGCCGATGGGGACCCATCCGCATGGGCCGCGAGAAGGACATGGTGGACAAGGCGATCGAGCGGCTACAGATCGACACGCGCGCCCAGGGTGAGGTGCAGCGGCTGTCGGGCGGCAACCAGCAGAAGGTCACCATCGCGCGCTGGATCGCGGGCGGCGTCGACACACTGCTCTGCTTCGACCCCACGCGCGGTATCGACATCCGTACCAAGCGACAGATTTATCACCTGCTGCGTGAGCTGGCCGGGGCCGGTTCGGCCGTGCTGCTGTACACCTCGGAGCTGGAGGAGGTGCAGCTGACCTGCGACCGTGCCGTGGTCATCTTCGGCGGCCGGGTCACCGACGAGCTGCCAGCCGATATCGCCGATGAGCCGACGCTGATGCGCGCGGCCTACGGCTTGCCGCGCGAAACGGCCGCGACGACTGGCGCGTCCGCCACTGGAGCACCAGCATGAGCGCCAGCGCACCGACCACCCACGCCATGGGTAGCGACTCGACCGCCGCTGGCCTGCGGCGGTTCATCCGCCGCAACGGCTGGGTGCTCGCTCTGTGGGCACTGCTGGCGGCCCTATTCGTCTTCACCAAGCTGATCCAGCCCGACTACGGCACAGCCGCCTTCGGGATCCTGGTGCTCGCGACGCTGCCCTACGCCTTCGCCACGGCCGGCCAGACGATGGCCATCATCGCCGGCGGCATCGACCTCTCGATGGCCGCCATGATGACGTTGTTGAGCGTCTCGGCGGCGGCGCTGATGCACAACCAGAGCGAGGAGTTCGGCATCCTCGCGGTGGCGTTCATCCTGCTGATGGGCCTCGGCGTGGGCGCCATCAACGGCCTCTCGGTGGTGCTCACGCGCGTGCCCGACATCGTGGTCACGCTGTCCTTCTTCTTCATCTGGGAAGGCGCCGCGCTGATGGTCATGGATTCGCCCGGTGGTGGTGCCGCGACCTGGCTCAAGGAGCTCATCATCGGCACCGTCGGTGGCGGCGGCATCCCGGCTGACGTCTCGGCCTTCTTCCCCAAGGCCCTGATCCTGCTCATCGTCGCCATCGGCGTCGTCTGGATCCCATTGAAGCGGTCGCGCCTGGGCCTCTCGATGTATGCCATCGGCTCTGACAAGCTGGCGGCCCATCGCAGTGGCGTCGCCGTCGACCGGACCAAGGTGGCCTCCTATGCGCTGGCCGGCCTCTTCGCCGCCATGGGCGGGCTGGCCTTGACGATGAGCACCGGCATCGGCACGCCGATGCAGGGGCCGTACCTGATGGCCAGCGTGGCCGCGGCCGTGCTGGGTGGGGTCAGCTTGGCCGGCGGCAAGGGCGGCCTGGTCGGCCCCATCTTGGCCGTCTTCATCCTGCGCCTGGCTCGGCAGGACCTGACCCTCATGTCGGTCGATCCCAACGTGACCCAGGTCATCGAGGGTCTGATCATGGTGGTCGTGGTGCTGGTGGGCGCTGTGGTCGCACTCCGAGGGCGCCGCTCATGACCAGCACCGCACAGCCGCTGGAGAGCGGCCGCGATCAGACCATCGGACACCGGTCGCGGAGCATCGCCCGCGACTACCCCATCATCCCGCTGATCCTGTTGCTCGTCGTGCTGGTAGCACTGCTCGAGATCATGCGCCCGGGCATCGTCATCAGCCCGGATGGGCTGCTGGGCCTCAACGACCGCTGGATCTCCAATACCGTCAAGTTCGCGGTCCCGCTGGCCATCCTCGCGGGCGCCCAGACGATGACCATGATCACCGGCGGCATCGACCTTTCGGTAGGCATCGTGGCCACCATGACGGCATTCGTCATGGCCACCCAGGTCCCAGCCGGGGTGGATCCGATCTTCGCCATCCCGCTGGCCCTTGGCTGCGCGGCGCTGGCCGGCCTTGCCAGCGGCATCGGCGTGGGCATCTTCCGGGTACACCCGCTGATCATGACCCTGGCGGTAGCCCTGGTCGTGGAGGGCTTGCTGCTGGTCTACCAGCGCACCGTGCTGGGTACCAGCGCACAGTTGCCGGAGGGCATCACCTGGCTGGGCACCGGCAAGTCGTTCGAGATCGTGCCCAACTCGCTGCTGGTGTTCATCCCACTGGCCCTCTTCATCGGCTTCACGCTCAAGCGCACCGGCTTCGGACGCAATCTCTATGCCATCGGCGACAACGAGCGCGCAGCGCGTCTCGGCGGTGTCCGGGTATGGCAGGTGCTGATCCTGCTCTATGTGCTCTCGGCCGTGGTAGCCGGCATCGGCGGCCTCGTCTACGTGGGTCTCATCAAGGCCACCACGCTCTCGCTGGCGGTGCCCCTGATGCTGCCGTCGGTGGCAGCCACCGTCATCGGCGGGACCTCCATCTTCGGCGGACGCGGCGGCTACGCCGGCACCATCGTGGGCGCCCTCATCCTGGGCGTGGTCACCTCGCTGCTCTCGGTCCTGCAAGTGCCTGAGGGCACGCGTCGCATCATCTTCGGACTCATCATCCTCGGCGTCACCGCGCTGTACGTTCGCATCACGCGAGAGGGCTAGGTGGTGTGGTCATGAGCGCCACGCGCCATATCGGGTTGGACCTCGGCGGCACCAACATCAAGTGGGTCGTGGTCGAGGGCTCAGGCGACGATTGGGACACGCTGGACCAGGGCTCGGTGCCGACCGACACGTCGCGCGGCGAGCAGAGCGTGGTGCCGCAGCTGGCCGAACTCGCGACACGGGTCCGCGACGGCATCGATGGCGCGGTCGACAGCCTGGGCGTGGCTGTGCCCGGCCTCTACATCCCCGAGACCGGCGTCGTCACCTTCCTGACCAACGTGCCCGGCGATTGGTCGGCCACGCCCGTGGGTGTGCCGGTAGCTGAGGCGAGCGGTCTGCCCACGGCACTCATCAACGACGCCCGTGCCTTCGGCCTGGCCGAGTTGCGCTTCGGTGCCGGCCGCGACGTGCGCTCCTTCATCGGTTTCACCCTGGGCACAGGGGTAGGCGGTGTCTTCGCCATCGACAACCAGGTCATCCAGGGCTATCGCGGCCAGGCCGGTGAGCTGGGTCACCAGACCATCGATCCCGACGGACCCTGGTGTGGCTGCGGCAACCGCGGCTGCCTGGAAGCGTATTGCCGTGCCGACCAGGTGGCCATCGTCTGTGGCAGCGCCGATCCACGCGAGGCCATCGAGAAGGCCCGTGCGGGTGATGCTCGGGCCATCGCCGGCCTGGCCGAGATCGGGCGCTACCTGGGCATCGGTATCAGCAACGCCATCACCGTGATCACGCCCGAGCTTGTCATCCTTGGCGGCGGCTGGGCCAGCGCCGGTGACTTCCTCATCGAGCCCATCAAGGCCGAGATGCGCCGACGCGTCATCACCACCCCGGTCGAGCGGGTGGAGGTAGTGCTCGCCGAGCTGGGCACGTGGGCCGGTGCCATCGGCGCCGCCGTGCACGGCGCTGAACGGGCGGAGGCCGCCAGGGGTGGAGGGGCGGCTCGAGGTGCGGGCGCGGCGAGCGACGGCCCTTCGACCAGGGGCGGCGCGTGAACGAGATCACCTACGCGCCCCGCTATCGCGAGATCGAGCAGACCCTGCGGGCGCGCATCGCACGCCTGCGACCAGGTCAACGCCTGCCTTCGGACGCCGACCTGTGTACGGAGTTCGGGGTCAGCCGCATGACCGCTCGCCACGCCATGGCGCAACTGGCCGAGGAAGGGCTGGTTCGGCGCGATCCAGGTCGGGGCACATTCGTGGCCGAGCCACCCACGCATCGCCGCGCCAACTTCCTGATGACGTTCAGCCGTGAGATGCGCCGCCAGGGGCGGCTGCCCAGCTCGCGCATCGTGGAGCGGACCGTACGGGCGCCGAGCGACAGCGAGCGCAAGGACCTCCGGATCGCGGCCGGCGCTGAGGTGGTGGACCTGCGACGAGTGCGCCTCGCCGATGGCCAGCCGGTCGCCGTCGAACACGCGGTGCTGGCCTCGCGCTGCATCGCCGCGGTGCTGGCTGCCGACCTTGAGCACGGCTCGCTGCACGAGGCGCTCATCGCCGAGGGTCTGGTGCCTTCGAGGGGCAAGTCGTCGATCCGTGCCGAGGCCGCCAGTCCCGACGACGCCGTCCGCTTGGGTGTGACCGTCAGCGAGCCCATGCTGGTGGAGCGCCGCCTCATCTACGACCAGCGCGGCAGGCCCTTCGAACTGACCGAATCCAGATACGCCGCTGATCGCTACGGTCTGAACGTGGGCTTCTCGGTCGAGGACAGTGGCGCCGTCACTGTCGCGCCCGAGGCCTGACTCGATGCATGTGCGAATACCTGAACCGATGCTCATACCGCCGGCTCTGACCGGCCCCAGGGGGTGACCATGGAACCACGAGAACGCGTCCTCGCCGCGCTGAGCCACAAGGAGGCCGACCGGGTGCCTCGTGACCTTGCCGGCACGCGCTACAGCAGCATCCACGCGGAGGCATATCAGCGCCTGCGACAGGCACTGGGCCTACCCGAGGCGGAGATTCGCATCGTCGATACGACCCAAGGCCTGGCCCACGTCCACGACGATGTGCTGGACCACTTCGGCGCCGATGTGGCGCTGGTGTCGGCCGGCTCGCCCTCGACCTACCAGCGAGAGGTCACCCACGATGGGGAATACGAGCGCTTCCTCGACGAGTTCGGCGTGCTGCGGGCGCGACCCCATGACGGGCTCTACTACGAATCCACCACCTCGCCGCTCTCGGGTGATATCAGCTTCGCCGACATCGAGGCTTACCCCTGGCCCGACCCGGCCGATGCCGGGCGCTTCGCCGGCATGAAGGAACGTGCGCGGCACATCCACGAGGTGGAGAAGCGCGCGGTCTTCGTCGGTTCCCTGTGTGCAGGCGTGACGGAGATGCACTTCCGCATGCGCGGGTACGAGGACGGCTACATGGACATGGCCCTCAACCCGGAGCTGGCGCGGGCACTGATGCGCAAGATCACCGACCTCAAGCTGGCCTACTGGGAGAAGGTACTCGACGAGATCGGTCCCGATATCGACATCGCCGCCGAGGCGGACGACCTGGGGGCACAGCACGCCCCACTGTTCAGCCCGCAGGCCTACCGCGACATCGTGAAACCGCTGCACAAGGAGATCATCGATCTCATCAAGAGCCGTTCGGACGCCCGCTTCTTCCTGCATTCCTGCGGTGCCATCAAGGCCCTCATCCCCGATCTCATCGACATCGGCGTGGATGCGCTCAACCCCGTGCAGGTCTCCGCGGAGGGCATGGACACGGCCGAGCTGAAGCGCGAGTTCGGGGCCCACATCACCTTCTGGGGCGGTACCGTCGACCCTCAGAAGACCCTCGCTCGCGGCACGCCGGCGGAGGTCAGGGCGGAGACGATCCGTCGCGTCAACGACCTCAAGCCCGGCGGCGGCTTCGTGGCCGCCAGCATCCACAACATGCAGGCACACGTGCCGGTCGAAAACATCCTGGCCTTCTGGGGGGCCATCGAGGAGGCTGGCGACTATGACTGAGACACTGGCAGGGCGCCTCATCGTCGATGACGGTGAGCTTCTTGGACGAGTCGTCGTCGATGACGGGCGGATCACGGCGCTGGAAGCCGACGGCGCCGTGGATGGCAGCTGCATCGTGGTGCCCGGCTTCATCGACGTCCACGTGCACGGCTGGGGTGGCCATGACGCCATGGGTGGCAGCGACGCCCTCAGTGGCATGGCGCGCGCCCTGGCTGCGCACGGCGTGACCTCGTTCCTGCCCACATCGGTCACCGCGTCGTTCGAGAAGCTCACGCGCTTCGCCGACTCGGTGCGCGAGTGGATGCCGGATGCGCCGGCTGATGGGGCCGAGCCGCTGGGCTTCAACATGGAAGGCCCATTCCTCGCCGAGAAGAAGAAGGGTGCCCATCCGGCGGACCTGCTGCGCCATCCCGACGAACTGGACGACGAGCGACTGGCCACGTTCATCGAGGGCTTGCGCGTCATCACCATCGCGCCCGAGCTGCGAGGCGCAGCGCAGCTCATCACCCGCCTTGCGGCGGAGGGTGTGCGTGTCTCACTGGGCCACTCGGCGGCGAACATGGCGGAGGCGCGGGCGGGCTACGCCGCCGGTGCCGTGACCACCACCCACCTCTTCAACGCCATGGTCGGTGTCGTGCACCGCGAGCCCGGCCTGGCACTGGCGGCGCTGCTCGACGATGCCGTCTGGGTGGAGCTCATCGCCGACACCCTGCATGTCGATCCCGACCTGTGGCCGCTCATCTGGGGGCTCAAGCCGAGCCAGCGGGTGTTGCTGATCAGTGATGCCATCGCCCTCGCTGGTTCAGGCTTGAGCCACGGCATGCTGGGTGAGATGGAAGTGCGCGTGGACGGTGACATGGTCACGCTCGTCGAAGGTGGCAACCTGGCCGGCTCGGTGACGGCGCTGGACCTGGAGCTGCGCAACGTCGTGCGCTCCGGTATCCCCATCGCCGACGCCGTGCGGGCCGCTGCCACGAACCCGGCGGAGCTGCTGGGCCTGTCCGATCGCGGACACCTCGCGACCGGACTGCGAGCCGACCTCGTGGAGCTTGACGCTGCCACCTTCGCGGTCCGTCGCGTGATGCGCGGCGGAACGTGGATCTTCACCGCCTGAGGTCCCGAGGCTGGAGCCCCGTGGCTGGAGTCCCGAGGCTGGAGCCCCGTGGTCAGGTGGGCGGAGGCGGCGCCGGCAGTTCGTCCATGGCCGGCTGGACTCGCGGCCGACCGAAGCGCGGACCGCGCAGGACGACCCAGGCGACGGCCCCGCCCATGGCCAGCGCCGCGGTAGCGGTCACGAACAGCACCGGCGCACCCAAGCGCTCATAGATGAGTCCACCGACCGCGTCGGCCACGATGGGCGCGATGCCGGCGTAGACGAACCACGCCACCGACTGGCCCAATGCATAGAGGCGCCGGGGCAATAGCACGCCGATGATCAAGACCATGGCCACGTAGCGCAAGGCGTACGAGGTTCCGTCGAGCGTGCGCAGGGCCGTCACCATCCACGGATCCGGAGCGATGGCCACCAGCGCCATCAGCACGGCGGCCACCAGGGCGCCGCTGACGAAGAGCCAGCGCAGGCCCATCCGTGCGGTCAGCCGACCGGAGCTCGCAAAGACGGGGATCTCGACGATGGCCGGCAGCGCCGCCGCGAGCCCCACCAGGAACACACTGCCGCCCTGGTCGAGGATGCGCAGGCTGATGTACCGCCACGCTGCGTGCTCGCCCATCGATGTGATGAACAGGCCCAGCATGAAGCCCAGCAGTACCGGCGCCAGGAACAGTGGCAACGAGCTCCGCAGCGACGGGCTTGGGCGTGCCTCGCTCGCGGGGCTTGCAGCTGCCCCAGGCAGCACCACGACACGGGACGACCACAGCGTCAAGCCAGCCACCAGTAGCGACGCGACGACGAACGAGGTGAAGACGAGACCGGGTCCCACCAACATCCACATCGCGCCGCCGGTCATGGCCGATGCGGCCCAGCCTGCCGAAGCCCACACACGGATGCGCCCATAGCCCGAAGCGCCATCGCCGAGCAGGTCCAGCGTCAGCGCATCGAGCAGCGGGAACCACACCGTCGCGCCCACCAGTGACACCGAGAGTGCCAGCGTCAGCAGCCACGGGTCGCTGCCCGCGAGCAGGATCAGGAGTCCACCGATGGCCGCGGTGATGGCCGTCAGCACGATCGTCCGGCGCCGCCCCAGCCAACCGTCGGCGATGGCGCCCCAGATCGGGTACGCCAGCAACGAGGTCAGGCCGGCGATGCTCAGGACCAGCCCCATCTCCGCAGCTCCCAGGCCGCGCTCATCGAGCAAGGGCACCGAGAACGGCATCAGGAGGCCGAAGGCGATACCCTGCATCGCGTACACGAGGCCAAGGCGTCTGAGCGTCATGCACCGAGTATGGGTGAGCGGTCCTGCCCGGACACTGCCGATGGTCCGCCTTGCCGCTCCCCCGCATCCGGGTTACGGTCCGGACCGCACCCAACCGCACTGCCAACCGATTCCCTGCACACGAGGATCGTCCCATGTCGTCTGGGGCCTGCCGCGCCCTCGTTTCCTTGCTCCTCAGCATCGTCGCCACGGCGGTGATGGTGTTGCCCGTTGCCGCCAATACGGAAGAGCTTGAGGAGACCTCCACCGTCACCTATACAGTCGTGCCATCGACTGGGGTGATCGACGTGACCATGGGCTTCACCCTCAAGACCGGCAACGCGCCCTTTGGGCCCAAGGAGTGGGGGCCCATCATGGTCGAGCGGCGCGCTCGACCCGATGTCGGCGGCGGTTACGAGTTGGTGAACCTGGCCCAGGACGCTCCGCGCCTATGGAAGGCGCGCTGGGTCGAGACACCCCCCATCGAGGGTGGCCGAACGACCGACCGCTTCCGCCTGCGGTACCCCATCAAGGCCAGCCTCGACCAGGACGATGCCGTCCTCGACGAAACTCCGGCGCGGGTCGATGGCAGCTACTTCTACTTCTGCGCGTTCGGCCAGGACACCGATGAAGGCAAGGTCACCGTCGAGGTCAAGGATGACGCGGCCTGGACACTGACCCAAAGCGGCACACAACTCAAGAAGGTCGACAACAACCGCCTGGAGTCCGACAGCAGCCGGAACCCCGTTCAGATCTTCACCTGCGTGGAGGGCGTCCGCGAGGACAACCTCGCGAAGGAGACCTTCGTCGGCCCCGCCGACCGCCAGATCGAGCTGCAGGCCTGGGCCGACAAGGCCGGTTGGCTCCCACCGGCCCAAGACAACTCCAAGCCGGTGCTAAACGCCATCCGAGACTTCCTCGACCACGACATCCCCGGCGATGGACCGGTCGTCATCCGCATGGCACCGCCGCGCGACCTGGGCGGCTACGCCAGTGCCCACGACACACCGGGCGTCGTGCAACTCGACCAGAGCGCCGGCGTCGGCGACCCCAAGCATGAGTTGGCCCACGCCTGGTTCAGCACCGACACCTTCAGCGAGCTGTGGCTGCGCGAAGGCATGGCGCTCTGGACCGCGTCGGCCATGAACGAAGCCACCTGCGATCCGGCGGGATCCAATGTGACCGACCTGGACCTCTCCGCGTGGCAGGTCGTACGACCCACCTCTGGTGAGGGCTGGGAGCAGGTCATCGCCGACCAGGATGCC
>JBBSAV010000045.1:0-22677 GCA_038251965.1 Candidatus Limnocylindrales bacterium
CGAACGTCGTAGCCGCTAGGGACCCCAGCCTTGGCGAGTTCAGACGCCAGCAATGCCGTCGCTTGATCCAGGCCAAGGCAGTCTGCCCTGAGTTGGTCCTCGACCTCTGCGACTGCGTTGGATCCGGCGGCCCCCAGGGGCATGTAGTTGGGCCCGCTGGTTCCAAGCGTCACGGCGGCAACGACGAGCAAGGCCGCCATGGTCAATAGCCCCGACGCTACGGCGAGTCGTCGTCGATTCGGTCGTATGTTTCGCTGGTTCTGGCGCATCATCGGTCTCCTTCTGACCTAGTTTGTGTTGTGGTTGGTGTTGTAGTTGGTGTTGGGTGCTCTCCAAGTCGCTTGGTCGGCCGGAACGTGCTACGGCCTAGCAAGTGTCGTTGGCGGCGATAAGGTGGGAGCTGAACTTGTCATTCAGGCTGCCGAGGTTGCCCAACTGATAACCGGCGTCGAGGCATCGCAAAGCGCCCCTGTAGCCGGCGTCGACGTACCAGACGACATCCCTGTTCGTCTTCAGGTTCCTGATCGACGAGACCGAGTCGTTGAGCGTCTGCTGCGTGCCCGGGAACACGTCGCCGCTGTAGTTGTTGTCGCCACTTGAGCTTGCAGCGATCGGGCTCACGAACGGGCCGTTGCTGAAGTTGCACATCTCTCCGCTGTTGCACACGGAGTCCCACGCCAACGCAGTGCCTGACAGGACCCCGACCAAGAAGAGACAGAGCAACGTCGCACGAGTCGCTCTGGATGTCGACCTCATGGTGACTAACCCTTGCTTGCTGGCACGCCGCCGTACTTGGTTGCCGGCGAGGCTGCCATCCAGAGCCTGCGCGCTCCGGGTTTCGTGGTCGATCCGTGGTTTCCGAATCTCCTGGGTGTGGATTCCCGAAGTGGGCATCCTTCGTGGCGGGTGCTACTGTCGAAACATGTGGCGTTGGTCCGACCGATCGATACTGGCGGCCGGTTGGGTGCTGCTAGGGGTGGGCTGTCTGAGCTGGTGGGCCATGCGAACGACGGCTGGCTTCTCGTCGGTGGATTCGCTGCTCGCGATCACCCTGGCCGCGCTGCTCCTCGCAGTCGCTACTTGGTGGCGGGCGAGATCACGATCACTCGCACCGTTGCCGTCCGCATTCGGGCTCGCGGCAGCCACGCCGCCGGCGATGTTGCCCGTCGTCGCGAGCGGGGCGATCACCTTCCAAGCGTCGCGGGCGGAGTCAGTGATTGCGCCGCAGCCTTGGCTGGTAGAGTCGGTCGGTTCCGCCCCCCTCGAATGGTTCGGGTTGATTGCTGCCACGATCGCACTGGCGCCGTTCTGCTGGGAGCTTACGAGGCGCGTTCCCGTTGGCACGGGTCGGCGGACTTCACGGCTCGTGATCGGCGCATGCCTCGTCGGTTCTCTGGTCGTCGCCGGACTCATCTGGAACAGCGCACCGGTCATGCAGGCGGGCACCATCGGCCCGACCGAATTCTGGTGGGTCTTCGTCACCGTCGCCGTCCTTGCAGCTTCGGCCGCAGCCGCACTCGAGACGACACGCTTTGCTGCGGCGTCCCGAGCGAAAGCACTGACAGCGGTCATCGGCTACTTGGGGATGGGGCTGACTGTCTCGGCGGCGAGCCTCGCGCTCGCTAGCGCGTGGTGGCCGAGTCTCGGCGTGCCGGCGCTCGCGATAGCCGCGACGATAGCGACCCTCGGGCGCTTCGCCATCAAGCCACTCGAGGCCGAGATCGACACGGCACACCGTGAACGAGACCTCGTACTCTCGGCCCTGGAGGGCGAGCGGGGCCGCGTTGCGTCTGCCATCCACGACGGACCACTGGCCGACCTCACACTGCTGACCCTGCAACTTGACGCCGCTGGTGACAGCCAGAATGCCGCGCTCATTCGTTCGGTGGCGGGCGAACTCCGCGCACTCGGAAACGAGCTCCGCGTGCCCATCCTCGACGACCTTGGGGCAGGTCCCGCTATCGAGTGGCTCGCAGGTCGCGTCAGCGAGCACGCCCACGTCAATGTGGAGGTGGCGGTGCTCGGGAACAGGGAGCGGCCACCAGCCACGGTCGAGGTGGCGATGTACCGAATCGCCCAAGAAGCCATCTTCAACGCCGCCAAGCACGGAGGAGGCCCGGTCGTCGTTCGCTACGACGCCAAATCCGCGACCGCCAGCTTGCGAGTCACGGACGCGGGGCCCGGCATATCCGCATTAGCAAGAGAGCTGGCCGTACGTGAGGGGCACCTGGGGCTCGTGCTCATGGCCCGACGCGCCGAGGCCATCGGAGCCAGGCTGCAGATATCTCCAGCCCTCGGTGGTGGAACCAGTGTGAACGTCGAATGGGACTCGGCATGAGCCCACCGCGAATCCGAGTCGCAATCGTCGACGATCACCCTGCGCTGAGGGAGGGCGTCGCGATGCTGCTCGAACAGGAGGCTGATATCGCCATCGTCGGCAGCGTCGACACCCTCGTCGCAGCTCGTGGCCTGATGGAGGCTGAAGAACCTCCCGATGTCCTCGTTCTCGACATCCGCCTCGCTGAGGAACGCGGGCTGGATCTGCTCGTGCCAAGCTCGGGACCACTTACATCCCGGCCGGCCATCGTCATCTGGACGGGCTTCGACCTTCCGCAGTACGCGTTGTTCGCTCTCCGATCCGGCGCAGCCGGTTTCGTGGCCAAGTCCGCACCGCTCGGCGAACTCCTCGCGGCCATCCGGACGGCCGCGGGTGGTGGTTTGCACTTCGCCACGGCGGTCTCTGCAGAGCCGATCGTCCTCTCGCCGAAGGAGCGGAGAGTCCTCGCTTGTGTCATCGCCGGACTGAGCAACGACGAGATGGCCACCGACCTCAGTGTCACGTCCCGGACAGTCGAGGCTCACCTTACGCGACTGTACCAGCGGTTCGGCGTCAGTTCACGCACCGAACTTGCCGCTCGGGCGCTCCAGGAAGGCTGGCTTGACCTACCTGACGAGGGCGGGCGTGCCAGGCCCGGGACGTAACATCACAGCCCGACGTCTTGGCCGTGATCAGTCAGCCATTGAGAAGGAGCCCGCTTTGGGCGGCGAGCCCGACGGCTGGCGCGCCCGTAGCGCCTCGCGTAGCCGGCACCGTTTGACCAGGAGTATTGGGCCGGGCACAGCAGGGATCGAGCAGGAATCCCAGATAGAGCGAACAGATGGCCCGCGCGAGGCCACTTGGAGTGCCCGACTGCCACTCGGGGAGCCCAGCGGACCTCGTGACGTGGACCCCGCAGGCCCATCTGACCGAGCATTCGAGGCCAGTGCCACCCTACCGGCACTCCGGACACCGCCCAACCACCCCGACGACGGCCGAATCCAGTCTCCTTGTTCGCTCTATCTGGGATTCCTGCCGGCTGGTGCACGGCCAGGGCAGCCGCGCTGGTGCGCCTTGTGGGCAGCGGGTGCTCGCTACTGACGCGCCTGCAGGGCCGCCCGCAGCTCACCGTCGGCGATGGTGGGAATGTCCAGCACCACAGCCGCGGCCGGATGCGTGATGGCCGGCAGCAGGATGTCGTCGGCAAGGCGCTCGACGATCTCCCCCATGGAGCGGTGCGCTGCCTCGGAGATGGCACCCAGCTTGTCGCGGGAGATCCGCTGCGGCTCCTCTCGCTGGGCCGGATATCCGCGGCCGCGCTCGTCAGTGAAGAGCTGGTCGAAAAGCAGGCTGAGGTTCTCGTCGCCTGCCCAGCCCCAGCCCTGGTTGAGCGCCAGCGAGATGACGTTGCCGGCGTTGATGCGCGCGAAGAGGAGCGCGTCGAGCGGCGTCAGCAGGTGGCCGCAGATGACGCCGGGGTACTGCACCACCGCGTTCATGTAGCCCTGGCCGGTGCCGCAGCCGCCGATGACCATATCGACCCGCTCCGCGGCCAGCAGCAGCGCCGAGATGAGCCCGGTGTGGATGTACTGCAGCTCCGGCTGCTCACCCGGCTCGGTCATGCCGGCGTTGACGATATCGAGGCCGCGGCCCTCAAGGGCAGACATGATGAATGGGTGCTTCTGGACCGCGCTGGTCTCGTTGACGACGGCGACGCGCATGTTGGCTGGCTCCTTCCGCGGCGCCACGAACCAGGGTCAGGTCAGGCGCGACGAGTCGAGCATAGCGCGGTGCTAGGCTCGGCCGACGATGACCCGACAACGGACGACGACCGACCAAGGCAACTCCAAGGCGACCCACAAGCTCACAGACCAGGGCGATGGCAAGGCGACCGACACCCACTGGCCGGACTACTATGAGATCACCGCCGAGCGACCCTCCTGGACGACGACCCAGCAGGCGGCCGAAGCATTCGGCGAGCATCCGGCCGATGGACCGCGCGTGGCGGTCGACCTGGGCTGTGGGGCCGGCCGCGATTCGCGAGAGCTGCTGCGGCGCGGCTGGCGCGTGATCGCCACCGACATGACGCCAGAGGGCATCGAGACGCTGCGGCGCCTGACACCGACCCAAGATCAGGCGCGGCTCCAGACATATGTCTCTGACCTGCGCGACTTCGAGATCCCGGCTTGCGACTTGGTCAACGCCAACCTCATCCTGCCCTTCCTGGCAGCGGACGACTACGCTGCCGTGTGGGGTCGCATCCGTACGGCCATCGGAGTCGGCGGTCGCTTCAGCGGCATGCTCTTTGGCGACAGGGACCAATCGGCCGACGAGCCCGGCATGACCTGCCCCTCCCCCGACGTCATCCGCGGCTACCTCGAAAGCTTCGAGATCGAGCACTGGAACGAGAAGGAGGAGGATGGCGAGACGGCGCTGGGTGACCCGCACCACTTCCACCTCATCGAGGTCGTAGCCGTCCGCCGAAGCTAGCCTTCGGAGGCCGCTATGATGTATGATTCATACATCATGAAGCGGACCCAGATCTACCTGGATGAGGAGCATGACCGCCGCTTGGCCGTGCGCGCTCGCTCCGCTGGGGTGACCAAGTCCACGCTGATTCGGGAAGCGCTGGCCGAGTACCTTGATCCGGCCTCCGACCACGAAGCGAGGCTGGTTCGCTTTGGCGCCGCGCTCGATGAGATGGCCCGCACGCCCGCCCACCTGCCCCGCGGTCGAGAGTATGTCGAAAGGCTGCGCACGGCTGATCGTGCGCGCGATGAAGCCCTCGACGAGCGACGCGCATGAACGTCGTGCTTGATACCTCGGTCGTCATCGACATGCTGCGGGGCTATGAGCCCGCGCTCACCTATGGCCGCTCGCTATCGGAGCCGCCGTTCTGCTCGGAGATCGTGCGTGTGGAAGTCATTCGCGGCCTTCGCAGCGCCGAGCGCACGACGGCCGACCGCCTCTTCTCCTCGCTCACGTGGGTCGTCATCGATGAGGCCATCGCCAGACGGGCGGGGGACTTGGGCCGGCGATGGCGCCGGAGCCACCGCGGTATCGGCAGCGCTGACCTGGTCGTGGCCGCCACGGTGCTGCAACTGGACGCGGGACTCGCCACGCTCAACGTCAAGCACTTCCCGATGTTCGCCGATCTCGCGGCGCCCTATCCGGCGTAAGCCACGAACGATGAGCACGTCGGGTAGCATTCGGTCGATGTCTGAGCTCATCCCCGCGGGTCCCGCACAACCAACTCCAGCCGCGGCACGCATCGCGCTCGCTGACGACGCCCCCAGCATCGAAGAGTTGTTCCTGTTCGCTCGTGAGGCGGAGCTACGAGTGCAGACGCTGCGCATGACCATCGACGAACGCGTGGTCACGGCCAAGGGCGAAGAGCGCATCGTCCACGAGGTCCAGCTCCAGCATCCCGGTCACGCTCGAGTCACCAGCCGCCGCGACTCTGGTCCGCTGATGCGCGACTACGACACCTGGCTCAGCGATGGCGAGACCATCACCAGCTACTCCCCTGCCCGCAAGACGGCCAGCGTGCGCAAGCAGCGCGACCGCCTTGTGGGTCTCGATGATTCCGGACTGCCGGCCTACGCGCTCACCTACGTGCCACTGACCAGACTCCCCGCCACCAGCCTCGCCGATACCTTCATCCATCCCCACGGACTCTTCCGAAACGTGCTCGTGACGGGACCGCTGGCCATCGTGGGCGTGCGACCGGTCGCGGGGCGAGAGGCCATCGTGGTGCGAACCCAACACCCACGTGGCGCCAAGGTGCTCGTCGATCGCCCCGACCGAAGCATCGAGGTGGGGATCGGCCGCGACACCGGCTTCCTCCTGTCGTTGATCGAACGCATCGGCGATGCCGTTACGAGACATGCGGAAGTGACGTCGCTGGCGATCGACCCGGTGCTTCCCGACTCCGCATTCGAGCTGCACCTTCCGGCAGACGTGCGGAAGATCTACTGAGCCGCGCGCTCGACCAGAGCTGGCCCTACGTTCCGAACAGGCCGCGCAGTCCGAGCAGACTCGACGATCCGAGCAGACTCGACGATCTGCATGCCGCACCCGGGATGAACGACGATCCGAGCAGACTCGACGATCCGAGCGCGGAACCCGATATGAATGACGGACCGCCGCCAACTCGCTGCGACTGGGCCGGTGCCGACCCGCTGATGGTCGCCTACCACGACGAGGAGTGGGGTCGGCCAGTGCACGATGAACGCCAGCTCTTCGAGATGCTCTGCCTGGAAGGTGCACAGGCTGGGCTGGCCTGGTCGACGATCCTGCACCGCCGCGAGGGATATCGCGAGGCATACGAGGGCTTCGATGCTGAGCGCATCGCAGCCTACGATGAGACACGACAGGCGCAGTTGCTGGCGGACACTCGCATCATCCGCAACCGGGCCAAGATACGAGCGTTCCGTGAGAATGCCGTCGCCACACTGCGGATCCGCGCTGAGGCCGGTGGGCTCGATGCGTACCTGTGGGAAGTCGTCGGCGGTGAGCCTATCGTCAACCGTTGGGCCAGGAGCGCCGACATACCCGCCACGACACCCCTGGCCGCGACGCTGGCACGCGACCTGCGGCGACGTGGCTTCCGTTTCACCGGACCGGTCATCGTCTACGCCTACATGCAGTCGGTCGGCCTGGTCAACGACCATCTGGTCGGCTGCTTCTGCCACCCGGACCACCAGGACCGCCTGGATCGCTCGGATAGCCTGGGCCGCTCGACGGACTCGCCCCTCCGGTAGCCGCCGACGCCGGTAGGATGCCCCTAGCAGTCCAACCCGCCACTGACCAAGCGAGCGCGGAGCACACCGGGGCCGGCGATGGGCAAGAAGTCCAGGGACAAGGACAAGGCCAGCAAGAAGGCGCGCAAGAAGGCGCTGCGTATCGGGACCGCCGAAGGCACGGACGTATCGATCGCCGTGGCGGAGGGCGCCGGAGCGTATGCCGATGCCCGCTTGGGCGACACGCGTGCAGCCCGCCCCAGGAGCAACGTGGGTGCCGCTGAGCTTGCGGCACGCCTGGCCGGCCTCTCCACCGTCATGCAGCGGCACTTGGCCCGCGCCGATGCCGGCGATGGCCTGACCCGTGCGCGGCTCTCGGCACTGGGGTTGCTGGTCATGGGCGGACCACGGACCCTGGGTGAGCTGGCCGCGGCTGAGCATGTTCGGCCCCCCACGATGACGCGCCTGGTTCACGCCATGGAAGCAGACGGCCTGGTGGCGCGCGCGCCGAACCCCGACGACGGACGCTCCATCGTCATCCGCGCGACCGCCAAGGGTGAAGAGCGACTGGAGCTAGGACGCGGCCGACAGATCGCGCCACTGGCGGCAGCCATCTCTGATCTCGATCGTGCTGAGCGCGCAAATCTCGAAGTCGCCGTCGACCTCCTCGGCCGCCTGCTCCGCACGTCCGCCTGGGAGCCGGCCGAAACGGCCGAGTGACCGCCCATCGCGTCGGTCCGACCGGCGCCACGACCGAGTCACACCCCCAACGAACGGAGTCCGTGGTGTGGTTGGCGCTCATCGTGGCGCTCGTCGGATTGCTCGGACCGGGGACGCCGCTTCCGGTCGCCGTCCTGTCGCTCATCGCGGTCACGGTGACCTTGGTGATCTCACTGCACTGGCGCGTAGGCGGGGTCGCGGTGATCATCCTGCTGACGGTCGGGATCGCCCTGCGCCTGGTACCACCGGGCGGCTACAGCGATGTCCTCGCGGTGACCGAGGCGGCCATCCGCGAGATGCTGGGCGGGGGCAACCCGTATGGCCACGGGTACGCGGAATCCTTCCCGGCGGGTGCGCCATTCGCCTACGGGCCGGTCGCGCTGCTGTGGTACCTACCCAGCCTGGATGACCCTCGAGTCATGGAGTTCCTCGCCTCCTTGGTGGTGCTGGGGCTGCTGGCGATCCGCGGACGGCTGTTGGGCCTGACGATCTACGCGGTGACGCCAGCACTGGTGGTCTCGGCCACCGACGGCTCCAACGACACCACTGCCGGCCTGCTCATACTCATGAGCCTGCTGGTCGCGGTCCGCAAGCCCGTGGCAGGGGCGGTCCTCTTGGCCATCGCCACCGCATTCAAGCCATACGCCCTTGCCTGGCTGCCAGGCTTGCTTGGCTACGCCGGCGCCGTCGGTCCGCTGCTCGCCTTCGTGGTCGCCTCCGCCCTGATGTGGCTGCCGGCCATGCTGGCGTGGGGTCCCGACTCGTTGTCGTGGTCGTTCCGGCGCGCGGACGAGATCCATGCGCAGCCGTACTACTCGCTGGCCTACGCGGTGGGCAGCCCGGAATGGATCCCCAAGGCTGCCTGGGGCGCCTTGCGCATCGCCATCGGCGGCCTGCTCGCGGTCGGCGGCCTACTGTGGGTCCGCTCGTCCACTTCATTGGTGATCGCCGGCACGCTGGTCTTTTGCGCCACGCTCTTCCTGGGATGGTGGGGCACCTTCGCCTACGTGGCCGCGGTCGCACCGGTGCTGTGCTGGCATCTCGATGATTGGCTCGGCCTTGGCGGAAGGCGCGTTCGCTGGCCGGGTGATCCGGTGCGTTCTGTCACCGCCGGGGTCGATCGCCGCTGGCCGTTACGCGGTCCGCAGCGTGGCTCCGTCATGGACCCGTAACCTGACAGCCGATAGAATCAGTGATAGTCCGAGCCAAGCCAGTACGGGAAGCGAAGAAGCGTGATCCACCCCGGTCGCCGACTCGGGTCACGTGGAGCAATGGCGAGCCCGATCCCGTGTCGAGAACACACCGCCTGGTGGCACGGAGGGCACATGTCGGCTATGGGGATCGGCCTCCTGATCGTCGCGCATATCGCGGACTACACGACGTTCCTCCTGATGGTCGGCCGCCGTGGCCTGGGGACCGAACTGAATCCGTTGGTCGCCACCATCGTCGAGGACTACGGCCTGGCGCTCCTGACCGTCGCCAAGTTCGCCACCGTGCTGCTGGTGGCGGCGGTCTTCCTGGTGGTGGGTCGGACCCGTCCGCGCGTGGCCACTGCCGTCCTCACCTTCGGCATCCTCATCGGTGGATTTGGAGCGTTCTCCAACATCATCACCATCTAGCTGGCCCACGCGGCAGACCTCGCCATGCCGGGAGGACTCACCGTGGGCGCGACGCTGTCAGCGCGGTCGGTCGGGGCTCAATCGCGGCGGTCGAAGAACTCCAGTCCCAGTGCGTCCACGTCGAGTCCCGGCCGCACCGAGCGCACCCAGTCGCGCAGCGCCCACAGCGTGGTGTTGAAGCCAAGACCACTCCAGGGGATGGCCTCGACGGCAAAGGGGCATACCTCCAGCGATTCGGGCGTGGCTCGCATCTCGCCGCCGACGATGGCGGCTTCGTAGGCGATGACGACCACAGCCGCCTGCGGCCGCGAGTAGATGCCCACGATGCGGGTCGGCTCCACCAGCAGGCACGTCTCCTCCAGCGTCTCGCGCACAGCTCCCTGGATGACGGTCTCGTCCGATTCGAGGAAGCCGCCCGGCTGTGCCCAGGTGCCGATGCCCGGCGGGATGGCGCGACGGATGAGCACCAGCTCCCCAGTAGCGGTGACGGGCAACGTCGTCACCACGACGCGTGGATTGACGTAGGTGACATAGCCACAGGCCTCGCAGCGATGACGATCGCGGTCCTCGCCCTCGACAGGGCCGAAGAGCAGCGCACCGCCACAGCGCGAGCAGTTGTGCAGTGCCGGCTCCAACCACTCCGGGGCTCCGTTGGCGAAGCCGTGGACCGGCAGGGGTGCGCCGGGATCCTCCATCCGTGTCACGGCATCAGGCCAACGACACGATGATCATGATGGCGGCCACGACCACCAGTGACAGCGCCAGCACGACCGCCCAAACGATGCGGAACCAGGCTCGCCCCCGGTCGACCGAGCGCCACGCACCGACCGAGCGCCAGACGCGCACCAGGGCATCGGCCGTCACGGCCAACAGCAAGACGCCGCCGATCAGGACGGGGATCTTGACCCAGAGCGAGGACATGGGCGTGCCCAACTCCAATGCCCCGATGGCGATGACGCCGCAGACGAGCACCACGATCGAGAGGTAGATGAAGCTGTCCTGGAGCGGCGACGGCTTCAGCTCGGGAACGCGCTGCGGCAGCAATGGCCGGCCGTGCACGTCCCGCGGCAGCGCTCGTTCCTGGCGGTCGAGCTGCGGTACGGCTTCCAACGGCTGATCCTCGTGCACGTGTCTGAGTCTAGACCGGTGCTCATCGGCCGGGATTCACCGCACGCATGGGTCGACAGTGAGGCCGGTGGCGAGCCCGTCGCGCACCCGCCAGCCCGTCGCGCACCCGCCCGAGCGTCGCGCTACTGCCCTTGTGCCTTGGTGAAGCCAGTCTCGCCCTCGATGACACGCAGTTTCTGCACGTGTGCCCAAGTCATGCGTTCGCCGATACGGGCCAGCAGGCGCAGGATGGCCGCGTCATCGACGCTGCCGCCCTCCTCTGCCGCGACGAAACGGCAGCGCCACCAGCCGACGGTATCGGTGTGCCGGTTGCCGCGTGGATACACCGCCGTGCCACGAGCCGACACCAGCAGCAGCTTGAAGTCGGGCGCCGCGGCCTCATCCAGCGCCTGCCCCACGGGCTGCGGGTCGCCGTCCATCTCGGTATAGACGTCCACGCCCAGCAACTGCGTATCAGGCGGATCGACCGGCCGCGGCTCCCAGCGCGGCAGCGGGATCGGGGCCGACGCCGGCGGGGTCGCCTTGGTCGGGTAGCGCGTGACCGGAGCTCGACCGAGGTTCTCGATGATGGCGTCGGCAAAGCCCGACGTCGAGGTCGCCTGCTCCACATCGCCGGCCTGGCGGGCCACGTCGAGCGTCACGGCCGAGCCCTCCTCGAGCGTGACGAAGACGGCGTCCTCGATCTGCTGGGCAGCTTCAACCTCGCCCAGGTGCTTGAGCATCAGCACGGAGCTCAGGATGAGCGCGGTGGGATTGATGACGTTCTTGCCGGCGTACTTGGGTGCCGAGCCGTGGACGGCCTCGAAGATGGACACCTCGTCGCCGAAGTTGCCCGATGCCGCGAAGCCCAGGCCGCCGACCAGGCCCGAGGCGAGGTCACTGATGATGTCGCCCGCGAGGTTGGTGGTGACGATGATGTCGAACTGCGCGGGATCCTTGGCCATCTGGTGGGCGACGTTGTCGATGATGAGGTGCTGGGGCTCGATCTCCGGGTACTCCGGCGCCATCTCCTCGAAGACGCGCTGGAAGAGGCCCTCGGTGAGCTTGAGGATGTTCGACTTGGTGGCGCAGGTGACCTTCCGGCGACCCTCCCGACGGGCCAGCTCGAAGGCGTAGCGGATGATCTTCTCCGAGCCGCGCCGGGTGATGATCTTCAGCGCCAACGCAACGTCACGCGAGTCCATGTACTCGATGCCGCCGTACAGATCCTCGATGTTCTCACGCACCACGATGAAATCGACGCCCTCGCCGTCATAGCGCGTGGGCACACCGGGGATCTGGCGCGCTGGTCGAAGGTTGGCGTAGGTCTCGAAGAGCTTGCGCAACGTCACATTGGCCGACTTCTCGCCGAAGCCGATCGGCGTGGCGAGCGGCCCCTTGAGCACGACGCCCGTGCGGGCGATCGAATCGGCCGTCTCTTGCGGGACTCCGGAGCTGTCGCCGGCGCGGAAGACCGCCTCGCCGGCGATGGCCTCCTCCCAGTCGACCGCGACACCGGTCGCTTCGATGACGCGGCGCGTTGCCGTGGTGATCTCCGGTCCCACCCCGTCTCCAGGGATGAGGGTGACGCGGTGGCTCATGCTTCCTCCGAGGATGGTCGTACGTGGTCGCGGACACCGTCACGGTCTCCGCCGGCGCGATGCTGGTCAGTGGGCCATGGCGAATGCTACACGGGCCCTGCGGACCAGCGCGCTTCGCACTGCGAGCGGTGATACTGGACTCGTGAAGCACGCCCTCCCGCGAACGCGCGCGAACGACCTGTCTCGATGGCGGCTGACTCTCGTGGTGGGTGTCCTGCTGGCATCGATGTTCGCTGGCTCGATTGTCGCGGCCGTTCCACGAGTGGCGTTCGCGATCGAACCCCAGTCCGACGTTGAGGCCTTGGAGGGATGGGGACCATATCCGGTCGAGACGCGCGCGATCAGCGTGCCGCGTCGGGATGGAGACGGCGTGTTCGACGCTCGCCTGTACATCCCGCTGGCAGTGAAGAGCGGTGGTGGTGGCCACGAAGAGGGCGCCGTCAGTGCGCCCATGGTCGCCTTCGGCCACGGTTACCTGACAGGGGTCGGGCTGTACGAGGAAACACTGCAGCATCTCTCATCGTGGGGTGTGGCCGTGATCGCTCCCCACTCCGGTGGAGCGCTGTTCCCTGACCACGAACGCTTCGCGGCTGACCTGGTCGACGCACTCGATGCGACCGCCGTGGCCGCAGCCGATGAGGACTGGCCAGGACTCGCGGTGGACGTGACGGCACGAGGCGTGAGCGGTCACTCGATGGGAGGCGGGGCCGCGGTCCTCGCCGCTGCGATGGACCCACGCATCCGGACCGTGGCCACACTGGCGGCCGCCGAGACGCGACCCAGCGCCATCGCAGCCGCGGCGTCGATCAGCGCATCGGCGCTCTTCATCGCCGCCTCCGACGACGCCATCACGCCGGTCGATGCGCATCAGCGACCGATGTACTCCGCCAAGTCGAGCGGACCGGCACAGCTGCGCATCATCGAGGGCGGCAGCCACTGCGGATTCCTGGACCGTGTGTCGGGAATCGTCAGCCTGGCCTGCGACGAAGCCGAGATCGAAGTAGGGAAGCAACTGGCCCTGAGTCGCGCGCTGCTGGTCGCGTGGTTCCGCACCGAGCTCGCTGGCGACGCTTCCATGTCGAGTGTTGCCTGGCCAGAAGCGGCCCTTGACGGCACCACGGTCGAGTCGCACGGGGGCTGACGGCACGGCGCACCTGCGGCTAGGCTGCAGCAGTGAGGGCATACCAGACACCGACTCCGCTGCTCATCGATTGCGACACCGGCATCGACGATGCGCTGGCCCTGCTCTATGCCGCCGCCTCCCCTGCTGCCGAGATCGTCGGCGTGAGCTGTGTGGCCGGCAACGTGGAGTTGCCCCACATCGTGCGCAATACGCTGGCGGTGTTGTCGCTGGCGGGCCGCGACGATGTCGAAGTCGCAGCGGGCCGAGCGGCGCCGCTCGCGCGGCCGCTCCGGACCGCGGCCGACACGCACGGGCCCACGGGCCTGGGCTATGCGGTGCTGCCCGAGCCTGCGCGGGGGGTTGGCGAACACGATGCGGCCGACCTGATCATCGAAAACGCGCGCGCGCGGCCGGGCGAACTCACGCTGGTGACGCTGGGACCACTGTCCAACGTGGCCGTGGCGCTGGAGCGTGAGCCCGACCTGCCACACCTGCTCCGGCGGGTCGTGATGATGGTGGGCGCCTACCGGTCGCCGGGCAATACGGCACCGACCATGGAGTGGAACGCCGGTGTGGACCCCGAGGCGCTGAGCCGCACCATCAAGGGCTGGGAGGCCGCGGTCGGGGCGCCGCACCCGCTCGCGTTCGGGCTCGATGTCACCGAGCGCGCCAAGCTGACGCCGGCCCACCTCGAGCGCCTCGCGGAAGCAGCCGGGGCCTCCGACGACCCCGCCGGGGACTCCGATGATCCCATCCTGGCCTTCGTCAGCGACGCCTTGCGCTTCTACTTCGAGTTCCACAGCCAGTACGACGGCTTCTACGGGGCCTTCATCCACGATGCCCTGGTGCTTGCGTCGGCGCTCGACCCCAAACTCGCACGAACGAAGGCGCTGACCGTGGAAGTGGAGCTGGAAGGTCGCTGGACGACCGGCGAGACCGTCACCGACTGGCGCGGTGCGTGGGGTCGCGAGCCCAACCTGGAGGTGGCCGTGGAGGCCGATGTGGACGCTTTCTTCGACCGCTTCATCGAGCGTGTCGGAGCGCTGGCGAGGACGCGCCGCTCGATCGGCTAGGGAACGTCGCTCAGTCGCCTGAGGCCAACCCCTCCAACAAGGCCTCGCGAAACTTGGGCATCTCCCACAGCTGCTCGGTGACGATCCGTGCGCCCTTGCGCGAGAGGTGGCGGTGGTCACGCTGCCACTGTGGCTCCCACGCCTCCCCGTACTCGGAGATCTCGACGATCTCGACATCGGCCGCAGCGGTGAGGCTCGCGTAGCCCGACTCCAGCCCATCGCGCCACTCTGGGTTGCGCTCCAGGAGCGCGTCGATCAAGGGTGGTGAGTAGGGCACTGCGACGGGGATCACCGTGGTGCCGTGGGCGCGCAGCTCGTCGACCAGGGCAGCGAAGTCGGACAGCATGAGTGGGTCTTGCTCGACGCCCTCAGGAAGCTGCTCCAAGGTGGCCGCCAGCGTCCCATCCAGGCGCTTGGCCGAAGACGGCGGGCCGTTGTACCAGCCGTTCTCAAGGAGCCGCTGACCCCGCTCCTCGAACGTCCGGGTCATGGGCTCGGTGAGCGCAGTGAGCAGTCGATCGAGGTGACCCCGCCAGCGCCACAAGGTAGACCGTTGTGGCAGCTGACAACTGATCCGTTCGGGCACAGCCACATCTGCGCAGTCGGACCAGGTACGACCCAGCTCGGAGGTCGCGAACCAGTCCTGTTTCTCGCCGGTGCCCCGGACACTGCTCGGCGTCAGTCCCACGATGACCGTCTGGGGCAGCAGATCGTGCTTGGCCAGTCCCTCGACGAGCACCCGCTGGTCGTTGTGGCTGAGCCCGCCGATGGCGACACCGTGGACACGGATCTCGTCGCCCGTGTCGCGCTCCACGAGCTCTTCGAGGACGTCGGGCACGAGCGCGTTGCGGATCGACGACGTCCCGATCACGAGGACGTCCGGCCGGCCGGCGCGCGCCAGGTTGGCGATGGAGACATCAGCGTAGGCGTTGGACGATGGCGCTTCGGGCAGGCGTCCAGCGCGGACAAGGGCCTGCATCCCGACCTCCGCCACGATGGCAGGGCTCAGCAGCAGCGCAGCGGCGAGGATCACCACACCTGGTTTGAACATGGCTCGGTCAGAACTGCTGGTAGATGAAGTTCGGCGCGCCGGGCGGAAGCAGCACGATCGCGATGGCGATGGCGACACCATACGCCAGCCAGCGCCGTGCCGACCTGCGCGGCGCTGCCCGTTGCGCGACTCGTTCCCAGCCGGTCCACTGGCCGCCGATGGCGACAGCCAGGAAGGCCAGCAACACCAGGCTGGGAAGCTCCCCGCCGTGGGGCACCAGCATGCGCAGGTAGAACTCCCCGGCCGCACCAAGGTCGGGGGCCACGAACGGCACCCGCGCAAGCACGACGAACGCGAAGGTGACGGCCCAGGAGACGACCACCGGCAGCACCGGGTGTTTGGACAGACGACGCCACCAGCGGTTGACCGACAGGCCGATGCCCTGGAAAAGGCCCCAGACCACGAACCCAAGACCGGCGCCGTGCCACAGGCCTGCCAGCGACATGGTCACCATCAGGTTGACGTAGCTACGGATGTTGCCGCGTCGCGAGCCACCCAGCGGGAAGTAGAGGTAGTCGCGCAGCCAGTCACCCAGGGTGGTGTGCCAGCGGTGCCAGAACTCAGCCATCGAGAGGGAGCGGTAGGGCCAGTCGAAGTTGCGCGAGACCCCGATCCCGAGCAGGCGCGCTGATCCCCGTGCCATGTCGGTGTAACCCGCGAAGTCCAGGTACAGCTGGAAGGTCCAGGCCGTGGCGACGGCCAGCAGGGCGAACGACGAGTAGCCGGCCATGTTCGCCAGACCGTCCTGCACGACTGGTGACAACTGGTCGGCGATGACCTTCTTGAACAGGCCGCTGACGAGCAGGGGCACGGCCATGTGGACCAGCACGAGGCTGAAGCGACGGTGGAACCGCAACTGCGGCAGGAACTCGTGACCACGCATGATGGGTCCCGCCAGCACCCGCGGGAAGAAGGCGATGAAGATGGCGAAGCGAAGCGGGTCGCGCTCCGGCTCCGCGCCGCGATAGACATCGACGATGTAGGCGATGAGCGTGAAGGTCACGAAGCTGATGGCCAGCGGCAGGATCAGCCCGATGCCGCCCCACTCCACCGGCTCGCCGGTGATGTGGGTGTAGATGGAGGCGCTGCTGCCGATGGTGGCGTCGAGGTACTTGAAGATGCCCAGCAGTGCGACGTCGAAGACGATGACAGCCGAGGCGGCGGTGCGCGCGTGGCGGCCTGCTATTGCCAGGCCAGCCAGGTAGTTGATGCCGATGAGCAGGAGGAAACCGGGCACATAGCCGACGTTCCAGCTGGCATAGAAGAAGAGGCTGGCGCCCAAGAGCCACCAGAGACGCAGCCGACGCGGCAACAGCCAATAGCCGCTAGCGACGAGGACCAGAAAGAGAGCGAAGCTGAAGGTCGCGAAGCTGATGCTGGCGATGCTACCGACCGGCCCCTCGGTTCGTGGCACTCTTTCGCGCGAGGGCGTAAGCCAGCGCGGGCAGTAGAAGGGAGATGGGAGTGTCGGGTGCGTGGCTGCGAGTCGGGGGCGGCCTGGTCGTGTTCGTACTCGTCGCCCTCGGCGGCCTGTCGGCACTGGCCGGACTTGACGTTGACGCCGCACTGGACCGCTTCGCACTGGTGATGATGGTCGCTATCCCGGCCGGCGTGGCGGTCTACGCCCTGGTCGAATACCTCCAGACTGGACGCCTCGACTCCATCACGCGCCAATTCGACACCCGCACGCTGGTGCTGATGCCGGTGGCCATGGCGCTCAACATCGTGCTCGGCACGGTCGTGGCCAGTGCGCTCAAGGTCCCCATCTACCTCGATTCGATCGGCACCATCCTGGTGGCAGCATTGGCGGGACCGCTCGCGGGAGCGGCCACGGGCTTTCTCAGCAACGTCATCTGGACGTACCTCGCGCCGCCGCCCTTCGGCAGTCCCTTCGCCGTGCCCTTCGCGGTCGTGGCGGTCGTGGTGGGCCTGCTGGCAGGCACGTTCGCCCGCTGGGGCTGGTTGCGACCACGACGAGGCGCCAGCGGCAGGCAGCTGGCGGTCGGGGGCGCACTCTCGATCAGTGCCCTCATCGTGATGACCCTGTTGGCGTTGCGTGTCTGGCTCGCAGCGGCGGGGGCCGACGGTATCGCGCCGGAGGCGGACGATGGAGCCTTCCTCATCCTGGGCTGGGTGGCCATGTCACTCATCGTGGTCACGGCCGTTGGCCTGGTCGTGCTGCTGGTGCGTCGGCGCGACCTGGCAGCCGCATACATCCTGCTCGCGGGTGGGATCACCGGCGTCGTGGCGGCGTTCATGGCAGCGCCCATCGCGGCCAGTCTCTTCGGCGGCGTGACCGGCTCCGGTGCAGACTTCGTCATCGCCGCCTTTCGTCAGGCCGGGGCCGACCTGCAACAGGCGGTGCTGGGCCAGAGTCTCATCTCCGATCCCGTCGACAAGGTCATCACCTACTTCGTGGTGTACCTCATCCTTGGGGCCATGGCCACGCGCACCAAGGCTCGCTTTCCGCAAGGCCAGTACCTGCTGCCGGCAGCCGCCGACGACGATGACCCTGCTGTATATCCCTGAGCGCCGCGCGGCCACGCCCTGGCACCGCCTTGACCCGCTGACGCGACTCACGGTCGGCGTGGCGACGATGCTCGCGGCGGTGCTGCTGGGTGGTGTGATCTGTCCCCTGTTGCTGGCATCGGTGGCGGTGGTCCTGCCGGCAGCGCTGGCGGGCGTGCTGCGCGATGTGCTGCGGACCGGCCTGCTGCTGGCACTGCCGCTGGCGGTCAGCGTGGTCATCGTCAACGTGCTCTTCGCCACCGGCACGACAGAGCAGGGCATCGCGATCGCCGCGGAGGTCGTCGTCCGCGTGCTGACCATGGCCGCTGCGGCCGTCCTCTTCTATGCCACCACGCGACCCTCGGAGCTGGTGGCCAGCCTGCAGTACCACGGCGCCTCGCCGCGACTCACCTTCGTCATCCACAACGGCGTGGCCATGATCCCGCGGCTGGCCGAGCGGGCGCGGGAGGTGACGGCTGCGCAGCGCGCCCGCGGTTTGGACACCGAGGGCTCCTGGCCGCGGCGAGCACGTGGTGTCCTGGCGGTGGCTGCGCCGACCGTGCTTGGCGCGGTGCGGGAGGTCGAGGCGCGTACGCTGGCGCTCGAGACGCGCGCCTTCGCACGGCCCGGAAGCCGCACAGTGCTGTGGCCGCCGCACGACACTGCTGGCCAGCGTGTAGCGCGCTGGGGCATCCTCGTGGCGCTGCTGGTGCTGTTCGTGGCACGGATCTCCGGAGCGCCGTTGCCATGCTGACATTCCGGGACGTCTCCTACCGCTATGCCGGCGCCTCCCGTGACTGCCTTCATGCGGTCTCCCTGGACGTGCCGGCGGGACGTGTCACCGGACTGGTGGGACCGTCCGGTGCGGGCAAGTCCACGCTCTGCCTCATCGCCGGTGGCCTCGCACCACGCGTCATCGGGGGCCGCCTGATCGGCGAGATGCGCCTCGATGATGAGGACGTCTCGGGCTGGCCCATGCACCGACTCGCCGAACACGTGACCAGCGGGCTCCAGGATCCGGCGGGACAGCTCTCGCTGGTGGCCGATACCGTGTTTGACGAGGTGGCCTTCGGCCCGGCCAATCTGGGACTGCGGCGCGACGAGATCCTGGAGCGAGCGAGCACGGCCATGCGCCAGGTCGGGATCGAGTCACTTGCCGGGCGAGACCCACGGCTGCTCTCGGGTGGCCAGCAACAACTCGTCATATTGGCCGGCCTGATGGCGATGCGGCCTCGCGTCCTGGTGCTCGATGAGCCCGTGGCACACCTGGACGCTCGCGGCACGCGTGAGGTGCTGGACGCCGTCGCCGCGCTCTCCGGGACGGGCACGGCCGTGCTGATGGCCGAACAACGGACCAGCGCGCTCGCATCGGTCGCCGACTCGCTGGCCCTGGTCGCGGGCGGCAACATCGTGGCTCAAGGCAGCGTGGCCGAGGTGCTCGACGATGCGGCCACAGTCGCTCTCGGCGTGGAACCCCTGCCCGAACAGCGCCTGCGGATGCGCTTGCGGGCAGCCGGGCTTGACCCGGCATTGCTGGATGCGGCGCCGCAGGACCCGGCGCCCCTGGAGCCGCGAGCATGACCGAGTTGCGCTTGGAGGGTGTCAGCTACGACTACCCCGATGGCACAGTGGCGTTGGTGGACGTGGACCTGCTGCTCCCGGCCGGCCAGACCCTGGCGCTCATCGGCGCCAACGGCAGCGGCAAGTCGACGCTGGCACGCCACCTCGACGGCTTGCTGCGTCCGAGCCGTGGTCGGGTACGCATCGATGGCGAAGATGCGGCCGCACGGAGTGTGGCGCAGCTGGCCCATCACGTCGGCCTCTGTTTCCAGCACCCCGAGCGCCAGATCTTCAACCACGACACCTTCGAGGAGGTAGCCTACGGTCCGCGCCGCCTGGGCGTGGCTGATGAGCAGATCGGCGCACGTGTCAGGGCGGCACTCGAGGCCGTCGACCTGGCAGGGGCCATCGGCAGCCATCCCGACGACCTCGGCGATGCGGCGCGCAAGCTCCTGTCCATCGCCTCGGTGCTGGCGATGGAGACGCCGGTGCTGGTCCTCGACGAGCCCACCATCGGCCTCGACGCTCGCGGCGTGGCACTGATCGAACGCCTGATCGGCGACCTGCACGCGGTCGGTCGCACCGTCGTCGCCATCAGCCATGACCTGCGCTTCGTGGCTGAGACGTTCGAGCGCGTCGTCCTCCTCGATGCCGGCCAGATCATCCTCGATGGCGGCCCCGCCGAGGTCTTCGCCGAAGCCGCCTGGCCGCGTCTTCGTACGGCTGGCTTGGAACCACCGGCCGCCGCGCTCATCGGTGCACGCCTGGGGCTGGGATCCACGCCGACCGAGGAGTCGGTTGTGGAAGCACTGCGTTCGCGCTGAGCCAGCGCGGTGAACGTCTCCACACCGCTACCGCGCAGTCACTTACCGCGGAGGCGTCAGCCAAGGTACGATTCCGCGAGCCAGAGAGGCCGGGACGTCGCCCGCCCGGGTGCGCCTGTCCCCGGCACCAGGGAGGAAGTTATCGAATGAACAGGCGACGCCCTATGCTCGCAGCCACCGCGCTGCTGGCACTCACCGTGACCGCAGGCGGGGCCGCGGCGACAGCCCAGGATGAGCCACTGAAGGTCTTCGGCGCATACGCCACCCAGATCGAGGAGCCGTGGGATGGCGTCATCCATGCCGCGCTGAGCGCCGAGGCTGAAGCCGGCCTCATCGACTACACCTTTGCCGACGACATCGGCTACAGCGGCGACATGGAGCTTGTGCTCCGCGAGGTTGCCGAGCTGGAGGCTCCCGCTGTCATCTTCGGTGACGCCTTCGGCAACGAGGAGGCCGTTCGCGCCGTCGCTGCCGACTATCCGGACATCGCCTTCGTCTTCGGCTCCGGCGGCGGCCCTGCCGATCCCAACTTCAGCGTCTTCGACAACTGGATCCACGAGCCCGCCTACCTCGCCGGGATGCTGGCGGGGGGCCTGACCGAGAGCGGCATCGTGGGCGTCGTGGGCGGCGTCCCGGTTCCTGAGGTCAACCGCATCGCCAACGCCTTCATCGCCGGCGCCCAGGCCATCAACCCCGAGGTCGAGGCCAAGGTCAGCTTCATCAACCGCTGGTTCGACCCGGCCGCAGCCAAAGAAGCAGCACTGGCCCAGATCGATGCCGGCGCTGACGTCCTCTACGCCGAGCGCTACGGCGTCATCGAGGCCGCCCAGGAGAAGGGCGCGCTCGCGGTCGGCAACATGAGCGACCAGTCCGAGCTGGCGCCCGAGTCGGTCGTCACCAGCGTCACCTGGGACATGACTCCCACGGCGCAGTACATCATCGACCAGGTCGCCGGCGGCACGTACACCGCGCAGGATCTCAAGGACTTCAGCATGGTCGGCAAGGGTGGTGCCGCGCTGGCGCCGATCAACGCCGACCTGGTTCCCGCCGACCTGCTCAAGACCGTCATGGCCAAGGAAGCGGAGATCGTCTCCGGACTCTTCCGGGTCGACATCAACGAGGGCACACCCGCCGGGTCCGTGATCCCGAGCAGCGAGTAGTCGACCGAGCAGCCGACCGAGTATCCGACCTCTCAAGGCAACCTGTATGACCACTCCCGGCGGCCAGGGCGACCTGGCCGCCGAGCTATGTGGCATCACCAAGCGTTTCGGCGACCTGGTCGCCAACGACACCGTGGACCTCGCCCTGACCAGGGGTGAGGTCCACGCGCTCCTCGGCGAGAACGGCGCCGGCAAGACGACGCTGATGCGCATCCTCTACGGGCTCACCAGCGCGGACTCCGGCAGCATCAAGGTCGACGGCACAGCCGTCCGCATCCACTCCCCTCGCGACGCCATCGCGGCCGGCATCGGCATGGTCACCCAGCACTTCAGCCTGGTGCAGCCGATGAGCGTCACCGAGAACGTCATCCTCGGCCGCGCCTCCGGCATGCGTCTCGACCTGGCTGCCGCGCGAGCCTCGGTCGAGGGGGCGGCCGACCGCTTCGGCATCGCCGTGCGCCCCGATGCGGTCGTTCAGGACCTCTCGGTCGGCGAGCAGCAGCGCGTGGAGATCGTCAAGGCCCTGGCGCGCGACTGCCGCGTGCTCATCCTCGATGAGCCCACGGCCGTACTCGTGCCACAGGAGGTGGATGCCCTCTTCGGCACGCTACGTCGCCTTATCGCCGAGGGCCTTTCGGTCGTCTTCATCAGCCACAAGCTGGGTGAGGTGCGTGCCATCAGCGACCGTGTCAGCGTCATGCGAGCGGGGCGCATGGTGGGCACGGCACCTGGCGACACCGACGAACGCGAACTGGCCCGCATGATGGTCGGCCGCCCGACCTTCGGCGTCGATCGCCAGGAGCCACTCTGGCACGACGGCGAGGCTCGCCTTCAGGTGCGAGGGTTGCGGGCTCGTGGTAATCATGGCCTGGCTGCCCTCCACGACATCGACTTCGACGTCCACTCCGGTGAGATCGTGGGCGTGGCCGGCGTCAGTGGCAACGGACAGTCGGAGCTGGCCGAGGTGCTCAGCGGCATGCGGCGCGCCACCGCCGGCAGCGTCCAGGTCGAGGGCCAGGAGTTGGCGGGATCCGACCCTGCGGGGGTCATGGCCGCGGGCATCGGACGCATCCCCGAAGACCGACACGCCAGCCTGGTGCTGGACCTGTCGGTGTCGCTCAACCTCATCATGGAGCGCATCGATGACTTCGCTCCAGGTGGCCGACTCGATCGCGGGAGCATCGAGGCGCACGCGGCCGACCTGATCGAGCGTTACCAGATCAAGGCGCGCCCCAACGATCGTGTGGCCACGCTGTCGGGCGGCAACATCCA
>JBBSAV010000046.1:0-22497 GCA_038251965.1 Candidatus Limnocylindrales bacterium
AGATGAGGACCAGCGATCGGAAGAACGCCGAGTAGAGATCGGGGTCGCTCAAGACCTGGACGTAGTTGTCGAGCCCGACCGCTTGAGGCTCCCCGATGCCGCGCCATTTGGTCAGCGAGATCCCGATGGTCTGGACGAAAGGATAGATACCGAAGATCAGGAAGAGGATGAACGCCGGCGCGACGTACAGGTAGCCGATGAGGCGCGGCTCGCCGGGCGGTGAGCGCCGACGAGCCGCGGATGCCCTCATCGATATGGTCTAGCGGTTGGCCTGGAAGTCGGCCCAGTCGGCCTGGACCTCCGCTGTGAAGTCGGCTGCGCTGATGCGGTCACCGATCAGCTCCTGCAGGGTCCCGGTGAGCGTGTCGAACATCGTGTCAGTGGCCCAGTCCTGGAAGAACATGAGTCCGTCGTCCTCCGCGATCCGCTGCCAGGCCTCGGCGACTTGCGCCGTCAAGGGGTCGGTCGCTTCACCGACCGAGCCAGCAGACGCGGGGACACGCCCCGCATCGAAGTAGAACTGGCCACTGTCCGGGCTCATCACGAAGTCGAGGAAGCCCGCGGCAAGGTCCGGGTTCTGGGATTTGCTGGAGATGTGGAAGGGCAGTGACAGTGCGGCGACCGCGCCGACCTTGCCCGATTCGCCTGGTGGCGGTGCGATGAAGCCGACGTCCTCACCCATGCGTTCGAACAGCCCCGCCGTCAGCCAGCTGCCAGCCGGGAGGAAGACGCCATCGCCAGCGGCGAACTCCTGCCAGGCCTGGTCGTAGTCGAGGCCGTTGGCGTCCTCGTTGATCCAGCCATCGTCGACCCATGTCTTGAAGGTCTCGAAGGCCTGGGTGTTGGCGTCGGCGCTGAAGTCGGCCCCTTCCTGCCCGAAGACCCAGGCGCGAGCCTCTGCGGCCGGCCAGAGCGCACCCTGCGCGATCCCGGCCGTGTGCGTGCCGGGCCAGCCCTGCAGGTTGCCCAGCTTGACCGGCAGCTCGCCTGCGACCGAAGCGGCGGCCATGGCGCTCTCCAGCTCCGAGAAGCTCGTCGGGGGCTCCAGGCCGAGCTCGGCCAGCTTGCTCACGTTGTAGAACACGCCCACGAAGTCAGCGGACTCGGAGATGCCCCAGCGGGGGCCCTGGCCGAACGTCATCCCGTCTTGCGTGAAGCGGAACTGGTCCATCGCGCCCGCGCCGTACCAGTCGTCCCAGCCGTAGGCCTCGTAATACGGGTCAAGGCTGCTGATGAGACCGGCGCCCACGAGCGCGCCGTCGGTCACGTAGCCCTGGTTGCCCAGCAGGATGTCCGGTGCATCGGGCAGATCCGCCACGTTCAGCACCGTCGCCATGTAACTGTCGAAATCCTTGAAGTCGAGCTCGATGGTGACGTTGGGGTACTCAGCCATGAAGGCATCGGCGAGTGCCGTCAGGGAGTCGACCGAGGCGTTCTCTGCAGCGACCCTGAGGGTGACATCGCCGAGCTCGTCCCAGCCGCTGGTCTTGACAGCGTCCTGCGCTGCCGCCGGCATGGCGGCCGAGGCACCCAAGGCTGCCATGAGCAGCACGCTCGAGCCGAGCGCCAGGATGCGCCGACGCGGGGTGGTGGATGGTCGTGTGGTCACGTTGACCTCCTCCGTTCATCGATCCGGGTGGGCCCCGGATGCTCGTCCATTATCGGGCTGAGGAAGTGGCCCGTCGAGCCCGAACCGCCGGTCCCACGGCACTCCCGGATGTACTACGATGTAGCACATGCGAGAAGTCGGGATCCGGGAACTCAAGCAGAACGCCTCGGCGGTCGTGGCAGAAGTAGCCAACGGCGACTACGTGACGATCACCGATCGTGGTCGTCCGGTGGCCATGTTGGTGCCCATCCAGGCCAGCCGGGTCGAGGAGCTCATCGCGGCTGGCTTGGCTCGCCCTGCCCTCCGCAGCTTGCGTGATCTGCCGCCAGCCAAGCCACGTCGGCGCGGCCAGAGGCCCCTGTCCCAGGTACTCCAGGAGATGCGCGACGACGAGCGGTACTGACGGTGTTCTATCTGGACACGTCGGCCGCGGCGAAGCTCGTGCTCGTCGAGCGAGGTTCCACGGCTCTGCGGCGTTGGATGAAACCGCACGAGAGGCGTGTCTTCTCCAGCGATCTGCTGCGGACTGAGCTCTTGCGCACCATCCGGAGGGAGGCGTCGGATCAGATGGTCTCCGCAAGGGCGGTCTTGGAGGGGATGCTGCTCGTGCGCTTGTCCACCAAGGTTTGCGAGCGCGCTGTCAGCCTGGAGCCGAGCGTGCTGCGCAGCCTTGACGCCCTGCACCTTGCCGCTGCCATGGAGGTCGGCGATGAGCTGGAGGGATTCGTGACCTACGACGCCAGGCTGGCCGCCGCCGCGCTGGCCAACGGCATCGAGGTCATCGCGCCCTCCTGAGTCTCGCTTGCGCCCGGAGTTCAGCGCCGCAACGAGCGCAGCCAGGTCCCCAGCATGGTCATGCCGTCCTCGGTCAGGATCGACTCGGGATGGAACTGGATGCCCTCGACCGGGTACTCACGATGACGCAGGCCCATGATCAGGCCGTCGGCTGAAGTAGCCGTCACCTCCAGCGCCTCGGGCAGGGTGGCGCGGTCGACCGCCAATGAGTGATAGCGACCGGCCTCCACCGGCGTGGGCAGCCCCTCGAACACCCCGGCGCCCCGATGGTCGACCGCCGACTTTTTGCCATGTACGGGCTCCACGGTGATGACGTCGCCGCCGTAGACGAGGCCGATGGATTGGTGGCCCAGGCAGACACCCAGGATGGGGGTGGTGGGGCCGAAGCGCTCGATGACCGCCATCGAGATGCCGGCGTTCTCCGGCCGCGAAGGTCCGGGGCTGACGACGATACCGTCAGGATCCATGGCGCCGATCGCAGCGAGCGTGATCTCGTCGTTGCGCGCGACCTCCACCCGCGCGCCCAGCTCGCAGAGGTACTGATAGAGGTTGTAGGTGAACGAGTCGTAGTTGTCGATGAGCAGGATGCGCAGGCCCGCGCCGGGGCGGTCGCTTGGCGTGTCGTTCTTGACGGTGGTCATCGGGCGGTCTCCGGTCGGTCGGTCCCATAGATGGCTTCGGCCTCGGCGAGGGCGGCAAGGATGGCGCCGGCCTTGGCTGCCACCTCCGCCGATTCACGCGCAGGCACGGAGCCGGCCACGATGCCGGCGCCGGCGTGGACGTAGGCCGTCCCGTCCTTGAGCACCATCGAGCGGATGGTGATGGCGACCTCCAAGTCGTCTGGCGCGAAGAAGCCGATGGCCCCGCCGTAGGGGCCGCGCTGCTCCCCCTCCAGCTCGGCGATGGCCTGCATGGCGCGAACCTTCGGCGCGCCGGACAACGTGCCCGCCGGGAACACCGAGCGGACCGCATCGAAGGCGTCCCGACCGGCCGCCAGCTCCCCCTCGACCTCGCTGACGATGTGCATCACATGCGAGTAGCGCTCGATGGCGTGGAGCGAGGGCACCCGCACGCTCCCCGGTGTGGCCACGCGGCCGACGTCGTTACGGGCGAGGTCCACGAGCATGGCGTGTTCGGCCAGCTCTTTCTCATCAGCCAGCAGGTCGGCCTCCAGCTTGGCATCGATGATGGGGTCGGCCGACCGGGGACGCGTGCCGGCGATGGGCCGCGTGGCCACGACACCGTCGCGCACCCGCACCAGCAACTCCGGCGAGGCACCCAGCAGCGAGCGGTGGGGCCCGCAGTCGATGGCGAAGAGGTGCGGCGAGGGATTGATGCGACGCAAAGAGCGGTAGACCTCCAGCGGCCCCACCGAGCAGGGCAGGCTGAAGCGGCGAGCCAGCACCGTCTGGAGCATCTCGCCGGCGTGGATGTCACGAACCAGGCTGGCGACGCCGGCTTCATAGCGCTCGTCGGCGGCGGGCGGCAGCGGGCGCACGGCCGCGGACGGGATGGGCACGGCCGCCTCGATGCGCGAGGGTCGCGCCAGCATGGCGGCGGCATCTGCCAAGCGTTCCCCGGCGCCCGCTCCGTCGATGGTGGCAAGCGTGGCCGTCTGACCCAGGTGGTCGAAGACGATCAGCACGTCCGGCAGGTGGAACAACGCTTCGGGCAGGCCGATGGGGTCGGCCTCGGGAACCGGCAGCTTCTCCCATCGCGCGGCAGACTCATAGGCGAGGTAGCCCACGCCCGAGGCCAACGACACCGGCAGTGGTCCCTGAATGGGCACCTGGGGCAGGAAACGGCGCAGCGCCTCGAGCGGGTCCGCCTCGTCGAAGCGATCGACCTCGTCGTAGTCGTGGCTGTGGACCGTGGCCACGCCATCGTCGTAGCTCAGGTACCGGCCGCGCACGCCGACCATGGAGTAGCGGCCGTAGCGGGCGCCGCCCTCGACCGATTCGAGGATGAAGGCGAGGCGCTGCTGGTCGTGCAGGCGCAGCGCGGCGGTGACCGGCGAGATGGTGTCCGCACTGATCTCGACAGCGGCGACACCGGCAAGGCCGGGGCGCGGGAATTGGGGAGTCATGGTGTGGGTCCTCTGGGTATCAGGAGGGCTGGCCGCGGTCGGCGGCGTGCTCATGCAGGTAGTCGATGGCCTCGAGATACCCGCGCCAGCCATGTCCCAGGACGCGGTGGCTCACGACCGGTTCGATGACCGATATGTGCCGCCATGCCTCGCGCGCCATGATGTCGCTGATGTGGACCTCCACGACCGCGCATTCGGCACCCAGGAGGGCGTCGTGGAGCGACCAGGCGTAGTGAGTGAGGGCGCCCGGGTTGATGACGATGGCGTCGTAGTCACGCTGCTCGATGCGGTCGATGAGCGCCCCTTCGTGGTTCGACTGAAACGTCGCGATCTGGTGACCCAGGCCCTCAGCGTGGGCAGCTGCGGCGTCCTCTACCTCAGCCAGCGTGGTCGAGCCGTACATCTCCGGCTGACGCTTGCCGAGACGACCCAGGTTGGGCCCGTTGAGCAGCAGGATCCTCATCTCGCAGCCGCCGAGCTGATGGCGCGGATGCCGGCGTCGATCTCCGCCTCCGTCACATCGTCCACGTCGATGACCTCGCCGATCGCCACCGGCAAGATCCAGCGCTGTCTGCCCTTGATGCGCTTCTTGTCGCGCATGAGCGCCTGCTTGACCGCGGCCGCATCGAAGTCGCGGTAGAGCTGGTAGCCGAGGTTGCCCGCGACCTCATCGATGTGCTCGGCCAGATCCGTCTGCGCGCCGCGGAGTCGTGCGATGTGGGCGACCGCACGCAGACCCAGCACCACGGCCATGCCGTGGGGCAGTCGGTAGCCACTCTCGATCTCGAGCGCATGCCCCAGCGTGTGCCCCAGGTTCAGCGTGCGCCGAACGCCCCGCTCGAAGGGGTCGCGAGCGACGATGTCGAGCTTGAGCTGCACCGATCGGTCGATGATGGCGTAGCGGGCCGCTTCGTCGTCGCGCAGCGCGGCCTTGCCACGACGCTCGACGAGGGCCCAGAGCACGGGGTCGCCGATGAGGCCGCTCTTGAGTGATTCGGCCATGCCGTCCAGGCGGCGCGCCCGCGGCAGCGTCCGTTGCGTGGCGACGTCTCCGATGATGGCGACCGGCGGCCAGAAGGCACCAGCCGCGTTCTTGGCGGCCGACAGATCGACCGCGACCTTGCCGCCGATGGCGGCGTCGGTCATGCCTAGCCAGGTCGTGGCAACGGCCACGAAGCTCACACCGCGCACGTAGAGCGCAGCCGCCGTCCCGATCATGTCCGTCGCGGTGCCGCCACCGATGCCGACCCAGGCATCGCCGCGCTCGGCGCCCATGGCACTGGCGGCCTCCAGCAGCTTCTCCACGGTGCGTAGGCGCTTCTGCCGCTCTCCGGTCGCGATGCGGATCTGCCGTTCTGCGGGAAGCGCCGCCATCAGCTCGGGCAGTGCGGCCGCCGCACGACGGTCCGCGACGACGACCGGGGTGCCGGTGCTGGTGGGGACCAGGATGTCATCGAGCGTGGCCCGGTCGAACTGATTGCCCAGCACCACGCGCGCCGTATCTGGCCCCATGCGGTGGTCGCGACGGACCAGGCCGTCGAAGAGCCGTCGCGACGCAGGGCGCCCCTCGGCGGCGGCCTCGAGGACGCGGCGAGCGACCGCATCGGCCGGGCCGGTGGCATCGACGCGGACATCCGCGGCACGGTAGAAGCAGGCTCGGGCCGCGCGCAAGGCCACCAACTGCTCCAGCGTGTTGCCGGCCAGCATGGGCCGCTCTTCGGCGTGACCCTCCAGCCGGCCGATGAGCACCTCGTCGGGCGTATCCAGCCAGATGACGGTACCTGCATGCCAGAGCGCCCAGCGGTTGAGCGGATCGACGACCGCACCACCGCCGGTGGCGATGACGGCGCCTTCGACGCTGCAGGCGCGCTCGACCGCGGCCGACTCGATGGTCCGAAAGGCGGCCTCGCCGCGGGACTTGATCAGCTCGGCTGGATGGGCGCCCTCCCGCGACTCGATCTCGCGGTCGAGGTCGACCAGGGGTCGGCCCAGACGTCCTGCGACGAGGGCCGCCACGGTGGACTTGCCGCTACCGGACAGGCCCACCAGGACGATGGCATCAGACATCAGTGCCACCGCCGAGCTCGACATCGAGGGCAGCGCGCATCACCTCGATGGGGGCTGGCGTCCCTAGCCAAAGCTCAAGCGAACGCCAGGCCTGGCCCAGCAGGATGGCGGCACCGGACGCTGCCTCGGCTCCTGCCGCTCGGGCCTCACGTACCAGGCGCGTCGGGCTGGGCCGATACACCAGGTCGAGGACGGCCAGGTCTGGGCGCAGCAGCTCCATCGGCACGAGGCTCTCGTCGGAAGCGGTGCCCACCGGCGTGGCATTGACCAACAGGTCCGCCATGGCGACCTCGTCAGCCAGGTGCTCCAGCGAGCCGTCGGAACGGCGCAAGACTGTCATGCGCCCCACGCCGACCTCCGCCAGGGCCAGCTGCACGGCGCGGCTCACGCCGCCGGCACCGAGGATCAGTGCGTGGCTCACGCCGCGGGGGCAGAGCCGCTCGATGGCCTCGATCGTGGCCGGCATGTCCGTGTTGTGCCCTATGAGCCGATCGCCATCGCGGACCACGGTGTTGACCGCACCGGCCGCACGCGCAACGTCGGAGACATCGTCCATCAGCGCCGCCACGGCGGTCTTGTGGGGCACGGTGACGTTGGCACCGCCGCAGTCGCGCTCACGCAAGTGCGCCACGGCGTCTGGAACCGCAGACGCCGCCACATCAGCGAGCGCATATCGGTAGGGCAGGTCGAGGGCGTCGAAGGCAGCCGTCATCATCGCCGGCGACGCCGAATAGGCGATGCCGTGACCGAGCAGCTGGAATATCAGCGGCGCGGTCATCAGGCGTCGGTGCCCTCGACCACGGCGCCCTCGACCACGGTGGCCTCGTCGGCGGCGTTGTCCGGCAATGCCTCGATCAGGCCGGTCGCTACGACCCCACCCCGCGGCCCCCTTGATCGTGCCCGCCGACGCCGCACGGCCGCCCGCACGTCGCCCATGGTGTCGCCACCGAGGTCGGCCAGCAGGGCGTCGGCCAGCGCCAGCGCCAGCATGGCTTCGCCCACCACCGCGGCACGCGGGGTGATGGCCACGTCGCTGCGCTCGATGTGGGCGCGCCGCACCTCGCCGGTCTCCAGATCGACCGAGTCGAGCGGCTTGCGCAGCGTGGAGACCGGTTTGACCGCCACCCGCGCCACGATGTCGGCGCCGTTGCTCATGCCGCCCTCCGTGCCCCCGGCGCGATTGCTCTTGCGCTCCCAGTCGGGCGCTCCGGGCTCCACCTCGTCGTGGATGTGCGAACCACGCTTCGCCACCGTTCCGAACCCCAGGCCGATCTCCACGCCCTTCACGGCCTGGATGCCCATCAGTGCGGCGGCGATGGCGGTGTCGATACGCGTGTCCCACTCGGCGCTCGAGCCGATGCCCACGGGCATGCCCTGTGCGACCACGACGAATGAGCCGCCGACCGAATCCCCGGCCTCGATGGCTGCGTCCACCTCGGCCATCATGGCCGCCTCAGCCTCGGGATCGGGGCAGCGCAGGGGCGTGGGATGACGCCTGTCCTGTCCGACCCAATCGGCCGGCACCCGGGTTGCCGGCTCGTCGGCCCCCCCGAATGCTTGCACTGGTCCCAGCTGGTCGACGAAGGACCAGATGCGCACACCGCACGCCTCCAGCAGTTGGCGACAGACCGCACCGGCGGCGACACGAGGGGCAGTGGAGCGAGCGGAGGCGCGCTCGAGCACGTTGCGGATGTCGCCGGTGTCGTACTTGACGGCGCCTGCGAGGTCGGCATGGCCAGGCCGTGCCAGGGTGATGGGCTTGGGTCGGCGCGACGAGGCGGTCGGCTCGACTGACATGCGCTCTTCCCAGTTGGTCCAGTCGAGGTTGGCGATGCTGAAGGCGAGGGGAGAGCCCAGCGTGCGACCGAAGCGAAGGCCCGCCGTCCACTCCACGCGGTCGCGCTCGATGGTCATGCGCCGCCCACTGCCGTAGCCGTGCTGCCGTCGAGCCAGCTCCTTGTCGACCTTGGCCGTGGAGACGCGCAGGTCGGCCGGGAGGCCCTCGAGGATCCCGGAAAGGCCGGGCCCATGCGACTCGCCAGCGGTGAGGAGTCGAAGTCGTCGCAGGCTCATGGGATGAGGCGCTCCATGTCCATCCAGAAGGTGGGATACGAGACGGCCGCGCAGGCGGGATCGTCGATGTCCACGGTACCTGCTACGCCGGCCAGCGCGGCGATGGCGAAGGAAATGGCGATGCGATGGTCGGCCTCGGTGCGGATGGCCGCATCGCGAGGTGTGCCGCGAGACACGACCCAGCCATCCTGACGCTCCTCCGCGTGTGCACCGATGGCCTGCAGGCCATCGACCACCAGCCTGATGCGATCGGATTCCTTGAAGTGCAGCTCTGCGGCATCGCGCAGCGTGCTCACCCCGTCGGCCGCCGCCATGGCCACCGCGATGAGTGGCAGCTCATCGATGATGTCCGCCACGCGGTCACCGGCGAGGTCGATGGCATGCAGCGGGTGGCCGCCATCGACGGTGATGGTGCCGACCGGCTCAGGGCAGTCGTGGGTGGGCCCTTCCGAAGCGACCCTGATCTCCGCGCCCATGTCCCGGAGCACGTCGATGATGCCGGTGCGCGACGGGTTCAGGCCCACGTCTTCGATGATGATGTGCGCATCGGGGTGGAGGGCGCCAGCCACGAGCCAGGCGGCGGCTGACGAGATGTCACCGGGGACCGCGATGTCACGGTCGTCGAAGCCCACCGGTCCTTCGATGGTGGTCAACTGCCCTTCACGGCGCACCGGTGCGCCCAGCCAGGCCAGCATGCGTTCGGTGTGGTCTCGAGTGGGGCCGGGAACGGTGATGGTGGTGGTGCCCTCGGCCGCCAATGCGGCCAGCGTCAGGCAGCCGATGACCTGGGCACTGGCGACCGACAGTGTGTGATCGACTGCCAGGAGTGGGCGCCGGCCCACCACGACCACCGGGGCATGGCCATTCGTCGTGGCCACTTCTGCGCCGACCATCCGCAGTGGCCCGGCCACCCGTTCCATGGGTCGACTCGAGAGTGACGCGTCACCGGTCAGCGTGGCCACGGCTGGACGTCCCGCGAGAGCACCCGCGAGCAGCCGCATGGCGGTGCCGGCATTGCCGCAATCGAGCGTCTCACCACCGCGCCCGGGCAGGCTGGCGGCCTTGGGCGAGCCGCCACCGTCGATGATGACGCGCACCACGCCGGCGGTGTCGGTCTCGATGGAGCGCACGGCCCCGAGTGTCTGCAGCACGCCGGCCATCGAGAGGATGTCCTCGCCGGGCCGGTCGAGTCGGATCTCTGCCGCGCCACTGCCCATGGCGCTGAAGAGCAGGGCGCGGTGCCCGACCGACTTGTCGGCCGGCAGGCGCAACGACCCCAGCAGCGCCGGCGCCGCACTGACCAAAGCGTCCTGCGCGTGCGTCGAAGGATCGTCGCTCACTGGCCGAGACCGTTACTCGAGACGGCAGCAGCCTCCGGATGTGCGCCACCCGCGACCGCGGCATCGGCCGCGGCGTTGCGACGCTGGGCGGAACGTGAGACGCGCAAGATGGCGCCGAACACCATCTCGACCTCGTCCGGCGTGAGCACGCCTTCGCCGCCGTGTGAGGCGCGCTCGATGAGCTCGCGCTCGCGGCCCACATCGTGCCCGTGGTCGCCGGGCTCGCGCGTCTGCTGCACGGCCACCGACAGCTCGGCCCGCTCTTCGAGCAGCGACGCGATGCGTGAATCGACATCATCGATGCGGGCGCGCAGGCGCTTGCGCTCGACTGGTGGCTCGATGTGGATCTGTGCATGCGGCGCGGTCGGCTGGCGCAGGTACTCATGGCGACGAAGGTCGTCCATGAGGTCGCCGAACTCGGGGAAGGAGAGCGACTGCTCGGAGTCGGAACGTGCGCTCGGCGGGTCGGGATGGACCTCGATGATAATGCCATCGGCACCCACAGCGGCCCCGGCCACGGCCAGCGGGCGCACCAGGGACCGTTGTCCGGTGCCGTGTGACGGATCGACGATGATGGGCAGATGCGTGCGCTGCTGGATAACCGGCACGGCCGAGAGGTCAAGCGTGTTGCGGGTGGCGGTCTCGAAAGTGCGGATGCCTCGCTCGCAGAGGATGACGTTGGGGTTGCCGGAGCTGAGGATGTATTCGGCGGCCATGAGCAGCTCATCGATGGTGGCCGAGAGGCCGCGCTTCAAGAGCACCGGCTTCTTCGACCGGCCCACGGCCTTCAGCAGTACGAAGTTGGCCATGTTGCGGGCGCCGACCTGGAGCATGTCGACGTACTCATCGAAGAGCGGCACGTCGGCCGGGTCGGTGATCTCGCTGACCACGGGCAGCCCCGTGGCCTCGCGCGCTTCGGCCAGCAGCTGGAGGCCCTCGACTCCGAGTCCCTGGAAGGCGTACGGTGACGAGCGTGGCTTGAAGGCGCCGCCGCGCAGTATGGTCGCACCCTCGCGCTTGACCCAGCGAGCGGTGGCCAGGATCTGCTCGCGTGATTCGACCGCGCAGGGCCCGGCGATGACCGCCACCGGTGCGCCCGCCCCGATCTCGACGGGGCCGACTCGAACCCTCGATCTGCCGGGGTGGTGCTCGACCGAGGCGAGCTTGTACGGCTTGCTGACGCGGATGACCTGCTCGACGCCGGGCATCAGCTCGACGTGCTGTACACGCTCCACGCCGACACCGACGACGCCCATGACGATGCGCTCCTCGCCCACCATCACATAGGTCTCCAGGCCCTCCGCGGCGACGGCCTGTTTGACTTCGTCGATCTCCTCTTGCGCGGCTCCGGTGCGCATCACGATGATCATCTCGCTACCACCCTCGTTCAGTCGTCGTTTTGCTTCGGTCGTTCGTAACGTGCGAGGCAAAGAAAAAACGCAGGCCCCGGAGGGTCCTGCGTCGCGGGCACGAGTGCCTCTGCCGCCGGGATCTCCCCGGCCGCCTCGTACCCGCTAGCTAAAGTACCAGTAACGCGTCATGTGGCTTCGGACAGTAGCGGCCGCCGGCAGCGCTGTCAATCCGATGTCCAGCCGCGGGCATTGCGGACACCCGCCGCGGGCATTGCGTGCTCCCGCCGCGGGCATTGCGTACTTCCGGCCCACGGTGTCCCCATGAGGCAGTGCCCAACGTGCCGGATCCCCACATAGGGCGAACAAGATCGTCCGCGCATCGCTAGATCCGGCCAGAAGTCGGGCGACGACGGCCAGAAGTCGGGCGACGACGGCCAGAAGTTGCGCGAGGACTGGGCTTGCGTCGGCCTGAAACGGCCGATCCCGACCCCGCTGGGCAGCGAAGCGCGGTCGCGAGCGCCGCCGGTCCTGCCCCGAGCGCCGCCGGTCCTGCCCCAAGCGCCGGACGTGTTCGCTCTATCTGGGATTCCGGACACTTGACTGGTCAGCGAGGTCAGACCGCGCGGGCTGGCCAGGTCAGGGCCTCGCGGGGTCGGCGAGACGGGATGCCTGCCCAGCGTCCTCAGCCGCCACCCGCGCGTTCCAGCGCCAAAGTCTGCAGTGTCAACACCGACAGGGCGTCGGTCATCTCGCCAGTGCGCACCATCGCCATGGCCCCGTCGAACGGCACCCACTTGACCTCAAGCTCCTCCGATCCCTCCGGCTGCGCTTCACCCTGCTCCAGGTCGGTGGCGAGATAGGTCACCGCGGCCTCGTCGGTGACGGAGTTGGAGAGCTGCCAGCGGCCGACCTCACGCCACGACCGCGCCGTCAGGCCGGTCTCTTCGAGCAGTTCACGCTTGGCGCCCTCAAGCGAATCCTCGCCCGGCGGCGAGCCACCCTCGGGGATCTCCCACGACAGCTCATCGAAGGCGTAGCGATGCTGGCCCACCAGGACGACGCGGTCCTGCTCATCGAGGGCGAGCACGCCGACGGCGCTGTTCTCGAAGTGGACCACGCCGTAGATCCCCGGCTCGCCATCGGGCCGGGTGACATCGTCATGCCAGACGGTGATCCAGGGGTTGCGATAGCCGACACGCCGCTCGTGGCGAGTCCACGGCCCAACCCTGGCCTGGCCCCAACCCGCTGCCTCCGGGGTCACTCGCCGCAGCTTCAAGACTCGGTGTGCTCCTCTGGCGCGGCGCGACCGGCCGAAGATGCCGGCGAGAGCACGCTGCGGCCACCGTCCACTCGCCACACGGATCCGCTCACGTACGAGGCCTCGTACGACAGCAGGAACGCGATGATGCCGGCGGCCTCGTCGGGCGTGCCCATGCGGCCGAGCGGTACGTCGGGGCGCGCGGCAGGTGGGAAGAGCTGTTCGTCGAAGGGAGTGTCGAAGGCGCCCGGCGCCAGCACGTTGACGCGGATCCCCTCCCTGGCCCCGATGAGCGCCATCGAACGACCCAACCCTTCCAGGCCGGCCTTGGCCGCGGCATAGGCCGGCGAACGGGACGAGCCCTCACCACTGCCGACGATGCTGCCGAGCAGCACCACCGAGCCACCGGCCGCTCGCAGCAGCGGCCACGCCAAACGAACGGCTTGCCAGGCTGCGGTCAGATCGACGCGGATCACCTGCTCCCAGTGCGCAGCATCGTCCCAGGGGCCGCTCGGCGGCACGCCTGCGGCACAGACGAGTGCGTCGAGTCGACCATCCGGGCCCGCCGCCACTGCCAATGCCCGCTCCAGGTCCACCACCTCGGCGGCGTCGCCGGCCACAGCCTTCACACCATCGGGCGCCTGCTCACGCCGGGATAGCGAGGTCACCGTCCAGCCGTCACCGGCCAGTCGGGCAGCGGTGGCATAGCCGATGCCGGAGGAGCCGCCCGTGACCAGGCAGCGTCGGGGGTCGCGTTCGCTCATGCCCCGCATCGTACCCGCCCGTTGCCGAAACCCGTTGCCGAAGCCCGTTGCCAAAGCCCGGGTCGTGCCTGCGGGCGGGGCCTGCTCAGGCGCTCCGAATCAGCCTACGATGAGCCATGGCCAACATCGCGATCGTGACCGACACTTCGTCTGACCTGACTCTCGAAGAAGCGGCGGCGACCGCGGTGCGACTGGTACCGCTCACGGTGAGCTTCGGCGACGAGTCGTTCGAGGCCGTCACCGAGATCTCCAACGAGGAGTTCTATCGACGGCTCACGGCGCCTGGTGCTCCGTTCCCGAGGACCGCCGCCCCCAATCCCGCCCAGTTCGAGGCTGCCTACAGGGACGCCTTCGACGGCGGAGCGGACGGCGTGGTGTGCGTGACGATCAGCTCCAAGCTGTCGGCGACGTACTCGTCTGCGGCCCAGGCGGCGGGAGCCTTCGAGCCCGGTCTGGTGGACGTGGTGGACTCGCTGACGGTCGCCCAACCGCTCGGCCTCATCGTCAAACGCGCCGCGGATCTGGCTCGGACCGGCGCCGGGAAGGCGGAGGTGCTCGACCGTGTGCTCGACCTCGTGGGCCGTATGGACCTGCACTTCACCGTGCACACCCTGGAGTACTTGCAGAAGGGCGGCCGCATCGGTCGCGCCTCCGCGCTGCTGGGCACGGTGCTGTCGATCAAGCCCATCCTGACGGTGGAGGACGGTGTGGTGGCCTCAGCCGACAAGCTGCGCACCACCGCCAAGGCCCTGGCGCGCCTCGTGGAGATGGCCGGAGAGCGATCGCTGGAGCAGGTTGCGGTGCTGCACACGGGTGCGGACGATGTGGCGGGGTTCTGTGCGCAGGTGGCTGCTGCCGCCGGAGTCGAGGTCGAGCAGGTCGAGGTCAGCCTCACCGGTCCGGTGGCGGGTGCCCATGTCGGCCCCGGTATGATCGGCATCACCCGGGTGAAAGCCTCCTGACGTCGCCGTCCGAACGTCGCCGTCCGAACGTCGCCTCCTGATGTCGCCTCCTGACGCCGCATCCTGCCCGCCGAACGTCGCCTCCCGCCCGCTTGGACTCGGCCGAATGGCCCTTCGGGCGCGCCCGGCCGCAGAGTACACTCGCGCCGATTCGATGCGTATGCGAGCCAGCCCGTCTCGCCCGACCATGAGGGGCCCGGCGCTCGTGCCTGGAGGTGGAGTTCTGAGATGACCGCTCCGCAGATCACGCCGAGGCTCGACGCTTGGGCCGTCGCCCAGCGCCAGTTCGACATCGCCGCCGACCGGCTCGGCCTTGAGCCAGGGTTGCGGGCGGTGCTACGCGAAGCCGAGCGGGAGCTCATCGTGTCCATCCCGGTGCGCATGGACGACGGCAGCGTCAAGGTCTTCACCGGCTACCGCGTGCAGCACAACCTGGGGCGCGGGCCGTCCAAGGGTGGCCTGCGCTACCACCAGGACGTGACGCTCAACGAGGTGCGCGCCCTGGCTATGTGGATGACCTGGAAGTGCGCCGTGGTGGGCATCCCCTACGGCGGCGGCAAGGGCGGCGTGTGCGTCGACCCCACGAAGCTCTCGATGCGCGAGCTCGAGGGCCTGACCCGCCGCTACACCACCAACATCAGCGTCCTCATCGGGCCCGAGAAGGACATCCCCGCGCCGGACGTCAACACCAACGCCCAGACGATGGCGTGGATCATGGACACCTACTCGATGCACGTGGGCTACACCGTGCCCGGTGTCGTCACCGGCAAGCCCATCAGCCTGGGTGGCTCGGAGGGGCGGGTGGAAGCCACCGGGCGCGGCGTCGTGGTCGCCATCAGCGAGGCGGCCCGCCACCTCGGGCTCGACATCATCGGCGCGCGCATCGCGGTGCAGGGCTTCGGCAACGTCGGTGCCACCGCGGCCGCGCTCCTCCATGCCATCGGCTCCAAGGTGGTGGCGGTCTCGGACGTCTTCGGGGCCATCTACCACGACGACGGTCTTGACATCCCCGCCGTGCGCGCCTGGCTCGCCGAGCACGGCACCGTCACCGGCTTCCCTGGCGCCGAGGCCATCAGCAACGCCGAGCTGCTCGAGCTCGAGGTGGACGTGCTGGTGCCCGCCGCCCTGGAGAACCAGATCACCGACCACAACGCCGAGCGCATCCGGGCCCGTATCGTGGCCGAGGCCGCCAACGGCCCCACCACCCCCGACGCCGACGAGGTCCTCGTGCGCAAGGGCGTCTTCCTCATCCCCGACATCCTCTGCAACGCCGGTGGCGTGACGGTGTCCTACTTCGAGTGGGTGCAGGACCTCAATCGCGACCAGTGGTCCGAGGAGATCGTCAACAGCAAGCTGACCGCCATCATGGTGCGTTCCTTCGCCGAGGTGCTGGCCATGGCCGAGCGTGAAGAGACCGACATGCGCACCGCCGCCTACCTGCTGGCGGTCGATCGCGTGGCCAAGGCCACCGCCCTGCGCGGCCTCTATCCCTAGCCAAGATTCCCAACCCGAAGGGAGACCGCAGATGGTGGACCAGCTCGATCACGAGGAGCAATTCCTCTTCAAGGAGGAAGTGCTCCAATTGGCCGAGGCGCTGGCTGAGCCGGGTGCGCTCGACAACGTCGAGGACCTGCTGACCGACGTCATCACCAGCCCACGCTTCGATTCCGAGGTGTTCACCCTGGAGCGTTCGCTACAGGTGATGCTGGGCGCCCGACCCGGTACCACCCTGGTGGGTCTGCTGACGGTCAGCCCGGAGGTCTTCGACCAGGTGGCGGAAGTGCGCGTGGCACCCGATGCGCTGGAGCGGCTGCGAGCCTGGCGTGCGCGCTTCGGCCTGGCCATCGACAACGCGCTCAACTTCCTCAACAACCCCGACGGCATCCAGGGCCACGACTTCGCCACCCAGATCGCCAACATGGACGAACGGCGGGTGCTACAGGGCCGCCTCACGCTGGTTCGCTACAACAACGAGCCGCAGTTCTTCCTCGCCGACGCGCACGTCTTCTACGGGCTCATCGCGGACATCCTTGAGCAGTTGGGGCCACACACGTCGGAGGACACCATCGACGAGGAGACCCTCGCGCGGCTACGCGAGGGTCTCGATCGATTGGAGCGCCAGCTGGCCTCACGCGGCCGATAGGCTCACGCGGCCGATCGCCTCACGGGACGACCAGCAACTACGGGGCCGGCTCCGAGATGGCACGTTCCCAGATGACGAGCCTGGCGTTCTTGGCCTTGGTCCCCAGCAGGTACCACTCGTAGCGCCGGCTTTCCTTCAAGGTGACCTTCTTGATGGCCAGGGTCTTGTCCTGGTCAGGCCGGGTGATGCGAAGCTGCAAGATGCTGCCCGGCGATGTGCCCGAATAGATCTGGTCGCCCTCGTGCCAGAGCGGGTTCGCGGCAGGCCCGACCGGCATCTCTGGAATGGCCATCCAGGCGCGATAGTGGAAGTTGACCGCGCCCAGGTCTGCCGCATGACGCCAGGTGAATATGGCCGCGGGAATAGGCGTTCCATCCGGCGGGATCGTGCCCAACCCCGCGTTGTCGAACTTGATGACCTTGGGTGCCTCCTTGTTGACGACCAGCGTCCAGTCTGCGAAGGCGCCCAGGTCGATGACCGTCTGCGCCACTTTCACGCCTTTGCACTTGCCCTCATGCTGCTTGTAGACCTTGATGCTCTTGATGCCCGAGTCCATCGTCCTAAAGGCCCGACCACCGTAGTCGACGTTGCTGCGGATCTCCTTGCCGTTGATGCAGATGTCGACCTTCGTGCCGGGGATGCCGTTGACGATGCCGATGGTGCCCTTGCCGACGATGGCCGACGATGGTGCCGCCAGCGCCGCGATTGCGAGCGCCGTCAATGAGGCGACGACGATGGTCTTGCGGATCCTGTGCATACGTGCTTCTCCCTGTCTGGCGCGCCGAGGGGCCACGACGCTAGGAGAAACCATAACCGGCGTACTGTGTGATTGACCACCCCCACCATCGGCTATCGGGCACGTAGCCGACCAGTCCGCGCCAAGCTAGGCGCTCCTATCGACTCCGTCGAGGAGGCCACCCGCGACGAGCTCGGTGCGCAGCGAAGCGGCGCCGGTGAAGTGGTGGCTGTGGATGCCGTAGGAGCGGGCTGCGGAGATGTTGGGCTCGTGGTCGTCGATGAAGAAGATGTCCTGCGCGCGAAGCTCATATGTGCGCAAGAGGTAGTCGAAGATGTCGCGGTCGGGCTTGATGAGGCCGACCCGGCCGGAGACGACGACGCCGTCGAAGAGCTCCAGCCAGGGGAACGACTCCTCGGCATGCACGAACTTGTCAGCGGACCAGTTACTCAGGGCATAGAGGGGCACAGCGCGATCCTTCAACTCGCGAAGGATGGCGACGGTGTCCTCATGCGACCCACGCAGCGTCTCTGCCCAGCGCTGGTCGTACATGTCGATGATGTCTGCCCACTGCGGGTGCTCGGCCTTGGCTCGTTCGATGGCATCGGGCCAGGAATCGCCGGTATCACGTTGCAGGTTCCACTCGTGGTTGAGGACATCGGCCAGGATGGACTCCATCTCAGCCTCACGGCCGGGCATGACCTTTCGCAGCAGATGGCGGGGGTTCCAGTCCACCAGGACCCCGCCCAGATCGAAGACGACGGTATTCACGCCCCGATGCTACCCGTTCGGGCGCCGTACCCTTGTGCGATGCGACAGGTCTACCTCGCCGCCACCGGCCGAAACCACGGCAAGACGACGTTCGCGCTGGGCCTCCTGGCGGAGTTGATCGACCGCGGCTACTCGACCGCATTCGCCAAGCCCGTCGGACAGCGCTACGCCCTCGTCGACGACATCCCGGCCGACGAGGACGCCATCCTCATGCGCGAGCTCTTCGGGCTCGAGGACTCACTCAAAGACATGAGCCCGGTGCATATCCCCCGCGGATTCACCAAGTCGTTCATCCGTGGCGAGGTCGTAGAGGACCTCGCTTCACGCATCGATGTCGCGCATGCCCACCTGGTCCAGAGCCACGACGCCCTGATCATCGAGGGCACCGGTCACGCTGGCGTCGGAGCGGTCGTGGGGCTTTCCAACGCGGACGTGGCGGCACGCATGGGGGCGCCGGTAGTCATCATCAGCGAAGGCGGCATCGGCCGGCCTATCGACCAGATCGTGCTCAACCAGGCGCTTTTCGCGAGTCATGGCGTGCCCATCGTGGGTGCCGTCATCAACAAGGTCGACGTCGATGCCGATCCCGAGCTGCCGGAGGTGCTTCGCAAGGGCCTCGCCCTCCACGGCGTCGACCTGCTTGGCGTGCTGCCCTATCGCCCCATCCTTGGGCATCCCACCCTGACCATGCTCATCGAGCAGATGCAGGGTGAGCTGTTGTCGCACGGCGAGGACATGGACCGGATGATCGAGCACGTCGCCATCGGTTCGGGTCAGGCACGCCACGTGCTGGAGAAGGTCGGCCCCGGCTCCCTACTCATCGTTCAGGGTGACCGTCAGGACATCATCCACACCATCATCTCGGCCAATGAGACGCAGAAGCAGCTCAACCAGGAGCCGGGGCTGCTGGATCGGCTGCGCAATCGGGCGCGCTTCGGCCGTATCCCTGACGACCCCGAGGCCAAGCTGCTAGCCGGTATCGTCTTCACCAACGGTCGCTGGCCCTCCGATCGTGACATCACGGCGCTGCAGGATGCCGGCATCTTCGCGCTCCTGGTGCCTGATGAGATCTACCCAGTGGCCAGCGAGATCCATGGCCTGCTCATCAAGACACACGTGCAGGACCGCTCCAAGATCGAGATCATCAAGCACGTCGTGGCCGAGCACTTCGACGTGGACGCGTTGCTCGAACGGCTCGACCGACCCGCGATGCCCGACTCGACGGCCGGTCCCTACCACCTGATGCGCCGCGGCTTGCTGAAGATCGCCGACGGTGCCGCGCGCCTGGGAGGCGCTCCGCGTGACCCAGGGGGGCGTCGCTGAGGGTCGCCGGCGCTACTCTTCGGCCCCGAGCAGTTCGTTATCGATCAGTCTCGTCGTCCCCAGCACGACGGCGAGCGACAACAGCACCGGTCCCTCGATCCGTGATACCTCGGCCAACGTCTGGGCATCAGCGCATGAGACGTACTCGACCTGCGCCAGCGGCTCGGTGGCCAGGATCTCTGCCATCAGTGCCCGCAGGACCTCGCCCTCGCGCTCACCTTCGTCATAGGCGTCGCGCGCCGCGCGCAGCGCACGGTGCAGGACCGCTGCCGCCGCCCGCTCCTCGTCCGCGAGGTGCACGTTGCGAGACGACAGGGCCAGCCCGTCGGCTTCGCGCACGGTCGGGCAGGGGATGACTCGGGTGGGCAGCGCGAGGTCACTGGACATGCGCGTGATGACCATGACCTGTTGCGCATCCTTTTGGCCGAAATAGGCGTGCTCGGCGCCGACCAGCCCGAAGAGCGTCGCGACGACCGTGGCGACGCCGTCGAAGTGCCCAGGCCGGGCGGCGCCCTCCAATGGTTCGGCCACGGAGCCGACGCTGACGGTGGTGTCGAACCCGGGCGGGTAGACCTCCTCCACGCTGGGGATCCAGACGATGTCGACACCTTCGGCCGCGCAGATGGCGATGTCCGCCTCAGTGTCGCGCGGGTACTGCGTGTAGTCGGAGGCGTCGTCGAACTGTCGTGGGTTGACGAAGATGGTGACCACGCTCAGGGCGTTCTCGTTGCGCGCCCGCCGCATCAGTGCCCGATGGCCTTCGTGCAGCCAGCCCATCGTGGGCACCAGGCCGATGGGTCGGGGCGCACCGGCGATGGCTGCGCGCAACGCAGCACGCGTGTGCAGCACGCGGGTCATGCAGCTGGGGCTGGTCGGATCACGCGCGACACCAGCGTCTGTTCATGCGGGATCACTCGGTCGAGTCATGGCCGGCGCAGCGGCCGATCAGAGGTCGTGGTCGAGCGGGATGGCCATCGAGGGCCTGGCCCGGTCAAGGGGGCTGCGTCCCAGCACCTCGTCGAGGATCGCCTGGTCCATGCTGCTGGACTCGGGTTCGCCGGGAAAGTCGCCTCTCAGCACGGCGTCCTGATAGGCGCGCACCGCGGCCGCGAAGGCTTCACCGACCTCGCCGAAGCGGCGTGCGTGCCGCGGCGTGAAGCCCTGTGTCAAGCCGACCACGTCGGTGATCACCTGGATCTCAGCCGAGGTGTGCGGACCGGCGCCGATCCCGATGGTGGGGATAGACAGCCGCTCGGTGATGGCGCCGGCAAGATCCGCTGGCACCAGCTCCAGCACCACCGCGAACGCGCCGGATTCCTGCACCGCGAGCGCGTCGGCGATGAGCTTGCGAGCGGACTCCTTCGTTCGACCCTGCACGCGGAAGCCACCCAGCTGGTTCACCGCTTGTGGCGTCAGGCCGATGTGCCCCATGACCGGGATGCCGCTGCTGACGATGGACTCGATGGTGCGTGCCGAACGGACGCCACCCTCGACCTTGACCGCCTGGGCATAGGCTTCCGAGAGGAAGCGACCCGCGTGCTCGACCGAGACCTCGTGTGAGACCCCGTAGGAGAGGAAGGGCATGTCACCGACCACCAGCGCACGCTTGGTGCCGCGAGCCACGGCGCGGGTATGGTGGAGCATCTCGTCGATGCTGACCCGGACGGTGGTGTCGTAGCCGAGCATGACCATGCCCAGCGAGTCGCCCACCAGGATGAGCGGGATGCCAGCTTCGTCGACGATGCGCGCCGTGGGATAGTCGTACGCGGTGATGGTGGCGAAGCGCTCGCCATCCTCGTACATGCGGGCGATGTCGGCGATGGTGATCCGGCGAGCCGGAGTGGCGGCACTCATCTAGTCATTCTGCGCCAGTTGCGTCCCGTAGTCGCAGGATGCGGTCCAGCAGGCGCTCGGCGACCTCATCCTTGGACAGCTGCGGCCATGGTTCGGGAGTGGCTCCGGGCACGATGATGGTGACGCGGTTGCTGTCACTGCCGAAACCTGATCCGGCCTCGGCGACATCATTGGCGACGAGCAGGTCAACGCCCTTTCGGGCGGCCTTCCCGGGTGCGCGAGCGAGCGAGCCGGTCTCGGCGGCGAAGCCCACGATGAGTGGCCGACTCCCGGGCTCGTCGCCGGCAGCGCGGGCCTGGAGGGCGGCTTCGGCGAGGATGTCGTCCGTCGGCTCGAGGCGCAGATCGAAGCCCGTCGCGCGTGAGATCTTGGTTGCGGCAGGGGCGAGCGGACGGAAGTCGGCCACTGCGGCGGCCATGATGAGCACGTCGGCAGTGGGGAGGATGCTGAGCACGGCATCGTGCATCTCCGCGGCGGTCTCCGCCCCGATGACGCTGGCACCCTCGGGCGGGTCGACGCTGGTGGTGCCCTTGATGAGCGTCACGCGTGCGCCGCGCGCCAACGCGGCTCGGACGATGGCCATGCCCATCTTGCCGCTGGAGCGGTTGCCCAGGTAGCGCACGGGGTCGATGGGTTCGGCGGTGCCACCGGCGCTGACCACGATGTGCCAGTCGGCAAGATCATGCGCCCGCGGCTCCACGCGAGCAGGTCGCTGCTCAGGATCGGGCTGGCGGACGGGGCGACCCGCGACGACCTGGGCCACCGCGTCCACCAGCAAGGGTAGTTCCACCAGACGACCCACGCCGACCTGGCCTGACGCGAGCGAGCCGCTCTCCGGATCGACCACGGTGTAGCCGAAGCCGCGAAGCGTGGCGATGTTGGCCGCGGTTGCCGGATGCGTGTACATGTCACCATCCATGGCCGGCGCGATCACGACTGGCGCGCTCGAGGCCAGGCAGGTAGCGGTGAGGATGTCGCCAGCGAGCCCATGGGCCATGGCGCCCAGCCAGTGGGCGGTGGCCGGTGCGATGAGGATGGCATCGGCCGAGTCAGCTGCCAAGATGTGGCCGATGCGGTGGTCGGACTGCAGCTCCAGTGGGTCGAGCATCACCGCACGACCGGATAGCGCCTCCATCGTGAGCACACCGATGAAGCGCGTGGCAGCCTCGCTCATCATCACCTGCACCTCGGCGCCGGCGCGGATCAGCTCGCGCAGCAGCTCGGCGGCCTTGTAGGCGGCGATGGATCCGGTGACGCCGAGCAGGATCAGGCGACCCTCCAATAGTCGGTCGTTGGCCTGGTCGGGCTTCGTCACCTGGTCGGGCAAGGTCCCCTGGTCGGGCTTCGTCACCTGGTCGGGCTTC
>JBBSAV010000047.1:0-21630 GCA_038251965.1 Candidatus Limnocylindrales bacterium
CCGGTGGAGCTCTTCGGCGCCGTGGAGTTCCCCCGCATCGGCCCGGCACCCTACATGGTCAGCCTCGGCCCCCACTCGTTCCTGTGGTTCCGGTTGGCAGCGGACCCCACCGCGGGTGAGGTGAGCGCGAGCAGCGACCTGCCCGAGCTGGCCTGGCGCGGCGATCTGCTGGCCCGCCTCAAGCGACCCGGTGAGGAGTTCGCGTCGGTGCTACTGCGCTGGGCCGTGTCGCGACGTTGGTACCGTGGCGGCAGCCACCCAGTCGCCAGCGTTCGCGTCAGCGATGTCGTGGCACTGCCGTCCACACCGGCCGCAGTGTTGGCCTTCCTGCACGTGTCATACCGCGATATGGAGCCCGCCACCTACGTGCTGCCGCTGGCCACCGACGTCGACCTCGACGCCGATGAGCTGCTCGCGACCGCGCCTGATGCTGCCATCGCTCGCCTGGTGGGCGCCGGCGAGTCGGCTCGGCTGCTTGATGGCACGCATGTGCCGGGCGTGTACGAGACGCTGCTCGGCGTCGTCAGCGGACATCGTCGCATCAAGGGGGCGCATGCTGAGCTCGTCGGTCGGGCCAGGAAGGGCCTGCGGGCACGACTTGGGGACGCCGCGATGGCCGACCTGACCGCGACCCCGGTCCGCGATCAACCCACCATGTCCAACAGCTCGGCCGCCTATGGCGAGCGGGTCGTGCTGAAGCTGTATCGCGTGCTCGACGATGGCACCAATCCCGACCTCGAGTTGGGCCGCTACCTGGCTGACGCCGGCTTCGCCAACGTGCCACAAGTGCTGGGCTCGGCTGAGATCGTCCACAAGCACGCCCGGGCCACGGTGGCCATGGTGCAGGCCTACGTGCCGCACGAGGGCAACCTGTGGGAATCGATCCGAGAGGCGGTCGGCACCTTTCTCCACGACGCTGAAGCGGAGACGGAGCCGCCCGAGCTGGCCACGGATGGCGACCGCTTCTTCCTCGAGCTCGCCGACATGGAGATCCCGGCTCGTGCGCGGGATCGCATCGGCATCGTGCTCGAGACATCACGCGTCCTGGGTGAACGCGTGGGCCAGATGCATCGACTGCTGGCCGCTGCCGATCCGACTGATTCGGACTTCGCGCCCGAGCCGATGTCGCCCTTCTACGTGCGCTCGCTCTACCAGTCGGTCCGTGGGCGCGTCAACGACGCACTGGAGCTGCTGGAGGATCGACGCGCCTCGCTGCCGTTGCGCGATCAGGAGGCGGCACGAGTCGTGCTCGAGGCCTCGCCTCGGGTCGACGCACTCCTGAAGCGGCTGCGTGACCTCCGGACCGACGGCCAACGCATCCGCGTCCACGGCGACTTGCACCTGGGGCAGGTGCTCGATACCGGCAGCGACGTGGTCATCATCGACTTCGAGGGCGACACCGGCCGGCCACTGAGCCAGCGTCGCCTCAAGCGGCCGGCCCTGACCGACCTGGCAGCCATCGTCCGCTCCCTGCACTTCGCGGCACACTGGCCGAGGGTGGAGCGCGAGCTGCTCAGCGCGGAGGCGGTCGAGCCTGATGGCCTCGCGGCGTGGTCGACCTACTGGTTCCAGTGGATGTCGGCAGCCTGCATCCGCGGCTATCGAGACGCGACCGGGGACGAGTCGTTCAACCCGTCCGACGATGAGGCCTGGTCGATCCTGTTCAAGTGCTTGCTCGTGTCCCGCGCCTGCGAGGAGCTGACCTCGCGTCTGGGCTCACGCTCCGACTGGCTGGGTATCCCGCTGGCCGGGCTCGATGAGCTGCTCGGGGGGACAGGGGAGACCGGCCCCCGACCGACTAGCTGAGCGGCAGGAGCGTCCACTCCCAACGGTAGGACCCGCTCCGGACCAGGTACTGCTCGAGGGTGTCCGGCCCACACGAAGCCGTACCCACACCGCGATGAGCAGCATCGATATGCACGATGGTCTCAGCGCGAGGACTGAGCTCCTCGTGGTGTGTCGCGGCTTCAAGGTCACTGGCACGGTAGTGCGTGGCCGACACCTGCGAGGGCTGCCCCATGGTCAAGCGGACGCCCTTTGCTGACGCGTCGCGCAGCTCCAGCCAGCGCACGCCAGCCCGTCCGCCTGACTCCTGCGGACAGATGTACGGCGTGAACAGGTCGCTGATCGATGCCGTCCAGCGGCCGACCAGCGCGCCACGGCGGCGATCGGGGTAGCACTCATGAGGGCCTAGGCCGAACCACTGGGCCGACTCCAGGCCAGCACGGAACTCCAGCACCGTGCCCACACGGGGGAGATCCGCCAGCTCGGGCGGGATGACAACCTCCTCCGCCACATGCACACCGCCGTCGGCCAATGCCGTCAACACCTGCCGATGCGTGACGAGGGAGTCGCCCACCCGCACCTCGCGCGTCACGGTGGTCGTGGCGCCCCGGTGCTCGACCTGCGCCGGGCCCGACTGTGGCTTGTCAAGCCCCTGGCACGCCCACATCTCGGCGAGTCCCGCGATGCGGTCGTTGTCGGTCGGAGCGCGCCATAGGGCGAGCACGGGCGCTGCGGCGAGTGCCGGATGGATGAGGTAGCCATCCGCGTCGAGCTCGACCGGGCTGGTCCCAGGCTGACCGTTGGTTACGTCCCCGGGGCCGTCGGAGAGCGGCACCTGGTCCCAGCACACCTCGGTACCGGCGGCGGCCCAGGGCTCGGCAGACGACGTGTGGAAGTGGACGGTGAACCAGCGTTCACCCGCGGATCCGTCAGGATCGCTCCAGCCGGGCAGGGACACCGGCTCGCTCTTGCCGGGACCGATGGGAGGCAACGCGACCGACCCTGACGCCACCACGACCCCGTCGTCAGCGACGTCCCACGCTGCCGTCAGCCAACCCAGGTCGCGGACGTGTCCCCGGTTGGCGACGACGATGGTGCCGCTGTCGGCATCGACCTCGGTGATACGCGCCACCGCGTTGAGGTATTGCGCCTCGCGTAGCGCCGGCTTGGGGGTGCGGTCGGGCCAGACGAGGCCGTCGGTCACGAAGGCGTCGTCGTTGGGCTCGTCGCCGAAGTCACCACCGTAGGCCCAGCGTTCACGGCCGTCCGGGAGGGTCTGTACCAGGCCGTGGTCCCGCCACTCCCAGATGAAGCCGCCTTGCAGCCCAGGCGTGGACTCGATGGCATCCCAATACTCGGCCAGCGTGCCGTTGCCGTTGCCCATCGCATGCGAGTACTCGCACGTGACGAGGGGCCGGTCCAGTCGGCCGGACTCGGCGAACTCGACGATGGCGCTGATCTCGGGGTACATGGGACAGACGAAGTCGGACACGCGCCCACCGCCGGCCCAATCGAAGCGGATGGCGCCCTCGTAGTGGAGTGGACGCGTGGGCTCGTGCCTGCGCACCCAAGCCGCCGCGGCCTCGTGGTTGGCGCCGTAGCCCGACTCGTTGCCCAGGGACCAGGCGTAGACCGAGGGGTGGTTGCGGTCCCGTAGCACCATCCGTGAGACGCGTGCCACCCACTGCGCCAGGTAGCGAGGGTCGTCACCCAGCGTCGCCTGGAAGGCATGCGACTCGATGTCGGCCTCGTCGGCCACGTAGAGGCCCAGCTCGTCGGCCAGATCGAGGAAGGCCGGGTCGTTGGGATAGTGCGAGGTACGCACGGCGTTGAAGCCATGCCGCTTCATCGCCACCAGGTCTGCGCGCATGGCTTCTCGCGAGACGACACGCCCGCTGTGCTGATCGAAGTCGTGACGGTTGACGCCACGGATGAAGACCCGCTCACCGTTGATGAGCAGGTTCGGGCCACGGACCTCCACGCTGCGGAACCCCACCCTGATGGTGCTGCTGTCGGCGACAGTGCCATCGGGCCGGCGGAGGGTCACCTCCAGGTGATACAGGTCGGGCACCTCGGCGGACCAGGGCTTCACACCGGGAATGCTCGCGGCCAGCCGCGCCGAACCCGTCCGGGCCGGCTGGAGGTGCGGCCGCAACGCCTCCCATGTCGCCGCCGAGTCAGCCAGACCCTCGGATCCGTAGAGCTCGTGGCGCCGGATCGTCGCCCGCTCGGTCGCGTCAGAGGCCCAATAGGGGAGCTCGAAGCTCGCCGGCGTACCGACCAGCACCTCGTCGCGTCCCTCCAACCGTGCCTCCACGACCCAGCCCGGCTCGAGTTCACGCTGGAGGCCGCCGACCTGGACGGCGATCTCCAGCGTTCCCGTGTGGCGGTCATCGTCCAACCCGGCCTCGACCGTGACATCGGCGAGGGAGACCGGTTCAGTGGCATACAGGAAGATCGAACGCGTAAGGCCGCCATGCCACCACTGATCCTGGTCCTCGATGAAGGTGGCATCGGACCACTTGGGAACCAGCAGGCGCAGCGTGTTGACACCGGCACGGAGATGCTCGCTGATGTCGAACTCCGACGCCAGGTGGGAGTCCTTGCCGATGCCCATGCGGTGCCCGTTGAGGGTGACCATGACCATCGATTCGGCCGCCCCGATGTGCAGCACCACGCGCTTGCCCGACCATGCCGTCGGCAGCTCCAGATCGCGCTCGTACAGGCCGGTCGGGTTGGCGGCAGGGACGTGTGGCGCCTCGCCCTCGAAGGGCATCTGGACGTTGGTGTAGTGAGGTAGGTCGCTCGTGCCCTGCCGGGTCCAGCAGCCCGGCACCACGATGTCTCGCCAGGCCCCGGTCGGCTCGGCCTCGGGGTCGGAGAGCAGCTCGAAACACCAGGTGCCATCGAGCAGCAGTCCCGGCACATGGTCGAGCGCGTGCATGGGCTCGCGGCCGCGAGCCACGAGTTCGGGGTCAAGCCATGGTGCGGGCATCAGCGTTCTCCAGGCAAGGGCGTGGATCAGGGTTCGCGCTAGCGTGCCACAGCGTGTCCCGTTCGCGTGACGGCAACGCCGGCGCCTCAGCCTCGCCGCCTGAGGTACGATCGAACTCGGTCGCCCGACATCGGTCCGCGGCCATGGCCCAGACGCCTCTCGACCCTCGTGTGGAACGAGAGGCGTTGACTTCGATCAGGAGTGATGCACATGTGCGCAGCGGAAGGCGCCGCCGGTCCGGACGACACCGGCGACGCAGGCAACGAGGATGAGCTCGAGTTCCTGACGCCCCAGAAGGGCTCGGCCGACGAGTTGCTCGATGCCAATGCGCACGACCCGCTCGATCCCATGCGCCACTCGGCCGCACACATCATGGCTGAGGCGGTGCTGGACCTGTTTCCCGAAGCCAGGCTGGGCATCGGCCCCGCCATCAAGGACGGCTTCTATTACGACTTCGAGTTGCCGCGCCCGCTGAACCCCGAGGACCTGCGCGCCATCGAGAAGCGCATGAAGAAGTCGGTGCGTTCCAACCATCGCTTCGAGCGCCGCGAGTGGGACCCCGACGAGGGCAGGGCCATGCTGGAGGCGGCCGGCCAGACCTACAAGGTGGAGATCCTCGACGACCTGCGTGCCTCAGCCGCGGCCGCCGGCGAGCCGGTACCGGTCGTGACGACCTACAGCCATGGTCCCTTCACTGACCTCTGCCGTGGGCCGCACGTGGCCTCCACCGGGGAGCTGGGCCCCTTCAAGCTGCTCAAGAACTCGGCCGCCTATTGGCGCGGTGATGAGAAGCGACCCATGCTGCAGCGCATCTACGGCACGGTCTGGTCGACCAGGGAAGAGCTGGACCTCCACCCGTGGCGGCTCGAGGAAGCCAAGAAGCGTGATCATCGCCGCCTGGGTGTGGCGCTGGAGCTCTTCAGCTTCCACGACATCAGTCCCGGCTCGGCCTTCTGGCACCCCAAGGGCCAGCGCCTCTGGCGCACTCTGGAGACGGCCATGCGCGAGCTGCAGGAGCGTCGCGGCTACCAGGAGGTGAGCACACCCATCCTGGTCAGCCAGAAGCTATGGGAGCAGTCGGGCCACTGGCAGCACTACGCCGACAACATGTTCAAGATGGACTCGGAGGACGTGACGTTCTCGCTCAAGCCGATGAACTGCCCCGAGTCGACCATCATCTACAAGAGCAAGGTGCGTTCGTACCGCGAGTTCCCCATCCGACTGTCCGAGTACGGACGACTCCACCGCAATGAGCGCTCGGGCACGTTGTCAGGCCTCACCCGGGTTCGTCAGTTCGTACAGGACGATGCCCACTGCTACGTCCGGCCCGACCAGCTCGCCGATGAGGTCGAGGCCCTGCTGGGCGAGGTCAACGAGGCCTTCTCGTGGTTCGGCCTGGTGCCGCGCTTCTCCTTCGCCACACGGCCGGACAAGGCGCTCGGCGACCTGGCGCAGTGGGAGCATGCCGAGCGACTGATGAAGGATGCCTTGGACCGTGCCGGGGTGGAGTACGCCGTCAAGCCCAAGGACGGTACGTTCTATGCGCCCAAGATCGACATCTATGTCGACGATGCCCTGGGCCGTGAATGGCAGATGGCCACCATCCAGGCTGACATGATGATGCTGCCCGAGCGGTTCGACCTCACCTATATCGACCAGGACGGCCAGCCGCAGCGGCCCATCGCCATCCATCGCGCCATCTATGGCTCCTTCGAACGCTTCATCGGCATCATCACCGAGCACTTCGCGGGCGCCTTCCCTTTCTGGTGCGCGCCCGTGCAGGCGGTGGTCATCCCCATCGCCGACCGCCATATCGAGGCCTCCCGCGAGTTGGCGGCGGTGCTCCGGGACAAGCGCCTGTTCGTCGAGGTCGACGACAGCTCCAACCGCATGCAGAACAAGATCCGCATGGCGCAGGAGCAGAAGGTCCCCTACATGCTGGTGCTGGGCGACCGTGAGGCCGAAAGTCGCACCGCTTCACCGCGCACACGCACCGGCGAGCAGCTCGACGCCATCGGCTGGGAGCAGCTGGCCCAGCAGCTCGCGGAGGAGGCCGCCGCGAGACGCCCCGACTGACGCGGCGCATCTCGTCCGAGACGAGCAAGGGCTCGTCGGGGCGCGACCCTGTGCTATAGTCCGCCGGCGACCCGCGTAGGTCGTGGCCTTGTGTCGCGCACTCGTGGGGAGAACCATCAGAAGACTGCAACAGTGAGGGAATAGCCTGAGCAAGGACCTGCGAATCAACGAGATGATCCGGATCCCACAGGTACGGGTCATCGACGAAGAAGGGGAACAGTTGGGCGTCATGCCCACGCCACAGGCCCTGCAACTGGCACAGGAACGTGGTTTCGACCTTGTCGAGGTCGCACCCATGTCCAACCCGCCCGTCACCAAGATCCTTGACTACGGCCAGTTCAAGTACGAACAGGCCCGCAAGGAAAAGGAAGCTCGCAAACACCAGCGTTCGGTGGAGTTCAAGGAGGTTCGCCTCAGGGTCAAGATCGGCAAGGGAGACTTCGACACCAAGGTCAAACGGGCCATCCGCTTCCTGGAGGAAGGGGACCGTGTCAAAGTCGCCGTCCAGTTCCGCGGCCGCGAGGTCAGTCACGCCTATATCGGGCGGGATCTGCTGACTCGGTTCGCCGAGCAGGTGGCCGACTACGGAACCGTCGATCGGCCGCCGATCTTGGAAGGCCGCTCCATGTCGATGGTCCTGACCGCGACGTACAAGCCGGCCAGCCAGCCGGTCAGGAGCGGAAGCGAGCCGCAACAGAAGAGCCAGCAAACGGAGCCGGACGCGCCGGCACCGTCGGCCGCCGGGGACGAAGCCACGGCCTCGCCGGCGACCAGCACAGGAGGCTGACGCCAAGTGCCAAAGATGAAGAGCCACAAGGGCGCCCAGAAGCGCTTCGGCGCCACCGGCAGTGGCAAGATCTACCGAGTCAAGGCCTGGCGCGGTCACCACCTTGAGATCAAGTCGTCGCGGCGCAAGCGTCGCTACGCTGGCAAGACGATGCTTGACGGCGCCAACAAGAATGCCGTCAAGCGGATGCTGCCGTACCTGTAGGAGTCATACCAGTCAATGGCACGAGTCAAGCGCGGCGTCGCCGCTCACAAGCGCCACAAGCGCCTCCTGAAGGCCGCCGAGGGTAAGCGCGGTACGCATCGTCGGTTGATCCGCTCGGCCCGCGAGGCCCAGCTGCACGCGATGGCCTATGCCTTCCGTGGGCGCAAGGAACGCAAGCGCCAGATGCGCGCGCTCTGGATCGCTCGCATCAACGCGGCGGCGCGCCAGAACGGCACCACCTACGGAAAGCTCATCAGCGGGCTCAAGACGGCGGGCGTGGAGCTCGATCGCAAGAGCCTGGCCGACATCGGTGTCCGCGATGCAGCGACGTTCGCTCGCATCGCTGAGGTCGCCAAGTCCGCATAGCGACGAGCTCGTAAGCCCGTCGTGGACGTCGCTTCGTTCAGCGCGCAGCTCGACGAGCTGCGGGCGCGAGCCGTCAGCGCCATCGATGGGGCCGATTCGCCTGAGGCGCTCGACGCCATCGAGTCGGGCATGCTTGGCCGCAAGGGCGAGTTGCGCGGCGTGCTCGGTGGCATCGGCGCACTCTCGGCCGAGGACCGACCCAAGGTCGGCGCCTTGGCCAACCCGGTGCGCGGGTCGATCGAGGCTGCACTTGCCGATCGCCGTGTCAGCCTCGAAGCGGAAGCCCTGGACGCCCGCCTGCGGACAGGGGCCCAAGACGTCACCCTGCCCGGCCGTCGGCGCGCGCGCGGCTCGCTCCACCCACTCGTTGAGACCGAGCGTGAGATCGCGCGCATCTTCGGCCGGTTCGGCTTCGTCGTGGTGGATAGCCCCGAAGTGGAGAGTGACGAGCTCAACTTCGGCGCCCTGAACATCCCGGCCGATCATCCCGCATGTGACCTCTGGGACACCATCTACGTCGAGGAGCCCGCGGGTACTGAACGTGATGATCGGTTGCTGCTGCGGACCCACACCTCACCTGGGCAGATCAGGGCCATGCGTGATCGTCGGCCCCCCATCCGCGTCCTGACCCCCGGCCGTTGCTATCGCTACGAAGCGGTGGACGCCAGCCACAGCTTCGAGTTCTTCCAGATCGAGGGCCTGATGGTGGATGAAGGCACGACCATGGCGCACCTGCGCGGCCTGCTGGACGCCTTCGCCCACGCTATGTTCGGCGCGGACCGCGCCACCCGATTCCGACCCGGTTACTACCCCTTCACGGAGCCGTCGGTGGCCTTCGACATCGGCTGCGTGGTCTGCGAGGGTGAGGGCTGTCCGGCCTGTAAACGCACCGGCTGGATGACCATCCTTGGCGCCGGCATGGTGCACCCGGTGGTGCTGCGCAACGGTGGCATCGACCCCGAGCACTACCAGGGCTTCGCCTTCGGCATGGGCACCGACCGTATCGCCATGCTGCGTTACGCCATCACCGACATCCGCGCCTTCCTGGCCAACGACATGCGTTTCCTGGAGCGACTCTAGATGCGCGTCCCACTTTCCTGGCTGCGCGAGTTCGTCGACATCGAGCTGACACCGGAGCAGCTGGCCGAACGCCTCACGCTGCTGGGCATGGAGGTCAGCGCCATCGAGCATATCGGCGCCGACTGGCAGCGCATCGTGGTCGGGGAGCTGCTGGAGGTCCTGCCGCACCCCAACTCGCGCAAGCTGTCGCTGACCCGGGTCCGCACCGGCGCCAGCGAGCCGGAGCTGTCCATCGTCTGCGGCGCCACCAACATCGAGGTGGGCCAGCGCATCCCGGTCGCTTTGCCGGGTTCGGTGCTGCCGGGCGACCGCCATATCGATATCACGACCATCGCGGGCACACAGAGCCAGGGCATGCTGTGCTCGGGCGATGAGCTGGGCCTGACTAGTGACGCCGACGGCATCCTCATCCTGCCGGCGGACGCACAGCTGGGCGTGGATATGGCCGACATGGCCGGTGACGTCGTGCTCGACATCGACGTCAAGCCCAACCGCGGCGATGCGCTCAGCATCCTGGGCCTGGCCCGCGAGGTCGCCGCGGCGACCGGTGCCACGCTGCGCTGGCCGGACCTGTCGGTGGTCGAAGCAGGCGATGCCACGAGCGACCACTTGCGTGTCGATGTCGAAGACCCCGACCTGTGTCCAGTCTTCGTGGGTCGCTATGTCGACGCCATCACCTTGGGCCCCTCGCCATGGGACGTGCAGAGGCGCCTCATCGCGGCCGGCGTACGCCCCATCTCCAACGTGGTGGACGCCTCCAACTACGTGCTCCTGGAGCTGGGCAAGCCCATCCACACCTTCGATGCCGATGCGGTCCGCGAGGGACATATCATCGTGCGCCGCGCCCGAGATGGCGAACGGCTGGAGACGCTCGATCACGTGGGGCGGGAGCTCACCACTGACACGCTACTGATCAGCGATGCCGCCGGCCCGTTGGCCATCGCCGGCGTGATGGGCGGTGCCGCCAGCGAGGTCGGCGATGCCACCACCAGCGTGATCATCGAGTCGGCGATCTTCGATCCCGTCAGCGTGCGCCGCACCGCGTTCCGCTATGCGCTGCGCAGCGAGGCCAGCCTGCGCTTCGAAAAGGGCCAGGAACATCGCATGGCCCGCCTCGGCGCCGACCGTACCGCGGCGCTCATCGGGGCCTGGGCTGGTGGCCGTGTGGCGGTCGGTGTCGTCGACACGGCACCGGACGCGCCCCAAGCCGTGCGCATCGCCTTCCGGCCAGCGCGCACCAGCCAACTGCTGGGCCAGACGCTCGGCATCGACGAGCAGCGCGCGCTCCTCGAGCGTGTGCAGATCCGCACCGAACGTGCCCGCGCCGGCGAGATGATCACGGTCATCGCTGGTGACGACCCGCTCCGGGTCGCGGTTAACGAGCTCGTCGACGCCTTGGTCGCGATCGTCCCAGGACACCGCCGCGACCTCTCGATCGAGTCGGACCTCATCGAAGAGATCGCTCGAGTCCGTGGCTACGAGACACTTCCGGGGCGGCTGCCCGACACCGCCATGCCGCCGTATCTGGCAGACCCGCAGCGGCCCCTGGATGAGCTGCGCGCGCAGCTCGCTGGGGCCGGCCTCAACGAGATCGTCAGCCACGGCTTGATCGGTCCCGAGGATCACGCGCGTCTGGGCCTCGGACCCGACGACGAACAGACCGTCCGGACCACCAACCCGGTCACGGTCGACCACTCCGAGCTGCGCCGCTCGATGATCCCCGAACATCTTCGGGTCCTGCTGGAGAACGAGCGCCAGCGCACGCCGGACGTGCGGGCCTTCGAGATCGGGGCGCTCCATGCGTGGCACGACGGTGAGCCGGCCGAGCGTCTGGTGCTGGGCCTCATGCTGGCCGGTCGCGAGAACCCCTTGACGTACGACCGAGTGGCGACCCCCGCCGACATGGCCACCGCCAAAGGCCTTCTGGAACAGCTCGCCGCTCGCCAGCTCCGATGTCGCCTCGAGTACGAGCCGGTCAGCGCGCGTGACGGAGTCGAGCACCCAGGCCGCATCGCCGCCGTGGTGGCCGTCGCGCCCGAAGGTGAGCGAACGTCACTGGGTCGTGTGGGTGAGCTGCATCCGATCCTGCTCCGGCACTACCAGGTGCGCGCCGAGCACGTCGTCTTTGCCGAGATCGATCTCGATGCCTATCGGCGCCTCATCCCTGGGCGGGTACGGGTCGGCAGGCTCGAGCACCTGCCCGGCGTCGAGCGCGATATCGCCGTCGTCGTCGCGGCGGACCAGCCGGTCGGGGAGTTGGAGGCGCTCATCCACGCCCACGGCGGCTCACACCTGCGAGCAGTGACCCTCTTCGACGAGTACCGTGGGAGTCCGCTCGGCGACGATGAGAAGAGCGTGGCCTTTCGCCTCCGCTATGAGACGCTCGACCACGACCTGGACGACGGAATGGTCGAGCTCATGGTCGAACGGGTGGTTGCGGTACTGTCCGAGCGACTTGGCGCGCGCCTCCGCGCCTGATAGCGTTGCGCCCATGAGGTGCCTGTCATGATCATCGGGACGACTGACATCTATCTTTTGGTCATCATCGTGTCCACGCTCGTGGTGGGCTTCTTCTGGGGTGCCGCCCGTAGCGTGCTGTTGCTGGCCGGTTGGCTGCTGGCATTCGTCGGCGGCGCTTACCTCAAGGTCGGACTGGGCTCCTACCTGTCCCAACAGTGGACCGAGTACCCGCCGGTATTCAGCGACATGGCGGCCTACGGCCTCATCTACATGGGCGTGCTGCTCGCGGCCCCCGTGGTCATCTACATGGGTACTCGTGGCAGCCAGACCGTGTCGCGCTACCAGGTGCTCGACGATCTGGTGGGTGCGCTCTTCGCCGTCTTCGTCGCCGTGCTCGGGATCGCGGGCCTGATGATCGTGCTCTCGACGTTCTACGGCAGCGGCGCCATCACCGTGGGGACGTCGGGTGGGCCCCAGTGGACCGCCGACATGTACCAGTCGCTGCTCAGCTCCAGCATCGGTGGCAGCATCGATCGGTACCTGGTGCCACTCATCGGCTTCGTGCTTGGACCGATCCTGCCGCCGGACGTGCGCGCGGTCTTCGCTTGACCCTGGTTCCGGACCGCGCCAGCACCGTCCTGACCGAAGACCCAGACCCCCGTGCCGGACTCTCTGACCGGCAGCCACGATCGCTCCGACGCCTCGGGCCCAAACTCGTGGCCGAACGTGCGGAGGTGGTCGCTCGCAGCCTGCTGGGCACATTGCTCGTGCGCGACCACGCGGGTGAGCAGCGGACAGCGCGCATCGTCGAGACGGAGGCCTACGCCGGTCCGGAGGACCTCGCCAGCCACGCACGCGCCGGACGTACCGGGCGGACGGCAGTGATGTTCGGGCCACCCGGGCGCGCCTATGTCTACCTCGTCTATGGCATGCACCACTGCCTCAACATCGTCTGCGCCGCGGATGGCGAGGCGGCCGCGGTGTTGATCCGGGCCGTGGAGCCGATCGATGGCATCAGCGCCATGCGAACCGCTCGTGGCCGCGCCAACGATCTGGTGGCTCGGCTGGCTGCCGGTCCGGGACGAACCTGCCAGGCACTCGACGTGGACCGCGGCCACGACGGACTCGACCTGCTGAGCGATACCCGCCTTTGGCTGGCCAGCGATGGCGGCGACGGGCTTGAGGATGACCAGATCGTGGTGGGTCCCCGTATCGGTGTCGATCACGCCGGACCGGCATGGGCGAGCCGGCTCTGGCGGTTCGGGATCGCCGACAGTCCTTCGCTGAGCCGGCCGTTCCCGTCCCGGGCATCGTTCCGGTCCTGCGCCTCGTTCCCGTCCTGCGCTTGATGGACACGCGCTCGGCCGAACTGCTCGAGTTCCCGCTCATCCGGGCGCGGCTGGCTGCGTACGCCGGCTTCGAGCCCTCACGGCGCCTGGCGCTGGCCGTGGTGCCGACGGCCGATGCCATCATCGTGAAGCGGCGCCTTGACGAGACCGACGAGGCCCGCTGGCTGCTCTCGGAAAAGCCGGCCGTCGGGATCGGCGGCGCCCGCGACATCGAACCCGTCCTCGCCCGCGCCACACGTAGCGGCCGCCTCGACCCCAGCGAGCTTTGGGCCATCGTGGAGACCATCATCGCGGCCGGCCGTCTGGTGGATGGCCTGCGCGACCTTGACCGGCCGCTGCTGCATACGCTCTACCGCAGCATCGACCCGCTGCCTGCCCTGCGCTCGCGCCTTGAAGCCAGCGTGGATCCCACCGGCGAGGTGCTCGATACTGCCTCTCCCGCCCTTGGTGGCTTGCGTCGTGCCGTCCGCATCGCCCACGACCGGCTGCGCAGCCGGCTCGATGCCCTGGTCCACTCGGATGTCGCGGGCGCCCTGCAGGAACCCATCATCACGCTGCGCAACGGGCGCTACGTGGTTCCGGTGCGGGCGGATTCGCGGAGCCGCGTCAAAGGTATCGTGCACGACCAGTCCGGGAGCGGCCAGACACTGTTCGTGGAGCCCTTCATCGCGGTCGAACTCTCCAACGCCTGGCGAGAGGCGGAGCTGGCAGCCAAGGCCGAGGAGGAACGAGTCCTCGACGAGCTCTCCGCGCATGTCGCCGCCAATGGCGATGCGCTCAGCGCCGATCTTGACGCGCTCGCCCGCTTCGACCTGTGGATGTGTCGCGCTCGATTGGCAGAGGAGCTGGACGCGGTGCGGCCAGCGCTCAACAGTCGGGCAGTGGTGTCGCTGCTGGCGGCACGCCACCCCGGTCTGGAAGGGGAGGTCGTGCCCATCGACGTGCACCTGGGGGAGGGCTACACCGCGCTCGTCATCACCGGGCCCAACACCGGTGGCAAGACGGTGGCGCTGCGGACGGTGGGCTTGCTGGTGCTGATGCACCAGTCGGGCATGCACATCCCGGTGGCACCGGGAAGCGCCCTCCCCATCTTCGACGATGTCCTCGCTGACATCGGTGATGAACAGTCGGTGGCACAGTCCCTCTCGACCTTCAGCGGCCACCTGCGCACCATCACGCGCATCGTCGAGGAGGCAGGGCCGGGCACGCTGGTGTTGCTCGACGAGCTCGGCGCCGGCACCGACCCTACCGAGGGCTCGGCGCTGGCACAGTCGCTGCTCGATCACTTCATCGAAGTCGGTTCGCTGGTGGTCGCCACGACCCACTACGCCGAGCTCAAGACGTACGCCCACAACGAGGCAGGGGCCCGCAACGCGTCGGTCGACTTCGACCTGGCCACGCTGGCGCCGACCTACCACCTCTCGATCGGTCTGCCCGGCACCAGCCAGGCCTTTGCCATCGCGGAGCGCCTGGGCCTGCCCAGGCGACTGGTGGAGGACGCTCGCTCTCGCCTCTCGGTCGCACAGCAGGAGTTCGAGTCAACGCTGGCCTCGATCCGCAAGACCCAAGTGGACATCGCCGCCGCCGAGGCGCGTGCGGCTGACGCCGAGATGCGCATGCAGGCAGCCCTCCGGGAAGCCGAGGAGGAGCGACGCCGAGCCCGCGCCGAACGACGCGTGGCAGCCACCGACGCGCGACGGCAGGCGGAGGTGGCACTGGCCGCGGTGGAGGCGGAGATCGCGGAGATGCGGGGCTCGCTGGCCCGCGAGACGCTGACCGAGGAACGGCTCGATGCCGCCATGGCGCGCATCGACGCTCGACTGGGCATGATGCCGAAGGAGTCGGAGCGTGCCGAGGCCGGGCCGCCACAGAGGCGCTGGAGGATCGGAGACCGCGCCCTGGCCGCGAGCGGTTGGAATGGCACCATCGCAGCGCTCGACGCGGCTCGCGGTCGGGTCACGCTCGATGTCAGCGGCATGCGCGTGGATGTCGGGCTCGATGAACTTGAGACACCCTCTGGCGGTGGCGCGGGACGTGGCGGCGAGCCCGGTCGGCCCAAGACGGGCAGGCGCGGCGAGTTCGGGAACGAACCTCGCTCAGGCTTCGCCACCGGCGCGGCCAAAGCACGAGCGGCGGCGGTCGGCCGGGAGCGCGCGCGCAGTGGCCTCCAGCCTGGACTTGCGGGGCGCCCGCGTGGAAGAAGCCATGGCCATGCTGGACCAGTACCTTGACGATGCCACGCACGCCGGTGCGGGGCGTCTGACGGTCGTCCACGGGCACGGCTCTGGCGCCATGCGCGATGCCGTACGTGCCATGCTCAGCGGGCATCCGCTGGTACGTGAGTGGCGGCCTGGCGATCGCGTCGAGGGTGGTGACGGCGCGACCGTCGTGACCCTCTAGCCCGACGCGCGTTCAGGCGCCCGGAGTGGATGCCTCCGACGCGGGTGCCGCGGCAGCGGATGGCGCGCTGCTCGGTGCGGCCTGCTTCTTCGGCTTGGACGTGGCCGCAGCTGCGGCTGCGGCTGCGGGTTCGACTGACGGTGGGGCCGACGGCGGCTCACTCGGCGCAGGTGTGGGCTTGGGTGTCTTGGTCGGCTTGGGTGTCTTGGTCGGCTTTGGCGTGGGCTCGCTGCTGGGCTCCGGCGTGATCTCGGGTGGCGCGCTGGGCTCGAGCGATGGCTCGGCGGAGGGAGAGAGTTCCGGCGAAGCCGACGGTTCCGGGCTGGCGCTTGCGACAGGCGCCTTGCCACATGACTTGCCCGGTGGGAAGGGACCTCCCCACGACTGGCCGTAGGGCTGGTAATACGGTTCGTAGAAGTACGCTGTGTAGGTTCGCTTGACCGGCGACACGCTGGCGCCGACACCCTCTCCCTTGCTGGCGCGCTTGATCCAGCCCCGGACAGCATCGTTCCAGCTCCTGGTGTGCGACTCGGCGTCGTCGAGCACGAGGAAGCCACGCGTTCGGGGCTTGCCCACGTCCTCACAACCATCCTGCCAGCGATACCACTGGCCATCCTCACCCTTCACCACCTCCATCGAGACGAGATATGGGTCAGCGGTCGGAGCCGTACCGCGGATGAAGAGCTCGTTGACTTGCCGGCGCGAATACTCGGAGGGGCTGAAGCCAGTCCAGGCATCGACGCTGGCGGTCGTGATCTGATCCGGGCGTGCGAAGTCCCGCACCTCCCAGGTCTTGGTGACATCGCTGAGAAAGGCGTCCCAGACCGGCGCTGCCACATCGAGCGAAAAGACCGGGTTGGACACCGTGGTGACCGGGCTGGCGTTGCTGTTGCCGGCCCAGACGCCCACCGACAGTGCGTACTCACCGTTCTTGCGACCCTGCTTGGAGGGCGGGGCGATGTAGCCATAGGCATTGAGATCCTTGGCGTCATTGGTCGTGCCGGTCTTGACGGCGGCCGGACGGCGCTGTCCGTTCCTGGCAGTGATCTGGGTCTTGTCTGCCCAGATCGGGTTGACCGCGGGATCGGTGTTGCCCTTGAGGATGTCCGTCATGACATAGGACGCTTGCGGTGAGATGACCCGCTTGCCCTTGGGTGTCTGGTAGGTGTACTCGACGGCATTGTCGGGGTTGACGCTGCTGATCTCGAGGATCGACGTGTGACCCACGTTCACGCCACCGTTGGCCATGGTCGCATAGGCCTGGTTGAGGTCCAGGGGATGGACTTCCAGGCTGCCCAGGGCCATCGCCAACCCGGCCGTGGGGCGGTCCTTCTGGAACTCCATGCCAAAGTCCTGTGCCTTGTCGAAGACATCGTTCTCACCCACCAGACCGAGGGCCTTGACGGCGGGGATGTTGAGCGAGAACTGGAGCGCGTTCCTGACGCGCAGCGGACCACGTTCGCGTCCATTGAAGTCGGTCGGGATGTAGCCGCCGAAGTCGGTCGTGACATCCATGAGCATGGTCGCCGCGGTCAGCGTCCCGTCATCGATGCCGGTGGCGTAGGTGAACGGCTTGAACGCGGAGCCTGGCTGCCGCCAGCCGTCGGCCAGGACGTCGAACTGCGGCTGCATCTTCTTGTTGACCTTGTCACGTTCGTAGTAGTTGGCCGAGCCGACATAGGCGATGATCTCGCCAGTCTCGTAGTCGAGCGCCGAGAGCGCACCATTCCAGACGTTCTGCGTGCGCAGCCGGGCCATCCAGTCCGTGTAGGGGATGCGCAGTGCCTTGGCCGCACCGACCGGATCGGCACGATGCGGCACCAGGGCAGCCGCCCGCACCCATGCCTCGGCGCGCTTCTGGATGTCGTAGTCGAGCGTGGTGGTGACCCGCAGGCCACCCATCTTGAGCGCATCGCAGGTCTCAGCGTCCCCGCACAGGTGCTGCCGAAGCTCATCGCGGACGTACCACACGAAGTGCGGCGCCTTCCAGGCCAGCTGGGACTGCGGCTCGACGATGAGCGGCTCCGCCATGGCGTCGCGGAAGTCCTGGGCGCTATGGGTGTCACCGCTGAGCACACGCCGGGTGGGGTCCTGCGCCAGCAGGCTCAGGACCAGGTTGCGGCGCTGGTAGATGGCCGAATCGGTGGGGACCTCCAGGTCGCCGTTCTCGTTCTCGACGGCGTTGCGCACCAGGTCGTAGGCGGAGGGCGCCTGCGGCAGCGCCGCCAGCGTCGCCGTCTGCGAGAGCGTCAGGTCGGAGAGCTTGTTGACATCGAAGTACGACTTGGCCGCCGCCAGCACGCCATAGCTGTTGTTGCCATAGAAGTTTTGGTTGAGATAGGCCGTCAGGATGGCCTGCTTGCCGGCCTCTCCACGGTAGTAGTCGGTCACCCGGATCGACTGGATGAGCTCCTTGATCTTGCGGTCACCCAGGCGCTGCGAGGTGGAGATGACGTCCTCCGGCAGCAGCTTCTGCCGAACTAGCTGCTGCGTGATCGTGGAGCCACCGCGAGCGTCGCCGGTCAGGGTGTCGAACGCTGCAGCAGCGATGCCCAGCGGATCGATACCGGCATTGGCCCAGAAGGTCTTGTCCTCGACCGCGGTGACCGCGTCGGCCAGGATGGGCGGTACGTCAGCCCATTCGATGGTGCTCCGGCTCTCGCCACCGGCGGTCAGGCGCGCCAGCACCTTGCCGTTGCGGTCGTAGATGACACTGTCCTCGGGGAAGACGATGTTCTCTAGTTCGCTGGGATGCGGCAGGTCGCGGCTGTAGATGAAGGCACCGCCGACGACACCGACGAACCCGAGCATCGCCACCGCCAGGAACAGGCTGAAGACGACGATGACGACGGCCCTGAGCGGGCGCGACCCCTCGCCGCCCACGGGGCGCCGGGCAGGCGGTGGCTGCGGTGGTCGCTGTGGTGCCGCTGATCGCTGCGGCGGTTTTTGCTGCGGCGGCTTGTAGGGTGGGTAGGGCTGCATTCGTGGCCGACTCTAGCATCGGTCGGTGTGACTGTCGGCGCGGCTTTCGGGCGCACGTGTCACACCCACGCTCATGCTTGGCTAGCATGAAGGGATGCACATCCAGACTTATCCCTGCCGGGACCACATCGCGTGAGCAGCCCAGCACTACTCGACGAGCTCCGCTGGCGCGGCCTCGTCCACCTTGCCTCCGAGGGTCTTGACGCGCGGCTCGCGACCGGCCCGGTGAGCGCCTACATCGGCTTCGACGCCAGCGCCACCTCACTCCATGTGGGCCACCTGCTGCAGGTCTTCCTGCTGACCCACCTGCAGCGAGCCGGCGGTCGGCCGGTCGTGCTCATCGGTGGCGGTACCGGCATGATCGGCGATCCCTCGGGCAAGTCCAGCGAGCGCGTGCTGTTGGACGCTGCGGCCATCGAGGCCAACTCGGGCGCACTGCGGGCACAGCTGGAGCGCTTCCTGGATTTCGCACCCGGCCCCACGCAGCCCAAGATGCTCAACAACCTCGAATGGCTGGGGCCCATGTCGGTCATCGACTATCTGCGCGACATCGGCAAGCACTTCACCGTGCCCTACATGCTGGCCAAGGACTCGGTGCAGGCGCGCCTGGCGGCGGGCATGAGCTTCACCGAGTTCAGCTACCAGACCCTGCAGGCGGCGGACTTCCTGCACCTCCACCAACACGAGGGCGTGGATATGCAGATGGGCGGAGCCGACCAGTGGGGCAACATCACCTCTGGCCTGGAGCTGATCCGTCGCGTCGAGAACCGCGAAGCCGAGGCTGAGACCGGCGAGGAGGGCCACGAGCCAACGGCCTTCGGGCTGTGTAGTCCGCTGTTGCTGAACCGCTCGGGCCAGAAGATGGGCAAGTCGGAGAAGGGCGCGGTCTTCCTCGACGGCTCGCTGACCAGCCCTTACGACTTCTACCAGTACTGGATCAACGACGATGACGAGCTGGTCATCGACCACCTGCGCTGGCTCACCACCAAGAGCCGCGAAGAGATCGACGCCATCGCAGCGGAGCATGGCGAGGCGCCCGAGAGGCGGCTGGCCCAGGCGGCGCTGGCCTACGACCTGAGCGAGCGTGTCCACGGTCGTGACGAGGCGGAACGGCAACAAATCGTGGCTGGCGCGGCCTTCGCTTCGGCGGTGGACGATCCGGCCGTGCTGGACGTGCTGTACGACGCCGTGGGTGGCTTCGCGTTCGGCCCCGAAGCGGCGGAGTGGACGGCGGTCGACGTGGCCATCGCGGCGAGCGGTCAGTCGCGCGGTGAGGCCCGCCGGCTTATCAGCCAGGGTGGCTTCTCGATCAACGGCGAGAAGTTCACCGACCCCGTGGCCACGCCACCCGCCCTCATCGGCGAGCGCTACTGGTGGGTGGCCATGGGCAAGAAACGCCGCTTCGTCGGGCGCCACACGGGCTAGGCCGGGCTCACCTGGCGCGCCAGATCTCCACGTCGTGCAGGATCACCCATTCGTTGGCCAGGTCCTCGACCACGAAGCGCACGATGCGGATGCCCTTGACCGGCTTCTTGAGCGTGTGCTCGAGGACGTCACCGGGCTTGATGCGCTGCCGGAACCGATGCAACTGCCGAAACCGTCCATCGGTTCCCGGACCCTTGCCCAGCACCCGGATATCGACCCGCCCGCGCGGTGTCACCTCTCCGATGGGCAGGCGGAACGCGCCCAGCGTCACGGCCGAACCCAGATCGACCTCGAACCACTGTGGGCTGCCCGCAGCAGCGCTCCAATACGACTCGGGGTCGCCATCGACGAGGTTGGCGGGCCGATACTCGGGGCCCTCGCTGCGGGACGCCCGCACCTGCTGGCCCCGGCTCACCTGCTGGATCTCGACCTCGGCCCCGCACGCAGGGATCGGGATGGTCACGCGGGTTCAGGGCGGCGTCGATGTCAGTATCGGCCACCCACTGCCAATGCCAGGTGAGCCAGCCGTCGAAGCCAGCCTGACACGTGCGGGCTTGCCAACGTACCGCCACCCAGGCAACCACGTCGGGCGTACCCCACTCGCCCGCGAACTCCCCGATGATGACCGGCTTCTCGCGCGACGCTGGCAGGCTGAACGCGGTGCGAGCTTCCTCGACGCTGGGGAGGATGCCGTGGATGTCGAAGAAGTCGACCGTGGTGCGCTCATGGAACGGTCCCACGACCAGGTTGCGCTGGTCGTCGGAGCCTGGCGGACCGACGTCATCCGACGGCAGCAGCAGCAGGCCGATCGACACGAGCAAGTCGGGATCGACCGACTTGATGACGGCGGTCATCTCATCGGCCCAGTGGAGCAGGCTATCCGACGAGAGCCGCCGGCGATCGGCGCGCACACCCATGTCGTAGCTCTCGCCGTTGGCGGCGGTGAACATGCCTTCGCTCAGATTCCAGGGCGGCCAGTCCGCGGTGAGGTACTGATACTCGTTGCGGATCTCCAGCGACCACAGCCAGTCCATGGGCGCGCCGTGGGCGATGAGGCCTTCGACGAAGTCGCGGAAGAAGATCTGGTAGACCTCGACGTTGCGGGCACTGACGAAGTCGCTGTCGCCCTCGGGATAGCCCTCCCACACGTACCAGCTGTTCGTCGGCAGCGTGTTCGACGAGTACATCACGTGGATGTCGCGCGCGGCCGCCAGGCGCAGGAACTCGGCCGCGCGTTCGAGGAACTCGCCCGACAGGCGCTGCCCGGGGCCGGCGGTGCAGTCGAGGTCGGTCACACACCTCTCGAAGAAGACGCGGACCGCGTTGTAGCCCTTAGCCGCGAGGTCGTCGAGCTGTGTTTCGATCCAGGCCGGGTCGTAGTCGGCCATGGAGAATGGGGCCTCCGGGCCACCGCGATCGAAGCGCATCAGGTTGGTGCCACACGGTACCCAGGTCTCGCCGCTGGCGACTTGGTAGAACTCGCCGTCCCCATCGACCACACGGATGCCGATCCAGGCGTCGCCATCCGACCCTGTCGGCTGCGCCACCGCCGGAGCACCAGCCAGCGCCACCGCCGGAGCACCAGCCAGCGCCAGACAGAAGCCGACCATGATGAGCCCGACGCTCGCTACTCGACTGGTTCTGGACATGGACCGATGGTCAACGACCTGTCAAGCACCGAACTCGATGCCGACGGCCGTCTCAGGTCTCTTTCACCGAGA
>JBBSAV010000048.1:0-20985 GCA_038251965.1 Candidatus Limnocylindrales bacterium
ACCAATCTCTCGGGCTGGGTCAGCTGCGCATGCTGGATCCCAGCGGCTGGCCGCTGCTCATGGCGGGAGCAGCGATGTTAACGTTGCCGGCGGCGCTCGTCTTCCCGCTCGTTCAGCACCTCTTCCTGGGCGAACGCGGCTTGCGCCCTCGGTAGGCTGGTCTCAGTCCTCCTCGAAGATGGCCAAGACGGCGCCGACCTTGGCATCTCTGCCGGCCGGCACCAGGATCTCGGTGAGGCGGCCGGACGCCGGAGCCTCTAGGTCGACGTTGGCTTTCTCGGTTTCGATCTCGGCGATGATCTCCCCCTCTAGGACCGCGTCGCCGACCGCCTTGAGCCAGCTGCTGACGCGGGCCTCATCGGCTTCGGCGCCGAGGTTGGGCATCTTGATGAGGATGCTCATGCGTTCTGCTCCTCAACGGCGGCCATGATGGTGGCCTCGATGTCAGCATCCTGGATGTGCACCGAGGTCTCAAGCGGCTTACTCACCGGTGAGTAGGCGTCCTGTCCGGTGACTCGCAGCGGAGCCGTCCGCAGCAGCGCATGCACGTCTGGATAGAGGTAGTCCAGGACCTTGGCGCCCATCGAGAGTGTGCGTTGGGCATCCTCGGCGATGACTAGGGCACCGGTCCGGCCGACCGACTCCAGCACAGCCGTTCGGTCGAAGGAGGCACGGTCGAGCCAGCGCGGGTCCAGGACCTCGACTTCGATGCCCCGCTCGGCGAGGCTGTCCACCAGCGCCGTCACCCGCAGCAGGGCATAGCCCCAGGTCACCACCGTGACATCCGTGCCGGGCCGGACGAGCCGTGCCTTGCCGATCTCAACGACGTGATCGAAGCCGGCGGCGGGTAGCAGTCCGGTCGTCTTGGCGAGGCGATGGTCATCGATGACCAGCACGGGGTCGCGGCTGAGCATCGCCGCGTTCCAGCAGCCAACGTAGTCGGCCGGTGTGGTGGGCGAGACGACACGCCAGCCCGGGTACGAGGCGAAGAGCGCCGCCGGATCACAGCTGTGCTGCGGACCATAGCCACGCCCCCGGCTGATCTGCGTGCGGGCGATGATGGGCACGTCGTGGTCCCCGCCGAACATGTAGCGGCTCTTGGCGATGTGGTTGAAAAGCTGGTCGGTCGCCTCGAGCGTGAAGTCCGGGTACATGAATTCGATGATCGGGTGCATGCCCGCCAGCGCTGCCCCCAACGCGGCCCCCGTGAAGCCGTTCTCGCAGATCGGCGTCGACAGGACCTGCTCGGGTCGCGAGGCCACAGCCGCCTTGGTCAGGCCCATCACGCCTCCGCCAAGGTGACCGACCTCTTCGCCCATGTAGATGGCTTCGGGGTCGCGCTCGAGCGAGCGCCCGATGACGCCCTGGATGGCTTCGGTGTAGGTGATGGGCTCGGCGCCGACGACCGGTGTCTCGTCGAGGCGCTCAGCCGGCAGCTCGGGCAAGCCCGGCCCGAGCATGCCGCGGTAGGTGTCCTCGAGTGGCGGGTAGAGCTCCGCGGGGATGGCGGGGCCATCCTCGGTCTCGACCGTCAGCGCCGACACGCAGCCGGCGATCAGCGCGTCGGCCAGGCCTTGGACGTGCATGACCTCGTCCTGTGTCAGGAGTCCGGCCTCCAGCAGGCGCCGGGGGAACGCGACCGCCGGGTCCTTGGCTTTCCACTCCCGCTCCTCGTCCTTACTGCGGTACTTGAAGGCAGAGCCGGGAAGGGGTCCGTTCTGATGGTAGTAGCGGTAGGTGATGGCTTCGACGAAGATCGGCCCCTTGCTGACGGCGTGCTCGCGTGCTTGCGCCATGGCCTCGTAGCTGGCGATAGGGTCCATGCCGTCCACTACCAGCGCAGGCATGTCGTAGCCGCGTGCCCGCAGCGCCAGCCGCGTGAAGCCGGCCGTCTCCTGGACGGAGGTAGCGACCGAGTACTGGTTATTCTCGAGCAGCAGGATGAGCGGCAGATCCCAGGCACGGGCCAGGCTGGCGGCTTCGTGGAAGGCGCCGATCTGGGTGGCGCCGTCGCCGAATACGGCGACTCCGACATCGCCGCTGCCGCGCAGCTTGGATGCCAGCGCGTAGCCACCCGCCGCGGGGATACCACCGCCCACGATGGCCGTGGTCATGACGCCGCCCTCGCGATCCCAGAGGTGCATCGAGCCGCCACGCCCGTGGCACAGGCCCTGCTCGAGGCCCATGATCTCGGCCAGCGTGCGCTGGACGGGGTCCGCCATGGCCTCGGTCACTGAGTCGGCGATGAAGGGGTCGAAATCGGTGGGTGTCGCCGACAGCAGCAGCTTGGCCACGACGTCGTGGTGGGCACGATGGGTCGAGGTCAGCCAGTCGGACTTGCGCAGCGCCAAAGCGGCCCCGGTCGCGGTGCCCTCTTGGCCGATGCTCGAGTGCAGTGGCCCGTGGACGAGGTCCGCGTTATCGAGCAGCCACTTCTCGAAGCGGCGGATGGTCGCGATGCTCAGGATGGCGAGACCGAGCCGACGCCTGGGCGTGGATGCGAGGTGCTCCTCGGTGAACTCGAAGCGGGTGATCCCGGGCTCTGCGGCGGGTGCTGCGGCGGGCTCTGCGGTCATGTTCGGCTTCCTCGGATGCTCAGACGATGGTCTCGGGGATCTCGTCGGGCAGCGTCTCGCCCGGATCGAGGATGACCGCGAGCACGCCATTGATGGGTACGATGTCGCCCTCGCCGTGGAGGATCCTGGCGATGACACCACTGGCCGTGGACTCCAGCTCCACGCTGCTCTTGTCCGTCTCGACCTCCACGATCGGCTGGCCCCTGGTGACCTCGTCGCCCTCGCTCACGAGCCAGGAGACGACCTCGCCCTCCTCCTGGTTCATGCCCAGCTTGGGGAGCGTGAAGAACGTTGCCATGGGTGTCCAGACCTCCTTGGCCTACTGGCCGACCGCCGCCAGGACGGCTTGCTTGATGCGATCCACGTCGGGGATGACCAGCGCCTCGAGCGCGCGGTTGTACGGCATGGGAACGTCCAGTCCGGCCACGATACGCGGCTGCACCTTGAGCAGGTCGAACCCTCGCTCCACCACCTGCGACACGATCTCACCGCCGATGTTGCTGCGGCGGTTGGCCTCGTGTACCACCACCAGTCGGCCGGTCTTGGCCAGCGAAGCCAGCACCGCGTCGTAGTCGAAGGGGTAGACGGTGCGTGGGTCGATGACCTCGCAGTCCACGCCCCCGGCCGCGAGTTCCTCGGCTGCGGCCATGGCCTTGTGGCGCATGATCGAGAGCGCCACGACGGTGACATCGGTGCCTTCGCGGACCACATCGGCGACGCCAAAGGGGATGGTGTACTCGGCGACGGGCACCTCACCCTTGATCTCGTAGCCGCGCTTGTGCTCGAAGAAGAGCACCGGATCGTCACTGCGGATGGCCGTCCGCAGCAAGCCCTTGACGTCCGCCGGCGTGGACGGCATGACGATCTGCAGGCCGGGCACGGCGCTGAACCAGTTCTCGAACGACTGGCTGTGCTGGGCGGCCTGTCCGCCGCCGGCCCCGACGGGCGCGCGGATGACCAGGGGCACGCTGATGGCCCCGCCGAACATGTAGCGGATCTTGGCGATCTGGTTGACCAGCTGGTCCATGCCGATGGTGATCCAGTCGCTGAAGAGGATCTCGGCGATGGGGCGCAGGCCGGTCGCGGCCGCACCCAGCGAGCTGCCCACGATGGCCGCCTCGGAGATGGGGGTGTCCAGCACCCGTTCGGCGCCGAACTCCTCGTACAGCCCCTTGGTCACACCGAAGGGGTTGCCGCGCACCCCCACGTCACAGCCGAGGATGATGACCGTGGGGTCTCGCTGCATCTCTTCGCGCAGCGTCTCGTTGATGGCCCGCTTGACGGTCATGCGGCGCGTCGGCGACCCGGTCGCCGGGGGAGGGGTCCCTGCCGTCACCGCCCGATCCCCTGCTGCTGCATGAACGCATCCGAGTAGAGCCCGTCGTAGAGGGTGTCGAGTTCGGGTTGTGGAGCGGCCTTGGCGAATTCGATGGCGTCCAGCACCGTCGCCGATGCGGCCTCGTCGGCCTCGTCGATCCAGGCCCGGTCAGCCGCGCCGGACTCGACGAGGAAGCCCGCCATGCGCGTGATGGGGTCGAACTGCTCCCACTGGGCGTTGCAGTCGGTGTCGCGGTAGGACTCGTCATCGGCCACGAAATGGCCGATGTAGCGGTAGAAACGTGCCTCGATCAGCGTGGGGCCGCCACCTGCGCGAGCTCGCTCGGCCGCCTCTGCGACAGCGTCGTGGACGGCGATGGCGTTGAAACCATCGACCGTGACGCCGGGGATGCCATAGCCCACGGCCCGGTCCGCCACCGATGGGTTGCGGACCGCCTGGTCGTAGGGCATGGAGATGGCCCACTGGTTGTTCTCGCAGAGAAAGATGACCGGCAGGCTCCAGGCCGCAGCGAGGTTGATGGACTCGTGCCACACGCCCTGGTTGGTGGCACCATCACCATGGAAACAGACGGTCACGAAGGGCTGTCCGAGCGTCTTGGCGGTGAGCGCGGCGCCGACCGCGATGGGCATCGCCGAGCCGACGATGCCGGTGGCGCCGAGCATGCCCATGTCCACCGCAGCGATGTGCATGGAGCCACCCTTGCCCTTGTTGTAGCCGGCCGCGCGCCCCATCAGCTCGGCCATCATGCGGCGCGGGTCGCCGCCCTTGGCGATGGTGTGGCCGTGACCGCGATGTGTGCTGGTGATGTAGTCGCCCTCGTGCAGTGCCGCGCAGGCTCCGACCGCGATGGCCTCCGCGCACACATAGGAGTGGGCCAGACCGTAGATGAAGTCCTGCTTCCAGAGCTCCTTGACGGCCGAGTCGAACTCGCGGATGAGGCGCATGCGCGCGTACATCTCCCTGAGCTCGTTGGGGCCGAGCGCGGGCGAGACCGTCATGGGCGTGAGCGTGTCGCGCTCGAAGGCCGCGACCGCCTCGCAGTTCTCCTCGGATGTGATGCGATGTCTCATCGTGGCCTCCGTCCTGCCGCGCGCCTAGGGCCGCAGCTCGATGGTCTCGCCCGGCTCGGGCGCGACCACGGTCGGGTGCCACTCGCCGGCCGAGGTGTGAACCTTCATGAGCTCGAGGAACTTCTGGACGTCGGGGTGTGAGGGCCACTGGTAGTGGCTGGCGATGATGTGCTTCAGGCCCAGCCACTGGCTGGCCATGACCGCCTCCTGCACCGTTACCTCACCTCCGCGATAGACCTCGAAGTGGGGCAGCGAGTCTTCGGGCAGAGCTACGACCATGAGCCCGTGGGTGGGCCGGTACAGCTCACCCCAGAGGCGGAAGTCGTACGAGAGGGCCGAATCGCCCTGGTGATAGATGCGCACACCGGGCGCGGCGTCGACGATGAAACCCATGGCCGGACCGGACAGCAGCTCGCCCGATGGCGTCACCGAGAACGACCAGTGGTGGCTCTCGACCGGATGTACAGGCACGCCGGCGACCTCCATGGGGATGCCCCAGATGGTGACCCGGATCTGGTCGGGGTCGACGCCGTGCACGGTCGTCAGGTTGTGGGCCACGTCCTTGGCGCAGATGACCGGACACTTGTCGCGCTTGAGGATCTCCGCGGCCTCACCCATGTGATCGAAAGCGGCGTGCGTGACCAGCACCAGGTCGACCGGGTCCAGGTCCTGCCAGCTAAGAGGGCAGGCCGGGTTCGAGTCCATGTAGGGATCCATCACCACGCGCACGCCGTCCGCCGTCAGGAGCTCGTAGCCCGCGGTGCCGAAGAACCTGAGCTGCGCCGTCATCAGCCACCTCCTGCCCGCTTCGGTCGTGCCTAGGTCGGCGTCGAGTCGTTCGACGGGCTGTCCTATTGTAGTACAATCGGACAGCCAGATGGACGAGACTTCTCGCAGTATCGGGAGCCAAGGCATGGAGCAGGCAGCCCTCCACCGACCGCCCAGCTTGGCCGATGCCGTCGTCGCGCACATCCGCGAGGCCATCATCCGGGGGGCGTACGCCCCCGGGCAGCCGCTGACAGAGGCACAGCTGTCGGACGATCTGGGCACGTCAAGGGGAACCGTGCGGGAGGCTCTCAGGGAGTTGTCCAGCCTTGGCCTCGTCACCCGCAGCACTCACAAGGGAGCGGTCGTCTCAACCTTCACATCCGTGGACGCCGCGGAGATCTACACGCTTCGCGCGGCCCTCGAATCCTTCGCTGCACAGCTGGCCGTGGAGCGGGGCCACCTCGACCAGGCTGCGCTGGCGATGCTGGGCCGTCGCCTCGACACCATCGCCCGCGCCGCCGACGCGGGCGATGTGTCCGCCATGGTGGCGGCTGACATGGACTTCCATACTGCCCTCTCGGCACTCTCCGGCCATGCCCTGCTCATCGAGCAGCTCGCTGCCATCCAGGTCCGTAGCCGCCGCGTGCTGTTCTACAGCGACCTGTACAGGCCCACGCCTGAGATCATCGTGCAGCGACACCGCCAGCTCTACGAGGTCCTGCGGTCAGGCGATCCCTACCAGGTCTCGCTGGCGGTCGATCATCACATCACCGGACCAAGCATGGACATCGTGGAGCAGATGCGCGAGCGCGAGCGAGCACAAGACGGGGGGACGCTCAGTGAAGACGCGTGACTTGACCGACTTCTTCTCACTGGCCGGCAAGACCGCGCTGGTCACGGGGGGTGGCTCCGGCCTGGGACTGGCGGTGGCTGAGGGCTTCGCCCAATTCGGTGCCCGTGTCTCTGTGGTCGACCTCGATGCGGCCGCCGCGACCGAGGTCGCTGAGGGTATCCGCCGGGCCGGAGGCGAAGCCGTCGCGGTTCGCTGCGACGTTGCCGACCACGAGCAGGTCGAGGCCGCTGTGGCTGCCACCATCGAACAGCTTGGGGATATCCACATCCTGTTCTCCAACGCCGGCATCGGCGACCGCGCCCCGGCCGAGGAGATGACCCTTGAGCAGTGGCAGCGTGTGCTTGACGTCAACCTCTCCGGTGCCTGGTACTTCGACCAGTGCGTGGGTCGGCACATGATCGAGCGCGGCATCAAGGGCAGCATCATCAATACCTCGTCGATCACCAGCCTAGTGGGCATCACGACCGGCAATGCCAATTACGCCTCGACCAAGGGCGCGCTCAATGCGCTCACCCGGACCCTGGCGATCGAATGGGCACCTCACGGCATCCGTGTCAACGCCATCGCGCCGACGCACGTCAAGACGGCACTCATCGAGCAGAAGATGCAGGACGACCCCGAACTGGCCGCGTTCTTCCTGGGGAACATCCCGCTCGGACGCATGGGCACACCTGAGGACGTGGTCGGAGCGGCCATCTACCTGGCCTCCGAAGCGGGCGCGCTCGTCGATGGACACGTGCTCGTGGTGGACGGCGGTCACACCGTGCGATGAGCCTGCCGCAGACGGTCCGCGCCGTCCATATCACCGCTCCCGGCGTGTTCGGGGTCGTGGAGATGCCGATGCCGGAGGTGCCGCCCGACATGGTCCTGGCGGCACCCTCGTATGTGGGCCTGTGTGGCACGGACCTCGACCTCTTCGACGGCAGTATGCCCTACCTGCACCAGGGCTTCGCCTGCTATCCGCTGCAACCGGGCCACGAATGGTCGGGCATCCTGCTGCAGCCGACCGGTGAGCTCGCCATCGGCACCCGCGTCATCCTCGACCCCGTCATCGACTGTGGTCGCGAGGACTGCGAGCTGTGTGGCAGTGGGCTGGTCGTACGTTGCGTGAATCGCCGCGAGATCGGCGTGCGCAACGGGCTCGATGGCGCGCTGGCAACGGTCGTGGCAGTGCCTGCGAAGTACCTGCTGCCGATCCCCGATGGCGTCCCCACGCGCGACGCCTCCCTGGTCGAGCCGATGGTGACGACCCTCGAGGGCATCAGGCGCACCGACCCGCAGCCAGGTGAGGAAGTCCTCGTCGTGGGGGCGGCCACGCTGGGTTTGGCTGGAGCCATGATCCTGAGCGCTCGTGGCATCCGTACTCATGTCCTGCTCCGCAGCGCGGTCCGCGTGCCCACGGTCGAGGCTGCCGGGGCCATCCCATGGCTGGCTGGCACCCGGGCGGCCGTGGAGAAGTTCGACGTCGTCCTGGAGGCAGCCGGGACTCCCTCGGGCGTCCAGGCCGCGCTGGCGCATGCCGCGCCCGGCGGGCGCGTGGCGCTGCTGGGCGTGCCCACCACCAACGTCGAGATCGACGCCGGTGCAGTTGCCGTCAACGACATCACCATCAGGGGTGTGCTCAACGGGCCGGGGCAGTATCCGCACGGTCTCGCGGCCATCGCCTCAGGCGAGGTCAGACCCGACGTGCTCATCGATCGTGTCTACCCCTTCGATGAGGTCGACGCTGCAGTTGCCCGCTCCAGGGAGCCCGGCCGGGAGCGGCCCAAGGTGCTCGTGCAGATCGGCCCGGATAGCTTCGTCTAGCACGGCCCTCCAGCGACGACCGATCGCCAACTGGACAAGTGGCATACCATCAGACCAATACATCCAGGGGTCACGTCCAGGAGGAGGGGAATGCGCCGATGACTGACCACTACTTCCAACGGGTCCAGGCGGAGACCGGAGGGCGCTTCTGGGTCAACAACCCGACGGTTGAGGAGATGGATCTCGCGCTCGCTCACGGAGCCATGGGGTGCACCACCAACCCCGGCTACGGTGGCAACCTCGTCAAGCGCGCGCCCGACGAGGTCCTGCCTGTCGTCCACGAGTGTCTGCCTCTGAGTGAGCACGACGAGGTCGTGGCCGAGCTGGTGCAGCAGCGGCTCGTGGGCCGCATCTGTGAGCGCTTCGGGCCGCTCTACGAGCGGACCGATGGCGGCGAGGGCTTCGTGTCGATCCAGGGCGCGCCGCTTGCCGACACCGTGGGCGCCAACATCACCGCGGCCGGCCGGACCGCCCGTACCATCGCACCCAACGCGACGCCCAAGATCCCAGCCACGCTGCCCGGCTTCGAGGCCTTCGAGACGCTGGTGGCCGAGGGCTCGCAGGTCATCGTCACCGAGGTCTTCAGCACGGCTCAGGTCGTCGAGACATGCGAGCGCTACCTGAAGGTCACGGGCGAGACCGGGGTGCGGCCACCCTTCTTCATGAGTCCCATCACCGGCATCCTCGGCGACCACCTGAAGAGGGTCGCGGCGCGCGACGGGCTTGAAGTACCGGCCGAGGTCATGGAGATGGCCGGGGTCATCCTGGGGCGGGCCTGCTACGAGATCGTGCGCGCACGCGAGTACCCGGTGACCCTGCTGTACGGGGGGGCACGTATCGAGCTGGACTTCGCAGGGCTTGTCGGTGGCAACATGGCCGCGACCATCAACTGGTCGACCGCGGCCGACCTCATCAAGGACGACCCGCCAGCGGTCGTGACCGTCACCGACGCTGTCGACCCCGGGATCACGCAGACACTGCTCGATGCCTTTGGTGAGATGCGCCAGGCACTCGACCCCGAGGGCCTGGCGCTGGAGGACTTCGAGCATTTCGGCCCGGTGCTTCACTTCCGCGGCGTGTTCATCGCCGGCTGGGACGGCGTGCGAGAGATGATCCGCGGCGCCCGCGCCGGCGAGTTGGGCTAGCCCGCCACCAGAGAGTTGACATTGCAGGGCCGGTATGGTGGTATGCCACCAGACCAAGCCGAACTGTCAGGGCTGGCCGGCCCAGTGATCGGCGCGAAACGAGGGAGTGTGTCGCGCGCTCGGGCGCGAGCGGTGCCCACGGAGAGGGAGATCCAGTGGCGAGACGTCGAGTGACGTCACCAAGGCAGGTCCTGGCCGCCGATGTGGGCTGCGGCATGCGCGCGACCTCGGTCGCATACGATCGACACACACCACATCCCGACGCAGATAGCCACGCGCGTTCGCGAGCTTGGCGCATCGAGAGGAGGGCGGAACGGTCTGACCGAACCTGAGGAGACGATCCGGGGGAGCACAAGCTTCACTCGGGGGTGGCCCGGAGGGGGCCCCACCTGATGTATCGCGCCAGAAGTGGCGCAGGAAGGACGTGAAGGACTTGAGGAAGACCATCGTCATCGCGGCATCGACCGCACTGCTCGTCGGCGCGCTCGGTGCCGTACCGGTCCAGGCGCAGGACGAGGTGGTCGTCGGCTATGCGGCGCCCGGCCTTGTCGGCGCGCAGCTGCAGATCCAGCAGGGCCTGGTCAACGGGGCCGAATCCAAGGGCTGGACGGTCCTGACCACCACATCCGATAGTGACGCGCAGAAGCAGCTCAACGACATCAACGACTACATCGCGCAGGGCGTCGACGCCATCGTGGCCGTCCCGGACGACAGCGCCGGCATCTGTGTGGCCGTTCAGAACGCCAAGGACCAGGGCATCCCCTTCTACACCATCGACCGCGCGCCCTCTGGCTGCGAGATCAACATGACCGTGCTCAGTGACAACTATCTGGCCGGTCAGCAGTCGGGTGAGGCGGTGGTGGCATACCTCACCGAGAAGTACGGCTCGCCCACGGGCACCGTGCTCGAGATCACCGGCAACATGGGCCAGAACGTGGCCCAGCTGCGCGGCGGCGGCTTCGAGGATGTCATCAATGCCAACGAGGGCATCGACCTGATCATCCAGATCGGTGACTGGGAAGCCGACAAGGGCGTGGACATCGTTCGCGACCTGGCCTCGGCCGAGGATCTGGATGCCATCTACATGCACTCCGACTGCGTGTATACGCCGGGCACGTTGCAGGTGCTTGAGGAGATCGGCAAGCTCGTCCCGCGCGGCGAGGATGGCCACATCTTCCTGGCCGGCGTGGACGGCTGCCTGCAGACGCTCGACGCGATTCGCGCCGGATACTCGGACCAGGCTTCAAGCCAGCCCATCCCGGACTTCGGCGTGCTGGCTGCCGACTACATCGAGAAGGAGCTCGCCGGTGAGGCCGTCGTGGCCGGCGAAGTCGTGCAGGAAGGCGCCCTCTGGTCGCCAGCCCGCATCGAGATGAGCGACGTCGGGCCGCAACTGTTCCTGGCTACGACCTCGGTGGGCCCGGACAACGTCAACGATGAGCGCCTGTGGGGCAACATCGAGGGCGCCATGGCGGCTGAGGCTGAGTAGCCAGTCTGGCACTGATCTGGAGACCAAGTGAGTTAGTGCGAGTGGGGCGCCTCGCGACAACGGGGCGCCCCGCCGTACCACGGTTGGCGGGGTAGGCAGCGATGGAACAGGTCAACGGCGGCAACGTCGTCGAGATGACCAACATCATGAAGAGGTTCCCGGGCGTGCGGGCCCTCGATGACGTCTCGTTCGACGTACGCAAGGGTGAGATCCACGCGCTGGTCGGGAAGAACGGCGCGGGCAAGTCAACGCTCATGAGCATCCTCACGGGCTTCTACCCACCGGATTCGGGGGTGATCCGCGTCCGCGGCGAGGCCATCGAGCACATGAGCACCGCACGGAGCCAGCAGGCCGGCATCTCGATCGTGGCCCAGCACGCACGTTTCGTGCCTGGCCTGTCGGTCGCCGAGAACCTCTTCATGGGCCAGATGCCCACCGTTCAGGGTGGCTTCGTGGACTGGCGACTCCTGCGCAAGGATGCCTCCGAGCGTCTCGAGCGCGTAGGACTGGACATCGACGTCAAGAAGCGTATGGAAGAGATGACCGTCGTTGAGCGGCAGCTCATCGAGATCGCCCGTGCGCTCTTTGCCGACGCCAGCGTCATCATCCTCGACGAGCCCACGGCGCCACTGCCCAAACACGAGGTCGCCATGCTCTTCGACTTCGTGCGGCGCCAGCGCGAGGCCGGTGCCTCGTTCATCTACATCAGCCACTACCTCGAAGAGGTCTTCGAGATCGCGGACCGTGTGACGGTGCTACGCAACGGTGCCGAGGTCGGCACCGTGGACGTGACCGACCTGACACAGCCCGGCCTCATCCATATGATCTCGGGCGAGAACGTCGAACGCTACGTCCGCCCGCGCCGCGAGACCGTGGGTGAGCCAGTGCTCGAGATCAGGGACCTCAACCGCAAGCGTGCCTATGAGAACGTCAACCTCACCCTGCACGCCGGCGAGGTGGTGGGCCTGACCGGCCTTGAGGGCAGCGGTCCGGGCGAGCTGGCGCGGGGCCTGTATGCACTCGAGCCATTGGGCCAGGGTGAGGTCACCCTCGGCGGCAAGGCCTTCCACCCGTCGTCACCCAGCCACGCGCTCGAGGACGGGCTGGCCTACCTGCCGCGCGACCGCCACGGGCTGGGCATCGTAGCCATCCGCAGCGTCAGCAACAACGTCACCATGTCGGTCATCGGACGCCTGACCCGCTGGCTGGGGATGATCGATGGCGGCCGGGAGAAGTCGCTCGTCGACGGCTTCATCGACAAGCTCGGCATCAAGACACCGAGCCCGGCCACCAACGTCGAGAACCTCAGTGGTGGCAACCAGCAGAAGGTGGTGGTGGCCAAACTGGCCGCCACCGAACCCAAGGTCCTGCTGCTCGACGAACCCACGCAGGGTGTCGACGTGCAGGCCAAGGTGGAGATCCTGCGCATCGTGGACCAGCTCACTGACGACGGTGTGGCCGTAGCCATCGTCTCCGACGAGCTGCTCGAGCTCATCGACACCTGCGACCGGATCGTCGTCTTCTACCGCGGACACATCGCCCGCGAGTTCATCAAAGGCACGGACGAGATGACGCCAGCGATACTCCTGGCGGCCATCGAAGGTGGCGCAGGGGAGGCCGCATATGCAATGGCGTAGGTACGCACCGAGGATCCTGGACAATCTCATCTGGATCATCCTGGTGGGCGTCTTCATCTTCTTCGTCCTCGGGACGGACAAGTTCCTTACGCCGTTCAATATCGTCAACATCCTCTCGGCAGCGGCCGTGCTGGGCATCGTCGTCGTGGGACAGACCTTCGTGCTGATCACCGGCAACTTCGACCTCTCACAGGAATCGACGCTGGGCCTCGCGGCACTGGTCGGCCTGTGGATCATCGTGCCCTCGGCAGCGCCCTACTTCGGCGGCGGTCTCGGTGTCCCGCCCATCCTGTCCATCGTGATCATCCTGGCCATGGGCGTCGGTATCGGTGCGCTCATCGGTGCGCTCATCACCTATGGGCGCATGAACAACTTCATCGTGACCCTGGCCATGCTCCTGATCTTGCGGGGTCTGATGCTGTACTTCACCAAGGGCAACAGCGTCAATGCCATCAACCACGAGGGCAGTGATGTCTTCTACTGGCTGGGCCACGAGACGTTCTCGGTGCCCTGGCTGGGCAATGTGCCGGTGGCCGTGCCGGCCATGCTCATCGTCTTCCTCATCGCCCACATCGTGCTCACCTATCGCCGCTTCGGCCGTGACATCTACGCGGTCGGCGGCAACAAGACCGCGGCCATCGCCTCGGGTATCGATGCCGACAAGCGCGTGCGGCAGGTGTACATGATCAGCGGCTTCCTGGCGGCCCTTGCCGGTCTCGTGCTGGCCGGCCGCGTGGCCTCGGTGCAGGTCAACCTCGGTGACGGTTACATCTTCACGGTCTTCGCCGCGGCCGTCATCGGCGGCGTCAGCCTGCAGGGTGGACGCGGCAAGATGATCGGTGTCCTTGGCGGTGTGCTCCTGCTCTCGACCATCGAGCGCGGCCTCAACCTCATGCGTGTCGAGGTCTTCCTGCAGCAGGTGGTGCAGGGCCTGATCATCCTCTTCGCGATGTTCATCGACGCCCAGCGCGTGCGCTTCCACGCGCCGGTGGCGGAAGAGGACGGGGGCGACGCCGGTCCCGCAGCGGCAGTGCCGGCCGGGGGTGGCGCCGAGAAGTGACCACGGAGCGGTTGGTCCCGCAGCTGGCCCGGGAGGCGACGCTCGCCCAGCGCGTCGAACAGGAGTTGGAACGTCTCATCCTCGACAGTCGGCTGGGTACGGGCGATCGCCTGCCCTCGGAGCGTGAGCTGGCGGCGCAGTTCGGCGTCAGTCGAACGGTCGTTCGAGAGGCCGTGAGGGCGCTGGCCGCCAAACAGCTGGTGGACGTGAACGTGGGACGGGGTACGGTGGTCCGGGCCCCCTCGCCAGAGTCGGCCGCGGAATCGATGAAGTTGCTCCTGATGATGCAGGCAGGTGGCGCCGGCGTCGAAAAAGTCAGCGAAGTGCGGCACATCGTCGAGAACGAGATCGCCGCACGGGCAGCAGAGCGACGTACCGACGAGGACCTGCGGATGCTCGAGGCCATCCTCGAGGAAACCCGCCAGCACCTCGATGCACCCGAGGTCTACATCAAGAGCGACGTGGAGTTCCACGCTGCCCTGGCTCGCGCGACGCAGAATGAACTGTTCGTCATCATCCTCGATTCGCTCGTCGAGATCATGATCGAGGTCCGGCTGCTGACCCTTCGGGTCCCGGGCATCACCTCGTTGGCGCTGAGCTACCACGAGCGCATCCTTGAGGCAGTCACGAAGGGTGATCCTGATGCGGCCCGGGCCGCGATGGACGCCCACATGGACCAGGCCACGGAGATCCTGCTCCGGGCTGTCGACAGTGATCCCGGATGAGCGTTCTCGCCCTCGACATCGGTTCTTCGCGCATCAAGGCGTTGTTGGCGGCCTGGGACGGGCGCATCGTGGAGACGTCCAGCACGGCGACGCCCAGGCAGACCATCCAGCCTGGCGAACAGTCCTACGCCGCGGCTGAGGTGCTCAGCGCTATCGAGGACCTCGTCACTCGCCTCGCGACGGGTCATCGCGCCGACCCTATCGATACCATCGTCTTCTCCTGTCTGGGCACGGCCATGATCCCACTCGATGCCGAAGGTTTGCCGCTGGGCAGGGCCCTCGCACCGGCAGACACCCGGCCGCAACAGCAGCCTTGGAGCCTCGGCGACCTTGCCCTGGATGAAGCCGAGCTTCGATGGCGCACGGGCTCGGACCCGACCGTCGCTTCCTTCCTGCTGCACGCCCTGTGGTGGCAGCGAGAGCGACCAGATCTGATGGACCGGCTCGATCGTTTCCGCTCACTGCGCGGCTTCGCGCTGGCGCAGCTCTGTGGCGCCGATGCGGAGGACCGCTCGTGGGCATCACGCACGATGCTGGTCGATCTCGAGACGAACGACTGGAGCCCGGAGATCCTCGACGCGGCCGGTCTGCGGCCGGACGTCTTGCCGCCGCTCGAGGCACCGACGGCCACTTACCCGATCCTTGAGGCCGCCGCCAAGCGTCTCGGTCTGGCTCACGGGGCTGTGGCGGTGCTCGGCGCCATGGACAACTGCTGCTCACACTTCGGCGCTGCCGGCCCGGACCGTTCAGGGCTCGTGAACATCGTCGGCACCTACGAGCACTTGGCGGCGGCCGCGGACCTTGACGAGGTGCGCACGGTCGCGAGTGCGGCCGACGCCATCGTGCACAGCTACCTGTTCCCGGGCCAGTACATCACGATGACGCGAGTACCCATCGGCGCGCTGTTGCGATCGGCCGCAGCCGGTCATGAGGGCGGGCTGGATACGCTGCTCGACGCTGTCTCACCGGAGCCGCAGGGGCGCTTCATCCGGCTCGACGCGGCTGCCGTGACGGCCGCCGTGCGTGGGGGCACACCCAGGCCCGACATCCTGCAGCGATTGATCGAATCCGCTACCTCCGTGCTGGCCCGGTTCGCCGCTGCCTGGGCCGAGTTGGGCCGTCCATCCGAACCCATCGCCATCGTCGGTGGTGGCGCCGGACATGACGCGGTCCTGCGACTCAAGGCCAACCTGCTCGGTCGCCGACTTGTCACGCTGGGCAGCGACGAGGGGGCCGGTCTGGGGGCCCTGCGACTGGCGGCCATGGCTGTCAACGGCGCGACCCCGGAGGAGGCCTGCGAACTCTTCGAGAACCCCATCACGCGAACCATCCAGCCACACCGGGTCGCTCCCGCGACCTGACTCCACGGGGGTATCAGCACATGGACACAGGATCGTATGAACCGGCCAGGAGATTGCTCGCACGCGTTGCCGGTTTGCTTTACGACCGGCGCCTGACCGAGCTCCAGGGTGGCAACATGAGCCTTCGTGTCGGCGATGCCGTGGTGATGACCCCGACCAAGGCCTCGGAGAACACGGGCTGGCGACTGGAGGCGCAGGACACCCTGGTCCAAGACCTCGACGGCGAGCTGCTCATCGGAGATGCAGCCAAGATCTCGCGTGAGATTCGCATCCACATGCGGCTGTATCGGACGTTCCCCGATGTCGGATGTGTGTTTCACCTGCACCTGCCCGAGGCCATCGCGGCCGCCGCGGGACGTTGGGAACCCGGCGTCGTCGCGGCCACCCCGGACCCCTACGGTGCAGCGGTCGTGGTCTTGGAGCGCGACCTGAGAGCGCAGACCGAGCCCCACGACGCTCGCGCGGTCGAGCTGCTGGGCCGGGTCTCACGGGCGGAGGGCGCGCTCGCCATCGGGTCGATGCACGGCACATTCGGGGTCGCCCGGGACTTGCCCACCAACGTCCGTGCCGCCGACGTCCTGCGTCAGCGGCTGGACCTCGAACGGCTGCGCGGTCGACTCAAGCCGTGGCGTACTGGAGCAGAGGCATGAGATCCCCTTCGATGACAGACGACCGAGCTGTGTTGGCCACCATCTTCGGGCGGCTATTCGAGAATGAGTTCGCGACGCTCGACGGCATCGCCATCAGCTGCCGCTCCGGTGCCGGGATGGACTATGTGGATGGCACCGCAGGACTCTCGCTGTGGCTGGAGGACGAGGTCACCGCGGCGCCATTGGAGCCAGCGGATGTCGTGGCGCACGCTATCCACGTGGCGCTCCTTGCCGCCGTGCCAGAGCATGACGCGGTGATCAGTGGTTGGTCGCGCCATCTTCGCGCGTTGTTGCTCGAAGATCTGGGTGTACCGCCGTCGACGAGCATGATGCGCAACCGGGGCGTGACTGACCTCGCCGCCCATCTTGTGGAGCCGGACCAGCTTGTCGGGCCAGCGCTCGCTGGGACCATCGAGCGGGCACGTACCCTCGCCGAAAGCAGCGGCATGCGACACCTGCTCATTGTGACCACCGAAGGCCTGGTCGTGGTCTCGGGCTCACCGCCGTTCGAGGCCATGGCTCATTGGCACAACGTCGAGTTTGCTGCGCGCATCGAGTGCATGAGGATCGAGGGCCTGGCGATGCATCGGTTGGAGACTTGACGTGGAACGTGAGTGGACACTTGCGGCTGAGCTGGGCGATCTCATCGGGGAGGGGCCGGCCTGGGACGCGGCAGGGCAGTCGCTGCTCTGGACCGATATCGCCGGTCGGCGTATCCACCGGCTAAGTGTCGTCACTGGTGATGCCTGGACGCGCGACCTCGAGCAGATGGCCGGCGCTGTGCTGCCTCGCGCCGGTGGTGGCTTGACGCTGTGTCTGCAGGACGGCGTATGGCTCTGCGACGCCGATGACGGTCCCCTGCGGCTGCTCACGGCCGTCGAGTCCCACGACAGGACGACGCGTCTCAATGATGTCAAGTCCGATCGTGCCGGACGACTGTGGGGCGGCACCATGGCGCTCGACGCGCGGGCGGACGCCGGGGCGTTCTACCGTATCGACCCGGACGGCCAGCTGACCACCATCGCCAGCCCGGTCACGATCTCGAACGGCATCGAGTGGAGCCTCGACGGTTCGTGCATGTACTACATCGACACGGCCACGCAGCGGATGGACATCTTCGATTTCGATCTCGTCGCCGGGAGCGCGGTCGGCCGCCGGCCGTTCATCCGGTTCGGCGACTCTCTCGGCATCCCCGACGGCATGACCATCGACAGCGAGGGTTGCCTGTGGGTCGCGTTCTACGATGGCTGGGCCGTTCGCCGCTTCACGCCGTCCGGTGAGCTCGAACGCACCGTCGAGTTGCCGGTGGCACGGGCCACCAGCTGTGCCTTTGGGGGTCCGGGCCTCGACCAGCTCTATGTCACCAGCGCTCGCGACGGCCTCAGCCGGGCACACCTCGCCGAGCAGCCGCTCGCCGGGAGCCTGTTCGTCATCGAGCCCGGCGTGGCCGGGCTTCCCATCGCTCCGTTTGCCGGCTGACCTCGAAACGCAGGAAGGACCAGACGATGAGATCCACTCGACGAGTTCAGACCCCCATCGATCCGCTGCCCGGCCGCGGGATCCGCCGCTTCGTCGGCCGGCGCTCCGTGCTCGACAGCGAGGAGATGACGGTCGGCGCTGCTGTCTATGCCGACGAGTTCGGGCCCATGGAGCCGCACAACCATGCCGAGGAAACGGTCTACATCCTCGAGGCCGACCGGGCGTGGGTGCGCTGGGGCCCGAGCCCCGAAGATCTGCCCGACCGCATCGATCTCGAGCCGGGCGTGGTCATCAACACGCCGGCGCTCGAGTGGCACGTCTTCGAGTGGGAGCCCGGTGGTCACATCGAGCTCCTGTTCATCTACGGCCAGGTCGACAACATCCGCCCTGAAGACATGGAGTCCCACTGATGACTGACACCAAGCCGACCATCGGTTTCATCGGCCTCGGGATCATGGGTAAGCCCATGGCCCGCAACCTCATGGCAGCCGGCTACCGGCTGATCGTGCTCGACATCGTCAGCGAGGCCGTGGACGAGCTGGTCACCGAGGGCGCAGTGGCGGGGACCTCCCCGGCACAGGTCGCGGCGGCCACCGTCGTGCTCATCACGATGCTGCCCGACTCTCCGCAGGTGGAGGAGGTGTACCTCGGCAAGGACGGCGCCTACGAGGCGCTCCGCAGCGGCTGGCTCAGCATCGACATGAGCTCCATCTCGCCGACCACCGCCCGCCAGCTCGCCGAGCGCGCATCAGCAATGGGAGCGGAGGCCCTCGACGCCCCGGTCAGTGGTGGCGACAAGGGCGCCATCGCTGGCACCCTCTCGATCATGGTGGGCGGCAGCGAGTCGGCGTTCGAGCGCGCCAGGCCCATCCTCGAGCTCATGGGCAAGACCATCGTCCATTGCGGTCCGGCCGGTGCCGGTCAGGTGGTGAAGGTCTGCAACCAGGTCGTCGTCGGCGTCGTCATCGAGGCCGTTTCCGAAGCGCTCGTCCTGGGCGCCAAGGCAGGCGTGGACCCTTCGCGTATCGCCGACGTGCTGCAAGGCGGCCTGGCCGCCACGAAGGTGCTGGAGATGCGCCGCGACAACTTCTTGACGGGTTCCTTCCCACCGGGCTTCCGTATCCGCTTGCACCTCAAGGACCTCAAGAATGCCCTCGAGCTCGCGCGTGAGGTGGGCGTGGCCCTGCCAGCCGCCGCAGGGGTCGAGCAGCTCATGCGGGCCGCCGAAGCCAACGGGCGCGGCGACTATGACCACTCCGGCCTGGTGACCGTGCTCGAAGACCTCGCCGACAGCCGAGTGGCGGACGCCGTCGACGTTTGATCACCCGGCTCCGCAGCGGCAGCGCTGGTGGCAAGGTCGCCGAGGAGGCCTGAGGCAGCGGTACGCACCACAACATGCGGGACTACGACTCGAAGGGTGAGCCCTTGCCCTCGAACGGGTCGCGGTAGTTATGGATCGCGATGTCCGGGATGTGCACGGCCTCTGGCGTCGTCAGGACCCACATCACCGCGTCGGCGATGACCTCAGGCGGGATGAATCGCTCCAGCTGAGTTGCGGTCAAGCCGGGTGCGTTCTCGCTCCAGAACGAGGTGTCTGTGGCGCCAGGGGAGAGTAGATGGACCCGGATGCCCTGCCGGTGCAGTTCCACACGCAACGCCGCCGTCAATCCCTCAAGTCCCCACTTGGCGGCGCAGTAGGCCGTGCGATTGTCCTCTCCGATCTTGCCTGCCAGGGAGCCGATGTTGACGATGGCACCCGTGCCCTGCTCACGCATCATGGGGTGCACTGCCCGCGCGCAGAGGTATGGGCCTTTCAGCGTCGTGTCGAGGGTGCGATCCCAGAACTCCTCGTCGGTCTGCTCGAGACTCCCTGGAGGTCCCCAGAACGCGCAGTTGACGAGGATGTCGACGCGGCCGAAGTGTGTGACCACGGCCTCGACCATGGATTCGACCGAAACCCGATCGGTCACGTCGGCCCGGAATGCGGTGGCCTCTCCCCCTGTGCCGCGGATAGCGGCCTCAACCTCGTCGAGGGCGGCCTGATCACGGGCGACGAGAGCAACCCTCGCGCCCACTTCCGCCAGACGTGCGGAGATCGCTCGGCCCATCCCGCGAGTCGCCCCGGTGACGATGGCCACACTGCCGTTCACATCCATCTGCCGTCTCCTCTCTGTACCGTCGCCCCTATCGGTAGCCCGCGATGACTGGCCAGCCTCATTCTCACGGGTGGCCTCTTGTCTCGATGGATGCTAGCGAAGGGGCTCGACCTGGTCGAGTGGCAAGTAGTTCGTTGCCAGCCAGTTCCACCCCGAGCTCAAGGGCCGGCCGGAGCAGCCAGATCCGCTGTTCGCGGACTTCGTCTCCGCCGCCATCGACCTTGGCCGCCGCGGCAGCGCTGGTGGCCAAGGTCGCCGAGCAGGCCTAGCGCGAACCGGCTGGCCGATCGGCCAGTCCAGGGTTTTCGTTCACCCCGTCGGAGGCCGCGTGGCGGCCGACGCGAGGGCTCGTCTTCAGCCCCTGATGGTCACCTCCCTGCTGTGGTCTGCGGATAGTCTGGCACGCCGGTGGTGGTCGGCGATGGTGGTCATCGGCTCGTGGCCCTCGGGGTCGTCGTGCCCTCGTCGGCCGATGCTCGATCGGCCTTGCCATCGCCCGCCTCGGCCCGTCGCATCGAGGCACCCTTGAGCTCCAGGCGGTAGGCGTTGTGGACGAGCCGGTCGAGGATGGCATCGGCCACCGTGGGCTCGCCGAGGGCCTCGTGCCAGTGGGCCACCGGCAGCTGGCTCGTGACGATCGTCGAGCGCAGCCCGGCCCGGTCCTCGATGACCTCGAGCAGATCGGCTGCCCGGGCTGGTGGCACCGGCTGCAGCCCGAGGTCGTCGAGGACGAGCACCCCGACCCGGGCCCAGGCGGCCATGAGCCGTGGCAGCCGACCGTCGGCACGAGCCAGCACGAACTCGTCGAGGAGTCTCGGCAGACGCAGGTAGAGCGCGGTGTGGCCGTGACGGATGGCCGAGTGCGCCAGGG
>JBBSAV010000049.1:0-20968 GCA_038251965.1 Candidatus Limnocylindrales bacterium
CCAGGGGAGTAGCGCCACGATGGCGCTGGGGCCCAGGGAGGCAGCGCTACTCGGCGACAGCTCCGGCGGCTTCAGGCACGAACCAGATGAGCGGGCGCGACCCTTGGAGCAGTTGCAGCCCGGTCACGCTGGGGATGAAGGTGTCGGCACGTCCGAGTCGGTCGAGGAAGAGGGCTTCCTGTTTGCAGGCGCGGCCCTGGGCCCTCTTGCCCTTGCAGAACGTGCCGTTGACATCGAGATCCTCGATGACGATGGAGGAAGCGGCCGGGGACCGGTAGCCCGCAGTGTAGTAGTCGCTGCCGGCACCGGTGTCGCCGATGACCGATCCGAACTCGTCGAAGGCCGCGCTGACCACGGTCTCGGGGACCACCTCCACCTGCTTGACCTTGCCACGCAAGTTACCGTTGAGATGCGTGACGACCCACGTGGTGCCCACCAGATCGGCCTGCGGCTGCAGTCGCATGAGGGTGACGCCGTTGACGTCCTTGAGCTCCAGCTCCGAGCCGCGCAGGGCGTGCGAGGAGGTGTTCGCCAAGGCCTCGAGGAAGGCCCTCTCGACCGCCCGGAAGGGGCTCTTCTTGGCACAGGGCTTGCCCGTCAGCGTCAACTCGGAGGTGCTGAGCGCCAACCCCGAGCTCAGGCCCTTCCCGTCGAAGGCGCCGCAGGCGGTATGGCCCTCGGTGGAGCGGTCCTGGAACTTGACGGTGGAGGTGGCAAGGCTCGCCTCGTCGAAGGCGACGTCACCGTTCGCATCAAGGATCTCGATGGGGGTCCAGGTCCGTGCCGCCATGTCGATCGCCGGCACCAGTGCCAGTCGCGTGCGACCCGCATCGTCCTCGAGCGCCATGCCCGCAGGGAGCACCTCGAAATCGGTGATGTCCGAGAACGTCTCCACCATCAATTCGGCCTGTCGGCGGGCGCTCTCGGTGCAACCCTCCAGCCGGTAGGCGACATCGCTGATGCGCATGGTGCCGTCAAAGATCTCGTACGAGCCCAGGAACGAGCCGCAGCCGGTGCTGCCGACCACGTGCCCACCACGGAGGAACTCCAGCCACGGATCGAGGCCCTGGATGACCGGTTCGATGGTGCCGTCGGGGCTTCCGATGCGTGCCAGCTCCCAGCGAGCCACGGTCGGATCCTGGTCGATGACGGCGCGCGTGAGCGTCATCAGTGGTTCGTCGATCTCATTGCGAAGGGTCATGATCGAGTCGGTCACGAGCGCCGACGTGGTCGCGGCGAGGTTCTGGTAGAAGACCTCGTCGAAGGCCTCGCTGGCCGGATCGCAGGTGAATCGCTGGACGGTCGGGGGATCCACATAGAGCGTCGGCGCCGATGTCTTGAAGCTCGCTTCGTACGAGCTGCAGGCCGCCTCGCCAGACGCATTGCCGGCCCACAGCTGGAGGGTGGCGCCGACGCCCGCTGGCACGGTCTGGATATCACCCTCAGCGTCTCGATAGCTCAGTAGCTGCCAACGCTGGTTGACCTGCTGGTCGGTGAAGTTGGCGTCCTGGGCGGCGGTGACGCCCGGTAGCGCGATGGCGAGGGAGACGAGCATGACCAGCGCTGCGCCGAGATCGCGGCTCGACCGACGATGATCGCGGATGGTGGTGTGACGACGACTCATGCGACCTCTACTGTGATGTCCGAACGTGACAGCCGGGTGAAGCGCTCGCACCGACCCTGGTGCTGCGTGTAGGCTCGCACATCTTCGGCATCCAGGGCGACGGAGACGCAGGCTACCGGGGGCAGCGAGACGGCCGCCGCCGCGATCAGGAAGTACCGGTATGGCATGTCTGACGTGGCAGGCTCCTGTTCGATCTCGTCAGCGTCCGAAGTGGTTTCCTTGCGACTTGCCGAGATTTGCTACAGTCTTAGGGTCGTGGGCCGCTAGCTCAACGGTAGAGCAAGTGACTCTTAATCACTAGGTTGAAGGTTCGAATCCTTCGCGGCTCACCAACCCTCGACATCAACGACCCCTCCGGACTTCCGGAGGGGTCTAGTGTTGTTCCAGCGGGCATTGTCGTGCAGTAACTCGATGGTACTGGCGCTTTGTGCCGCTCGATACGGTCCCGCCGCCCGCGTCAGCTCAGGAGCGGCGTTCGTTGCCCCGCTTGTAGTTGCCCGTGAGTCGTGCCATCAGCTCCTGTGGGTCACGTTGGTCCAACTGCGAGAGAAAGCCGCTCGCCTTGGCGCCACGCAGGCATAGAAACAGCCCGCCGGGTCCGCTCGCCGATCTGCTAAGGGAGTAGCAGATCGGTTAGTTGAGCGAAGTCCCTGGCGGGCTGTGGGAGAGACGATCGGGTCCGGCGGAGGAGGTGGAGGAAACCGTCCCCGCTCGCTCTCGTATGTGGTCGTGCCGCTAGACGGCGGAGGGCAGATCCATGATCAGGCGGCGGGTGTGGCCGAAGGCGGTGAGGCGCGAGATGAGGCCGCTCAGACCGGTCGTCGGCTCGCTCCGGCTGGAGCACTCCATCCAGACGCTGTGGTCGTCCGCGACGGCGATCATGTGCCGGCCACAGAGGCAGTAGGGCCCGGAACGCTCGGCCCGCTCGATGAGGTCGACTGCTCGCGAGTTCTCACGTTCGCTGAGGAAGGGCGTGGACTTGGCCGCGACCCCGGGGATGTTGGTGTGGGACATCTCAACCTCCTGGGTTGACTGTTTGCTGGCATCTTCGGTGGATCGAACACGGCTGGTGTTTCGATCCGACGCGTATCGTACCTCAAGTCGGCGCGACTTGCAATACGGCCCGTATCGTTAGTTCGGTGGCGAATAGGTTGCGAACGAGACGCAGCGTCTCATATAATGAACGAGTGACCCTGGATGCAGGCGGTGCTGGCGATCCCGCGCCAGACATGCTGGACGAACTCATCGCGCGCGAGACCGCGCCCGTACGTGCCCCGGGTGCGGGCAAGCAAGGCCGCCCCAGGAGTGTCCGGGCCCATCGGAGCATCACCCGGGCATTCCGGGAACTGCTTCTTGAGGATGGCTTCGACAAGGTCCGCATGGAGCATGTGGCGGCCCGGGCCAACGTGGGCAAGGCGACCATCTATCGCCACTGGCCCTCCAAGCAGGCGCTGGCCCAGGAAGTCCTGCTCGAGCTGGCAACACCGCACATCGCGGTGCCAGACGTGGGAGACACGCGCACGGAGCTGCTGGCGACGGTGCTGGCGTCCATGCGCGCACTGACGGAGACGGATTTCGGTCCGGTCATCCGCGAGTTGCTCTCGGAGATCGCGCGCAATCCCGAGTTGGGGGACCCGTTCCGGTCTGCTGTCGGTCAGGCGCGTCGCGATGAGGTCGCGCGGGTGCTCGCGCGCGGCGTGCGCCGCGGTGACCTGCGGCCGGATGTGCAGCCGGACGTGGCCGCGGAGATGCTGGTGGGGCCGGTGTACTGGCGCCTGATGTTCGGTGGTGCGCTCGACGCGGAGTTCGCGGAGCGCATCGTCGACGAAGTCCTGCAGGGCTGGTCGATGCGCGGTTGGGGCGAAGTCGCCACCAACTGGCTGTAGCCCGAGCCTCCGCTGGCAGCCCCGATGGGGCGTGGGCCGATGCGGGGTATGCTCCGATGTCAAGAGTGAAACGGTCCCTCGCCTGGTGGTTGGTCGTCGCGTTGTCAGTGGCAGCGTGCGCTGGCTCCGGGCCCTCGACAGCATCCCGACAGGCCTCGCCAGCGGTCGCATCGAGCGAGCCGGCGCAGGCTGCTTCGCCCACGGCTGCGCCACCCGCCTACGAGGAGCCCATCCGCCTGGTCACGCTGGGCGACGGCTACACCTATGGCACCGCGACGAGCGCTCCGCGACGAGACAGCTGGCCCTCGCAGCTGGTGGAGGTCATGGAGCGAGGCGGCGTCCATGTCATCCTCTGGAACCTGGCCGAGCAAAGTCACACTAGCGGCCTGGTGGTGGAGGAGCAGCTGGGACAGGTGGCGTCGCTGGAGCCGGACGTGGTCACCTTGCAGGTGGGCGTCAACGACATCTTCTCGCGGGACACGTCCTTCTACCGCCACAACGTGGAGACCATCTTCGACGAACTCCTGACCATCCTGCCAGCGGAGCGGATCTTCGCCATCAGCACGCCCGACCACACGCTTACTGACTGGGGCCTTTCATTCGGCCACAGCGAGGAAGGGCATGCCGCGGTGGATGAGCTCAATCGTATCCTCGCTGAGGCAGCTGCTGTGCGGGGCATCGGCTACATCGATATCTCGTCGGTCAACGATCTGGCCGCCGCTGATCCCAGCCTGGTCATCGACGAGGGGCCCTACGGCACACCCAAGCAGTACGCTGGTTGGGTGGAACTCATCGGGCCGCGGATCCACGCGGTGCTGCCGACGATCGAGCCGTAGTACGCTTGGCGCCTCTTGCACATCCGGTCCGGTGAGGCCGGTCGCCCGGTCCCGTGAGGCCAGTCAGGAGGAAGTTTGCTGATGCCCCCCGAAGCACCGACCCTGGTCTCGTCATTGCCCCTACCCGCTGACGCGGTCGTCGACCCACGCATCGGCAGCAGTGGCCCCTGCCTGCTGGCGCTGGAGGACGGCACCGTCTTTGCCGGTGTGGCCTTCGGCGCGCCGGTCCGTGGTGGCGGTGACTTCGTGGTCAATACCTCCCAGACCGGCTACCAGGAGGTTTGCACCGACCCCAGCTACGCCGGGCAGGTGGTGGTGATGACGTTCCCCCTCATCGGCAACCACGGTCGGTTCGCCGATGACGACCAGTCGGAGCGACCGTGGCTCGAGGGCCTGGTCGTCGGCCATGCTACCGCTGGCGTGCTGGGAAAGGCGCGCCAGATCGTGCACCTGCTGCGCTCGCATCGGATCCCTGCCATGGCCGGATTGGATACCCGCACCCTGGCGCGACATCTGCGTGAGAGCGGTTCATTGCGTGGGGTGATCACGGCTCCCGGTGAGACCGACCCCATCGCGGCCGTGGCCCAGGCGCGCAAGGTGCCAAGGTGGGAGGAGCAGGACTTCGTCTCGCAGGTCTCGGCCAACGGTCCCTATGAGGTGGGGGACCGCGGTCCGGTGGTGGCGGTCATCGACCTGGGCCTGAAGACCAACATCATCCGCGCCCTCCATCGACGCGGTGCGCGCGTTCGAGTGCTGCCACACACCGCCGGCGCCGAGCAGGTGCTGGCCGCGGATGTCGCCGGTGTGGTCATCTCACCGGGGCCCGGGGACCCAGGCGTGCTCACCGCGCAGGTGGAGCTGGCACGCGCGGTCATCGCCGACGGACGCCCGCTGCTGGGGATCTGCCTGGGCCATCAGATCGTGGCTCGTGCCGCGGGCGCGACGACGCAACGGCTGCGCTTCGGTCATCACGCTGCCAATCACCCGGTCCGCGACGAGGTCTCAGGCCGCGTCACGGTCACGGCCCAGAACCATGAGGTGGAGGTTGTGGCGGACTCGCTTCCGGCGTCGTCGGGCTTCTTCGTGAGCCAACGCAACCTCAACGACGGCAGCGTCGAGGGTCTGCGCCATCACGCGCTGCCCATCGAGACCGTGCAGTACCACCCCGAAGGCTCACCCGGCCCCCTCGACGCGGCCGAGGTCTTCGATCGGTTCCTGGGGCACGTACGCGCCCACGCCGGCTCCGCTCGACCATGAGTGAACGACCGCGGTCCATCCTCATCATCGGCTCCGGCCCCGTCGTCATCGGCCAGGCGGCCGAGTTCGACTATGCCGGCACACAGGCCTGCCGCGCCCTTCGCGAAGAGGGCATCCGCACCATCCTGCTGAACTCCAACCCGGCCACCATCATGACCGACCCGGGAGTCGCGGACGTGGTCTATCTGGAGCCGCTGACGGTGGCCTCGGTCGAACGTATCCTGGAGATCGAGCGACCCGATGGCATCCTCGCCAGCCTGGGTGGGCAGACCGGCCTGAACCTGGTGATGGAGGTGGCGCGGGCCGGCGTCCTGGAGCGGACCGGGACGCGCATCCTGGGCACACCCATCGAGGCCATCGAGATGGCCGAAGACCGTGAGCGCTTCCGCGACCTGCTCGATTCGATCGGCCAGCCGTACGCCCCCTCGGCCATCGTCGAGGGCGGGACCGAGGTCGAGCGTGCGGCTGCCGCCGAGCGTGCCTTCGAGGGCATCGGCCTACCCGCCATCGTACGCCCGGCGTTCACGCTCGGGGGCACCGGCGGCGGCATCGTCGAGACCCGCGAAGCGTTCGACGAGCGCGTCCGTGCCGGCCTGCGCCTCAGCCCCATCGGGCAGGTGATGGTGGAGCAGTACCTCACCGGATGGCAGGAGATCGAGTATGAGGTCATGCGCGATGCCGCCGACACCTGCATCGCGGTGTGCTCGATGGAGAATGTGGACCCGCTCGGCGTCCACACCGGGGATTCGATCGTGGTGGCGCCCGTGCAGACCCTGCCCGACCCGGTCCACCAGCGGCTGCGGACCGCCGCGCTCGACATCATCCGCGCCCTCGGTGTCGAGGGCGGCTGCAACGTGCAGTTCGCGCTTTCGCCCGATTCGAGCGAGTACGCGGTCATCGAGGTCAACCCCCGCGTGAGTCGCTCGTCAGCGCTGGCGTCCAAGGCGACCGGCTACCCCATCGCGCGCGTGGCCGCCCAGATCGCCATCGGGCGACGACTCGACGAGATCCCCAACGCCATCACCGGCACCACGGTGGCGGCCTTCGAACCGGCGCTCGACTACGTGGTGGTCAAGCTGCCGCGCTTCCCCTTCGACAAGTTCCCCGGAGCCGATCGCGGGCTGGGGTCGCAGATGAAGGCGACCGGGGAGGTCATGGCCATCGACCGCACCTTCGGGTCCGCGCTCAACAAGGCCCTGCGCGGTCTCGAGCAGGCCGGTGCCGGGTTCCTGGCTGAAGATCGGGCGTGGTGGCCCACGCTCGATGTGCTGGCGGGTTGGGCGGCGGGCATCCGCGGCGGCGAGCATGCAGCCATCCCGGAGGGGACGATCCGGCATGAGGACGCGTTCGCAGACGTGCTGATGAGCGCTGACGGCCTCGTCGTCGATGGCGGACCCGACGCACGTCCGGCGTCCAGGGCGGCGCTGATGGCGCGCTTCCTCGCCCCCTCCGATTCGCGGCTCTGGCGGGTGCTGGCCCTGCTGCGGCGTGGCGTGGCGGCAGCCGACATCGGGCGTGTCACCGGTATCGCGTCCTGGTTCCTGTCTGAGATGGAACGGCTCGCCGAACTGGAGCGTCGCATGCGCGACGAGGGCCAGCAACTCACCGATGGACTGCTCGTCTCGGTCAAGCGCGCCTCCTTCAGTGACCGTGACATCGGTGCCCTGACGGGCCTGGGCGCTGCCGCCGTCAGGACTCGTCGCCATGACCTCGGGCTTCGTCCCGGCTTCGCCATGGTCGATACCTGCGCCGCTGAGTTCGCCGCTGAGACGCCCTACTTCTACGCCACCTATGCCGCTGCCGGCTCGCCGCCCGAGGCTCTCCCGGTGGCACGTCCCGCGGCACTGGTCATCGGCTCCGGGCCGGTGCGCATCGGCCAGGGCATCGAGTTCGACTACTGCGCCGTGCAGGCAGCCCAGACCCTGCGCGAAGACGGCGTCGCGGCGGTGATGATCAACTCCAATCCCGAGACGGTGTCGACCGACTTCGATGCCTCGTCGCGCTTGTACTTCGAGCCGCTCGACGACGAGAGCGTGCTGGAGGTCATCGCTGCCGAGACGCCCCAGGGTGCCGAACTGCTGCCGGCACTGATCGGCTTCGGTGGCCAGACACCGCTGAACCTGGCGCCGATGCTGGAGGAAGCCGGAGTGCGGCTGCCGGGTATCGATGTCGAGGCCATCGACCGCACCGAGGAGCGCACACGCTTTGCCGGCATGGTCGAAACGCTGGGGATCCCGCAGCCGCGTGGTGGGATGGCGACGTCACTCGACGAGGCGTTGGCGGTGGCCGACGCGGTCGGTTATCCCGTCCTGCTGCGGCCGTCCTTCGTCATCGGCGGCCTCGCCATCGACTTCTGCTATGGCCCCGACGACCTGGCACGTCAGCTGGCAGCCGCCACCATCGTGACCGAGGATCGGCCCGTTCGGATCGACGCCTACCTGGAAGGCCTGGAAGTCGACATCGACGCGGTCACCGATGGCACCGACGTGCTCATCCCGGGGCTCATGGAACACGTCGAACGGGCCGGCGTCCACTCCGGCGACAGTACCGCCTTCTTCCCGCCACAACAGTTGGACCGGGCCGACCAGGGACTGATCGTCGACGCCATGCGCCGGATCTGTCTGGAGATCGGCGTGCGGGGCCTGGTGAATGCCCAGTTCATCGTGCGCGACGATGGTGTCTACATCCTCGAGGTCAACCCGCGCGCCAGCCGCACCGTGCCGTTCATCTCCAAGGTCACGGGGGTGCCGCTGGTAGCGTTGGCGACACGCGTCGCGGGCGGGTCCTCATTGGCTGAGCTGGGCTGGGCCGACGGTCTCTTGCCGGAGCCGCCGTTCGTGGCCGTCAAGGCGCCGGTGTTCTCCACGGCCAAGCTTCGCGGCGTCGATCCCAGCCTTGGTCCAGGGATGCAGTCGACCGGCGAGGTCATCGGCGTGCATGAGGATGCACGCGTCGCGCTCGCGAAAGCCCTCTTGTCCGCCGCGTTGCGTCCACCGCTGCCGGGCCCCGATGGCGCCGCTGCCCTGATCTCGGTGGCCCCACGTGACGAGGCCCGAGTCGGTGAGCTTGGCGCGGCCCTGGCTGCCGCAGGCTACCGCTTCGTGGCCACGCCGGGCACCGCGGCGGCACTTCGACAGCATGGTCACGCGGTCAGTGAGGTGGCGCTGGTGGGGGACGATGGCAGCGCGCTTCCGGGTGTCCTTGACGTCATCGCCAGCGGCGAGGTGGCCATCATCATCAACACGCCCATGCCGCGTGCCGGTGCCATCCTGGATGCGGCCGCCATCCGCCACGCTGCCATCGCCGAAGGGGTCCTGTGCATGACCACGATGGACAGCGCCATCGCGGCCGCTCATTCCCTGGAGCCGGCGGCCCAGGCACGCATCGGCGACGTCCGCTCCCTCGACGCCTGGTTGGGGCGGGCCGATCAGGGCCGGGCGACACTTCCCCGCTAGGATTGGACGATGCCCACCGTCCTGATGGTCGTGTCGTCGTGAACGACAGGCCCCGTGTCCGCTTCAGCCAACACACGCTGGCCAATGGCTTGCGCCTGGTCATCGCACCCGACCGCGTGGCGCCCGTCGTCGCCATCAACCTGTGGTACGACGTCGGCTCCAAGCACGAACAGCCAGGCAAGACCGGTTTTGCCCATCTCTTCGAGCACTTCATGTTCCAGGGCAGCCGGCATGTGGCCAAAGCCGAACACCTCGCCATCGTGCAGGGTGCCGGTGGCGTGCTCAACGCGACGACCTACTTCGACCGCACCAACTACTTCGAGACGCTCCCATCCCACCAGCTGGAGCTGGGACTGTGGCTGGAGGCGGACCGCATGGCGACGTTGCTCGATGCCATGTCGCAGGACAACCTCGACAACCAGCGTGATGTGGTCAAGAACGAGAAGCGGCAGTCGTATGACAACCGCCCCTATGGCTCCTTCTACGAGAAGCTCATGGCGGCGGTGTTCCCACCGGGCCATCCCTACCACCACACGCCGATCGGTTCGATGGAGGACCTGGACGCGGCGAGCCTGGAGGACGTGGCGGCGTTCTTTCGGACCTACTACGTCCCCAACAACGCCGTCCTGACCGTGGCCGGCGACGTCGACGAGGCCCCCGTCATCGAAGCGGCCGAGCGCTACTTCGGGCCCATCGAGCCCAACGCGGAGCTGCCCGTCTTCCGACGGCCGTCCTTCGCCCCCCTGGTGTCCCTTCGCGAACTGGTGCCCGACGACGTGCCTCTTGAACGTGTCCACGTGGGCTACCGCTGCCCCGCATTCGGCACCCACGAGTTCGACGCGCTTGAGGTGGGCACCCAGATCCTCGCCGGTGGTCGTGGCAGCCGCTTGCACCAGCGGCTGGTGCGGGCCGAGCAGACCGCCCAGGATGTGGCGTTCTTCGCGCTGCCGTTGGTCGCAGGTTCCTCGATCGCGGCGGGCTGGGTCACGGCCCGCCCGGAGGTGGACGTCGCTACGGTCGAGACCATGCTGGACGAGGAGCTTCGACGCATGACCCGCGAGGTGGTGACGGACGACGAGCTGGCGCGGGCCCATGCGCTCATCGAGTCGTCGGAGATGTCTGCCCTCTCGCACATGGATGAGGTCGCCGACCGGCTCTCGATGTACACCACCTACTTCGATCGACCTGAGCTGGTCAATGAGCAGCTGGGCCGCTATCTGGCAGTAGATGCAGAGGCGGTACGAGATGTGTGTACGTCCGTCTTCGGGGGTGACCGCGCCACCATCACCTACGTCCCGCGCACGCCCGAGGAGGCCGCGGCATGAACGACCGCCTCACGGTCCTTGATCAGCGCCCACAGCCGGGTGAGCCACGCCACTACGACTTCCCCGATTTCGAGCGAACGCGCCTGGGCAACGGTCTCACGCTGGTGCGTGCCCATGTCCCCGGTCGGCCGTTGCTGCAGGCGCAGCTGCTGGTCCGTGGCGATGCCGGCGGTGGTGCGACCAGCGAGGAGCCGCAGCAGGCGGGTGTGACGGTCCTGGCTGCCCGCGCCATGTCCGAGGGCACCGCCGTTCGTGACGCGGTCGCCTTCGTCGAGGCCAGTGAGCGCCTGGGGGCGGAGATGGGCGCGGCTGCCGGATGGGACAGCCTGGCGCTTCACCTGGAGGTGCCGCGAACACATCTGGCGCAGGCCATGGCTCTCTTCGCGGAGATGGCGCTGCAGCCAAGTTTCCCGGCTCGCGAGGTGGAGCGGCTGCGAGATGAGCGCATCAATGACCTTCGCCAAGTCATGGCCGATCCACGTCGCCGGGCTGAGAAGGCCTTCTCCAGCGTCATCTATGCCGCCGGGGCGCCCTATTCGCGCCCGGCCGGCGGCGTCGAGGAGACGGTCGCCCCCCTCGACCGCGACATCGTTGCGGCTCGCCACCGCGGGCTGCTGCGACCGGAGGCATGCACCCTGCTGGTCTGTGGCGACCTGGCGGGCCTCCCGCTCGATGACATCGTCGCCGACTCGTTCGGCGCCTGGGCGTCGGATACGGCGTCGAGGGCAGCGGCCCTAGCGCCAGACCGACGAGCGGAGGGACGACGCGTCGTCCTGGTGGATCGTCCCGGTGCCCCACAATCGGAGATCCGCATCGGGCACGTCGGTACTCCACGCCGCATCGATGATTTCCATGCGCTGTCGGTGACCAACGCGCTGTTGGGTGGGCTGTTCAACTCGCGCCTGAACCGGCTGCTGCGCGAGGAGCGTGGCTATACCTATGGGGTCAGCTCCGGCTTCGAGATGCGTCGCGCGGCGGGTCCTTTCGCGGTCCGCTGCGCGGTGGAGTCGGACGTCACGGCCCCCGCCATCGCCGACATCATGGCGGAGCTGGCAAGAGTGCGCGAGGCGTCGGTCGAGCCTGATGAGCTGGATGCTGCGCGCGACTACCTGGTGGGTGTGTTCCCGCTCCGCTTCGAAACCTCGGCCCAGGTGGCCGACGCGCTTGCCGGGCTGATCGTCTTGGAGCTGCCCGATGTCGAGCTGGATCGCTACCGACCCAGTATCGCGGCGGTATCGGTGGATGATGTGCGCGCCGCCGCGGAAGCCCACATCCATCCCGACGCGGCGTCCATCGTCGTCGTCGGTGACGTGGCCAGGTTCGAAGCGGCGCTGCGGGCGGCCGACTACGCGGCTGTCGAGGTCGTCCATGACGACGGCTTCGAACCGGATGCCGAGGTGTAGCGCCGTGTACGTCACCATGCCGATGGTCGCGGCCAGATGATCGTGGTGCTGGGTCGCCCACACGTCTACCGCCCAGAGCCTGATGGTGAGTTGGCACCCGGTGGCCTGGCGGTCGAGTTGGCCGTGGCTGCGGCGCGCTCCGGAGCCGAAGTCGAGATGGTAGGCAGTATCGGCGATGACCCGGAGGGGGACCGCATCGTCGTCGAGCTGGGGCGAGCCGGCGTCGGTCACAGCGGACTTCGTCGCGATCCGTCCACGCGCACGCCGCTGCTGGGGCAGGCCAAGGGCCAGCGTCCATTGCCGAGACTCGATGGTGTCGACGTGGAGCGAAGCATGCGTGACCTTGCCGAATGCCGAGTGCTGGTCGTGAGCGCCGAGCTGGACGGCGAAGCACTGAGCCAGGCACAGGCGGCGGCCGAGCATCATCACGCCGCCGCGGTCATCCTGGCTCCGGCTGGCAGCATCGACCCCGATAGCCTGGAGTCCGAGGTGACGCTGCTGGAGCGCCCCGCCGTCGAAGACGACGACGCTGTGCACGGCGCTCTGGCACTGGCTGCCGATGATGCCGACTTCGCGGCCTTCGTGGCCGACTACGCCGTTCGGCTCGACCGCGGAGAGCGTCCGGCCAAGGCGTTCTCGGCCGCGCTCGGTCAGAGTGCCTGGGAGCCGGCCCTTGAGTGATGGGGGAGGCGAGGGCCCCCTCCTTGTCTGGAGCGAGGCGATTCGCGACTATGACTTCGGACCTGGCCACCCACTGACGCCCAGACGTTTCGGGCCTGGTCTGGACCTGCTGCGCGCGGTCGGGGCGGAGCGCATCATGGAACCTCGGGAAGCCACCGATGCGGAGATCGGGCGGTTGCATGCCGCGCACTTCATCGAGCAGGTGCATTCCTTCTCCGACCATCCCTGGCAGCCGGCCGCCATGGGCGTCGGGAGCGGAGACGTCCCTGCCTTCCACGGCATGCACGAAGCGTCGGCGCGCGTGGTGGGTGGCTCGATCGGCGGCGTCGACCGCATCCTCAGCGGGGATGCCCGGCATGTCTTCTCGCCGGCCGGTGGATTGCACCACGCCATGCGCACCCGCGCCGCCGGCTTCTGTGTCTACAACGATGTGGCCCTGGCAGTGGCGAGGGCACGCGATGCGGGTCATCGGGTCCTCTATGTCGATCTTGACGTGCATCACGGCGACGGCACACAGGCGTTCTTCTGGGATGACCCGCAGGTCCTGACCTATTCGATCCACGAAACGGGCCGCTCGCTCTTCCCGGGTACGGGCATGGTCGAGGAGTCGGGTGGCCCCACGGCACCGGGGCTGGCCGTCAATACGCCGCTCGATGAGGGCAGCGGCGATGAGAGCTGGTGGTCGGTGCTCGGGGAGGTGCTGCCAGCGCTGGCGGCGGCCTTCCGTCCCACGTTCATCGTCTCCCAGCATGGCTGCGACAGCCACGCCCTCGACCCGCTGGCGCATCTGCGCCTCACCACCGCGTCGTTCCATCGCGCCGCGGTGCTGCTCGACCGATTGGCACATGAACACGCAGAGGGTCGTTGGCTGGCCACGGGCGGCGGCGGCTACGATGCCTACCGGGTCGTGCCACGCGCATGGTCGTTGGTGTGGCTGGCGCAGGCCCATCTTGAGGTCCCGGAGCCGACGCCGCAGACGTGGCGAGAGCGTTGGGCCTCGGAGGCAGAGGCCTTCGGCCAGGCGCCACTACCGCCCGAACTCATCGACCCACCACGAACCGTGGCGCCCGATCCCGATGTCATCGTCGAGCGCAACCTGAAGCGTGCGCGGGCCGCCCTGGAGCAGTCGTTGGAGCTGCAGGCCGCGGGCTGAGTAGAGTCGGCGGTCAGGCGGGCTCCGGGCGCATGGTGTCAGCGGTGCGCATGGTGTCAGGGGTGGGCATGGTGTCCGGCGCGCCCTTCGTGGGGATGCTGATGAGGCGCACGTCGTCGAAGGACGCCGAATCACCCATGCCCAGCAGCGTCAGGCTCTGGTCCGCACCGGCGGGCATGCGCGGGTTGCCCACCGCGTTGGTGTCGATGTCCAGCGAGTGCCCGTCGTGGAACAGCGTGGGCCCTCCCCACTGCGGGGTATGCCCAAAGACGACTCGCTCGATGCCGGCTGCCTGGTAGGCGGCGAAGGCGCCCGAGTCCCAGGGCGTGTCGAAGAAGCCCGAGCGCACCCAGAGATGCTCCTCGGTGTTGACGCCGAGATCGTCGAGGCTGAACCCGGGTGCCAGGCCGCCGTGCACGAACAAGACATCGCGCCAGCGTACGGCCTGCGGGAGTGATGCGAGCCATTCGAAGAGGCCCGGCGCGCAGCTTTCGATCGCTGTCACCATCCGCTCGGCCCTTACCACGGCATCCTGGTCGCAGCCGTATGCCGCAGTGGTCGCACCGCCACCGTACTCGAGCCACGTTTCCAGCCACTCGTGCTGGCCGCGTCGAACCATGAGCGGCATGAGCTCGTGGTTGCCGCGTGCCAGGACGACGGCACCGCCAGCCTGTGCGGCCTCCCGCTGCAGTCGACGCAGCAGCGCCACCAGGCCGCGCACGTCGCCGCCGCGGTCGATGTAGTCACCGCAGCCGACGAGAGCTGTGCGCGGCGGTGCCACCCAGCACTGTGCCGCGTCGATCAAGCCCGCCTGCTCGAGCGCACTGACCAAGGCGGTAGTGACCCCGTGAGCATCGCTGAATGCCCACACGGTCCAGTCGTCGGGCAGGTGGGGGAGGCGAGCGTCGAACATCGACCCAGTATCGCAAGTCGGAGCGAGTACACGCCTCGCCGGCTTGGTGCGGAGCTCCTCGGAGAGGCGCAGTGACGCGCTACGCTGAGGGAGCAGCAGCTCAAAGGAGGGAAAGAGCCACATGAGTGAGGTGCGTCCGATGCGAGACCGCGTGCCCATCTGGCTGGCTGTGGCGATCACCGTAGTGGTGAGCCTGCCCTTCGGGTTGTGGCTGGGCGACTACGACCTGCCCTTGTGGGTCAGTTTCATCGTGTGGGCCGAGTACTTCGTCCTGGGCGGCACACCGGCCGCGCTGCGCATCATCATCCCCGCGTATCTCATCGGTGTGTTGGGCGCGGCGTTCGTCACGACGCTGACGGCCGGGCTGGAGCGAGCCTTCGGGGGGTTGGCTCTCGTGGCGGAACATGATGTGTCTGCATTCGTCGGGATGTTCGTGGGCTTCTGCGTCTTCCTCTACGCGGTACGTTGGGTGCCGATGCCGCTCTTCGGCTCAGCTTCGCTGCCATTCTTCAACGGCGTCTCCATGATGCTCGGGGTGCTCTACACGGCTGCGTTCATCACCGCTGCCCCGACGGGCATCGATCCCGTCCTAGAGCCGGCGGTGGCGGCCTTGGGTGCTGCGCTGGCGGGACTGCTGGGCTGTTTCTTGGGCTGGTGCAACGTGACCATCCTGTTCCGCGTGCCGGCCGACCCAGCGGTGCAGTCGCCGAGCTGATCTGCCGGCTGCGGACATGCGGAAGGGCCCTCCCGCTCTGGAGGCGGAAGGGCCCTTGGTTGGTCAGGCTTGGAAGCCGACCGCTACCAGGTGCACTCGTTGGGCGGATCCGCTGGATCACACTCAGCGTTGGTCTGGATGGCGTCGAGGATCTCAAGGCCCTTTGCGGCGTCGAGAAGCACAGGTTCGGCTTGCGAACCATCGGCATTGAACTGGATGTACGCCGGGGTGACGGCATTGACGCCACCGGCGGAGTACGCACCGGGACCGGTCACGCCCTCGTAGTCGATGTCCTTGCCCTCACGGATGAGGGCGAGGCAGTCGGCGTACGTGTAGCAGACCTCTCCTGGCGCATCACCGACCGCAAACATGGCCGGAGCCCAGTCGCTGGCCTTGTACGAGCCGCCGGCCTCGACGGCCAGGGCCGTCTGGACGAGCAGGTCGTAGGTCGAGAAGGCGTACTGATTGTGGGCATCGTAGGGCGGGCACTCGGCGATGCCTTCGGTACAGGACGTCTGTCCGTCCCACAGGGGCTGGAAGAACTCCCAGGCTGGGGTGCTCGTGTTGGGGGCGAAGGTGGTGAAGCCGATGGCCTGCTGCGTCGCGATGGGGTCTGCTCCCAGCGACCCGATGAACTCGGCCTCAGCCCAACCGGTCTCACCGATCCAGTTGAGCGACAGGCCGGCTTCTGCGGCTGACTTGATGAGGGTGGCGGACTCCACTGATCCCGCCTGGATGAGCACCGCGTCCGGGTTGAGGTCAGCGATGCGCTGGGCCTCGGCTCGATACGAGGGTTGCTCAGCAGGAGCGTCGATGCGATCCAGGACGTTCAGGCCCAGGATCTCGGCGGTCTTCTCGTTGGCGTCCGCCGCCAGCTGGAAGCCCTCGACCTGGGTGGCGAAGATGACGACGTTCTTGGCGCCGATCGAGTCGGCATAGAGGCTCCCGAACGTGCCCAGGCCTTCGTCGAGGCCCTGCGCGCGGAAGATGGGCTCCGCGGGCTTGCCGCCCAGGTTGCCCGGGATGGCACCACCGTGGACCGACGGCCCCAGCGGCGAGTCGTTCTCCTGCCACACTTCCATCATGTAGTCGCGGTAGGTCCGGTACTGGTGAGCGATGCTCACCACGATCTCCGCGCCGAACTGCTCGATGCACTTCTTGGCCGCCTGGCCCTCGAAGCTATCCCCGATATCCTCGGAGACCAGGTCCCAACTGCGCCCCAGCGGGGGATCCTGGTTGATGACCTCCTGGATGGGGAAGCGCACATCGTTGGTGAGCGATGGGCCGTACGAAGCGAACGAGCCGGTGTAGTAGGCAAGCTCGCACACCACCACCGGTTCGCCATCCGACTGTGCCGTGACGGCGCCGCCGAGCGCGGTGGCAAGGAGAGCCGGGATGGCGATCATCACCGCCACGCGGCCCGACTTGATGTTCCGGGTACTCATGAACCTTCCTCCTGTTGTGGCCTGACCAAGTTGGTGAATCGTCAGATCCGGTAACCCTCCTTCAGCTGCTTCGTCGTCACCGTGGCGGCGTCCACCACCGCGGTCGCCTGACCCAGGCTTAGGACCATGACCCGGTCGGCCACCTGGAGGGCCTTCGTCGCGTTCTGCTCTGCGAGCACGATCGCGACGCCACGGGTCTGGTGCATCTCGGTGATCTTGTCCATGAAGAGATCGACATAGAGCGGCGAGAGGCCGGCCGTCGGTTCGTCCAGCAACAGTAACTTGGGGTCCTGCATCAGGGCGCGCCCGCAGGCGACCATGCGCGACTCCCCGCCACTCAGCGTGCCCGCCAGTTGTCGCTGCATGTCCTTGAGAGCTGGGAACAGTCCGAACACCTCATCCATCCGTTCGTCATTCGAGCGTTTGCCGATCATGCCGCCGACCTTGAGGTTCTCGAGCACGGTGAGATTCGGGAAGACCCCCTGCTCCTGGGGCACGTAGCCGATACCTCGGGCCGCGGTCTCGTAGGGTGGGAGGTGGGAGACGTCCTGGCCGTCGAACTTGATGGTCCCCTCCATGAGCGGGAGCAGCCGGGCCATCGTCGCGAGCAGCGTCGTCTTCCCGGCGCCATTGGCGCCGAGCACCGCGAAGACCTCGTTCCCGACCGTGAAGTCGAGGCCTTTCAGGACCTCCACCCCGTGGTAGCCACTCTTCAGACCGGCGACCTCGATGGTGTGTTGGGCCGTCGCGCTAGGCATGTCCTTCTCCGAGGTATTTCTCGACGACCGTGTGGTTCTCGCGGATGGAAGCTGGATCGCCGGCCAGGACGACGCTACCCTCGGCCATGAAGTGGACCCGGTCACAGAGGCTCCAGATGAGCGTGAGGTCATGCTCGACGATCACCACCGATGTGCCCTGGGAGGCCAGTTCGCGAACCACGTCCATCACCTTTTCGGTCAGATCGTCCGGCAGCCCGGCGGTGGGCTCGTCGAGTAGCAGGAAACTCGGTTTGAGCAACAGGCAGCGGACGATGTCGAGCAGCTTCTTCTCGCCCGCCGAGAGGGCCGGTCGGCAGGGGTCTTCGAAGTCGAAGAAGTCGAGGTAGTGCCGCATCTCCTCCTCGTGGCGGCGAAAGACGGTGCCCTCGGCCAGGACGCGCTGGGGTTGCTCGTAACGGGCTTCCGCCACCGCCAGGAGCAGCGAATCCCAGATGGTCAGCTTATCGAAGTCCATGATCACCTGGTTCGACTTGACCACGCCATGACGAGCCATCTGATGAGCTGCCAGCGAGGACAGCACGACCTCGGCACCCGCGGACGGCCGCAGGCTGACCGTTCCGCGATCGAACGGGAGCGAATGCATGATCAGCCGCATGAGCGTGGTCTTGCCGGCGCCATTGGGGCCGATGAGGCCCTCGATCGGCTCCCCGCCCAGGATCAGGTCATCGACATCCACGACCACGCGGCCGGAGAACGACTTCACCGCGCCGCGCACATGGATCTCAGGGCGGGCCCGTGCCGCGACCCCCGCCGCGGCCGCCGACGTGTCAGCGACCATGGATCTTCCTCATCAGCTTGTCACGCCGCATATCGCCCAGGATGCCAAGGGGCCGGAACAGCAGCACGATGATCAGGGCCAGGCCAAAGGCGGCCTGTCGAAGCACGGGGATCGTCTGCGTGTACCACTCCCGCGGCAGTGGCAAGTAGGACGAGATCACGATGTCGAAGAGGCCTACCGAGAGCACGACGCCGACGACCGCACCCCAGACCCGGACGCTGCCGCCCAGCACCAGTCCCACCATGGTCGCGAGGGTGATCTCGACTCCCAGGTTGCCCACGTCCAGGTAGCGGACCATGGCACCGTTCATCGCTCCCAGCAAGCCCATGGCCCCGGAGGTGACCGCGAAGAGCCCGATCTTGGTCCGGAACGTGGACTTGCCCAGACTGCGCGCCAGCGCCTCGCTACTACCCACGGCGATCAGCAATCGTCCATAGGGCGACCGGTGGACACGCCAGGCGTAGAGGAAGATGACAGCGACGACGGCGGTCAGGACCAAGAGCCACGCGAACTCATCCTCCTTGACGGTGCCCACATCGAAGGGGATGCGCAGTCCGCCCATACCACGCGCACCGCCGGTCAGGCCGTCCTCAGTCGTGGCCAGGATCGCGATGACCGTGGCGAACCCAAGCGTGCCCACCAACACCCCGTCCGTATCGAGGTTGGCGATGAGCCAACCGACCACGACTCCAGCCAGACCGGCGACGAGGGTCGCGAGCGCGGCGCAGGCCAGGAACTGCCAGGGGTCCCCGAAGGGCCAGTCGACCTTGACGTAGAGCACGCCGAAGGCGTACATGCCGAGGCCCCAGAAGCCCACCACCCCGAAGTTGGCGATGCGGGTGAGGCCCAGCTGCAGATGCAACAAGAGTGCCAGGCCGATGATCATGACGACCTCGAAGAGGCCCGTGATCAGAAAGGCGTCGAGCCAGTCGATGTTCATCGCATCACACCTTCGCCGTTTCGGTGAGCCGCCGGCCCTGCCACTTCAGCAGGACGATGAAGGCGACGATCAGGGCCAGCTGCGCGTACAGGATCTGGCCGAACGTCAGGGCCATCGCCGTGAGCAGGATACCGGTGGCCACCCCTACCGCGATGACGCCGCCGAGCCCCCATGCCCCACCGACGAGGACGACGAGGAGGATGAAGAGGAACTGGCGCCAGCCGAGGAGCGGAGCGACCGAAGAGCCGACACCGTAGAAGGCGCCCGCAAGGCCACCCGCGACGCCGGCCACGAACCAGATCATGACCGAGACGACGAGGGGGCGGATGCCGCTCACCTTTGCCAATTGCTCGTCTGCCGAGAGCGCTCGCGCCTGGAGGCCATAGCTGGACCGCTGGATGAAGAGGTAGAGCAGCAGCGCCAGGAGGGCAACGCTCACCAGGGCCACGAGCCGGAAGGAGGTCACGCCCACGCCCAGGACCCAGATGGTGTCGGGTGAGGGGACATCGAAGAAGCGCACGGGGTAGCCGAAGATGAACTGCAGTCCGTGGCGCATGAAGATGGACAGACCGAAGGAGATGATGATCATCTCCAAGCCGCCCACTCCTCGGTGTTTGGCCGGCCGGAAGATGAGGACATACGTCGCCACGCTTAGCAGCCCGGAGAGGATCGCAGTCGGGATGAGGGTCGCGTAGAAGTCGAGGCCGAACGTCGTGTTCAGCCACATCGCGAAGTACGCCCCCAACGTCAACGTCTCCGAGTAGGCGACGTTGATGAGGCCCGTCAGTCGGTAGATGAGGGCGAAGCCGATGGCCGCCAGCACCAGGGGGGCATGCTCGGTCAGGCCGATGATCACCGACTGAGTGACGAAGTCCATCAGCAGCCCCCCTTGGGCACGATCGCGATCACGCCGCGATCGTCCTCGGACACATGACTAGTCGCATGATGTCACGGGGCCGTCGCTCACGAGCAGCTTCTGGACCCGCTGCGCCACCCGCTCCGCGGACAGGCAATACATGTCCAGCAGCTCCTCGTCGGTGGCGGCTTCGGTGTAGTGGTCCTGGATGCCGATACGATCGACGCGGGTGGGCCGATGCTCGCTCAATGTCTCGGCCACGGCACCACCGAGGCCACCGATGACGGTGTGCTCCTCGACGGTCACGACTCGACCGGTCTTCTCGGCGGCGGCCACGATGCCGGCCACGTCGAGCGGCTTGATGGTGGGCACATGGACGACATGGGCATCGATGCCCCCGGCCGCGAGCAGGTCGGCAGCGTCGAGCACGCGGGGCGTCTGGGTGCCGGTGCTGATGAGCGTGATGTCGCGACCCTCGCGCACGACCTTGACCTCGCCGAAGCGGAACTTATGGCCGGGCTCGAAGAGCGTCTGGGTGGTGTCACGCACCAGGCGGATGAAGACCGGTCCCTCGTACTCGACGGCCCAGGCGAGGACCTGTTTCGTCTCGACCTCGTCGGCGGGGCTGATGACGACCATGCCGGGCATGGCCCGGGCGATGGCGATGTCATCGACGATCTGGTGCGTCTTGCCGGCCTTGCCGGTGAAGAGCCCACAGTAGCCCGCGGTGATCTTGACGTTGGCGCCGGTCTGGGCGATGAGCACCCGGATCTGGTCGAGGGGGCGGTGCAGGGCGAAGGCCACGAAGGTGCTGATGAAGGGCACCAGGCCGACCATGGCCATGCCCGCCGCGACGCCCAGCATGTTCTGCTCGGCGATGCCCATCTGGAAGAAGCGCTCGGGGTAGGCATCCTCGAAGAGC
>JBBSAV010000050.1:0-20436 GCA_038251965.1 Candidatus Limnocylindrales bacterium
CCCTGTATCGCGTACGAGCGTCCGCGTGTCACCAGCCGGGGACCTCCCCTCCCATCCGATACCCGGCAGTCGGCGGATCGAACGCTGTCTCATGATGACATGATAACGCAGTTATCTTCTGTTGGGCAACCGAGCTCCGCCAAGACGCCTCCGAGGCTACGCAACGCAGGCCCACTTGGTGATGCACACCCACGCTCCGCCGCTCGTCGTGCCCGACATACACGGGCCGCGCTCGACCATCGCGGATGGCGGCCGACCCCCTGGTCATTTCCCTGACGCGGCGCTCATCACGGGCGTCGTGTGCGGGGTCCGGGTCGAGGAGGTCGAAGACCCGCTGATGCAGAAGATCCGCTACCTGGACAAGCTCGTCGACGAGCTGGCGCGAGGAAAGGCCATGGAGAAGGTCCTCCGCAGCAGCTGAGACTCGCGAGATGCCGCGTCCTTACGGGCGGTCCGCGAGCGGGTGGGACCAGCGAGGACTCCGGAACCGGGCGAACCCCCGGTCGGCGCTGTACCACGTGGCGCCGCTCTCGACCGTGATCGCCGCGTGGTAGTCGTCGAGCCGTTCCCCGTCAGATCGGAGTGTACAGGTCGTGGACGTCGAAGAGCAGGACGTCCTCAGCCTCGGCTGTAGCACGGAGCCGATCATCGAACCCATGGCGGGTGAACAGGGCTAGCCGCGTGTCATCGCTAGCGCCGGGGATCCTGCCAATGACCCGACGCAACTGGCCGAGCGCATGGCTGTCGACCGCGCCGCTCCACTTGGCTTCGCCCGCGAACAGGACCCGCTTGTCCGGGCCAGCGACGACATCGGCCTCGAAGGACTCACGCACGCGCTTGCCGTCAGTGATACGGCTCTCGGTCGCCCACCATCCGCCGACGGCACCGCTGTGGGGGAGGCCATCGAGATGGCCCATCCGCTCCCTGACGAAGGCGCGGCACGCTCGCTCGAACGCGGGCTTCGATACGAACGCGTCCAACCGCGGCTTCACGCTCGTCTCCCAGACCCCTCTCGTGCGCCCTGCCTCAAGGTCGACCGCGTTCGGTCGGATGAAGGCATGCCAGAACGCAAGATAGCCGTCGGTGATGGTCCAGAGACCCTTCTTCGACTTCCTGGGGTCGATGCCGAAGGGCACATCCCGACCCACGAGGTGCAACCGCTCCAGCTTCCGCAGATACGGAGGCAGGCTCTGAGCCGCGATCCCGGCCTTGGAGGCGATGGCGCCACTCGTGGTCGCGCCGCCGGCGATCGCCGCGAGGATCGAGTGGTAGGTCGCAGGCTCGTCGAGCTCATCGCGCAAGAGCAGCTCGGCCTCGTTGTAGAGCACCTGGTTGCGTCGCAGCATGCGCTCGCGGATGTTCCATCCAAGCGACTTGTCGGGCTCGAACTGCTCAAGGCAGTAGGGGATCCCGCCGAGGACCGCCCAGGCACGCAGCCGGTCGGCTGGCTCCCAGTCGGGGAAGAACGCACCGGCATCGCGATAACCGAGCGGCGACAGCAGTCCACCGAAGGTGCGGCGACCGAAGACGCCACCGACCGCGACTTGCCTCTCGAAGAACGAGATGGAGCTTCCGCTGATGATGATGAAGAGCGGCAGTTCCTCATGCTTCACCACCTCATAGAAGGCGGAGAGGCGACTGATGACCGTGTCATCGGCCTTCGCCAGATGTTGGAACTCGTCGAAGACCAGCAGCAGTGGCTCGCGGGCAGCCTTCCGCTCTCGCCCCAAGCCTTCGAGATAGGCGAACGTCTGCGCCCAGCTCGCGAGTGGTGCCGCGTCGAGCAACGGTTCGCGGCGCCAGGCGAGGACCCGACGAGTGAGCAGGCCGAGCTGGTCGGTGACGGTCCCGCTGACAGCCTGGTAAACGGTCAGGGGTGCTGGTTGAGCAGCATCAGGAGGGCGGCGACCATCGGCTGATGAGCACCCCGCATCGACTCGCGAGCGGCGTTCGCGTACACCAGGTTCGCGGGTCGGGGTTTGAGTGCCATGAAGAACGGAAGGCCGTATCGCACTGCGACCCAGTTGACCCACAGCCTCGCGACGCGCCCATTGCCGTTGGCGAACGGGTGGATCCTGACCCACTCACCGTGCGCGATCGCCGCGCACTCCAGGACCGCATAGAGCTCGCTCGCCGTCGTCGGCCGCCCCCCGACCGGGACGACGCCGTCCATCCGACCGATGATCGCCTTGAGGCCTGTCTCGAAGCTGACCAGCGCACTGGGCACCTCGGTGGACGGGAGCCCCGGAGCGGTACCCACGGCGACCTCGTAGCCGATGAGCTCCGGAAACGCGGGATCGGTGTCCCGGACCTCGCCCGCGTAGTACGGGACCGGAAGCGGGACGGCCCTGTACATCTCGCGGTGCCAAACCTGGGCCATCGCCACGGTCGGCTCGACACGCTTGCCCGCATCGGCCACGATGGTCGCGCCGACGCCCCGGATATTGGCGACGATCCGGGTATCGGAACCCGGCGGGTCGTCGTTCCAGGGAAGCGGCACGGTGTCTACCGCCGGCTGGTGGAGGCAGCGGCGAAGGTCGCCTCGATATCGTAGGGATCGGGGCGCGGCGTGACCATTCGCGCGACCAGCGGGTCGTCGTGCGCGACCTCCGCCTCGGCGAACCTCGCCACGTCGCGCTCATAGTCCGTCCGGTAGTCAGCCAGTCGGGCGAGCGTGTGCGACAGATCTTCCTGAAGGGTGATCGCCAGATCGCCGATCTCGTTGCGGATCATGGTCTCGGCGAGCCGGTTCATCGACACGTGCAGCCGGTCAGCGAGCAGCGCAAGGAGATCGTGGGTCGTCTGGTCCTCGAAACGGATGGTGAACGAGCGTCGGGGCCTCATGGCCCGATGGTGGCCAATCTGACGGCAGATGTCAAGTCTGCCGTCACGAGAGACATGAGACGCGATTTCTCCTCCAGGCCCCGGCCCAAGTGCGTCAAGGACGGTTGGTAGGTCAGGCCCGTCTGCGCTGTGCCGTTGCGAGCTACGGGGGACGACATCGGGTGAGGACCTGTGCTCAAAGTTACGTCTGACGTGACTTTCGGCACGGCCGCTGACCTCATTTGACCCGACGTTACGTCAGGCGTAACATTCGGTCATGTCTGAGAGGGACCTCCTCCGACTCGCCGCCGCGCAGTACGGGTACTTCAGCACGGCGCAGGCCACCGCCGCCGGCATCAGCCGGCGCGCCTTGGTGGACCGCGTGCGGCGCGGTGTCATCGAGCGTGCAGCGCATGGCGTCTACCGCCTGGCCGGGACGCCGGCGAACCGGCTCGACAGCTTCTACGCATTCTCGGTCGCGGCGCCGTCTGCCACCTTCAGCCACGACACGGCACTCGAACTCTACGGCGTCAGCGACATCTTGCCGCGGACCGTCCACGTCACGGTCCCGCCGAGCTCGGGCCTCAAGCCGCGCCACGGCTACACGATCCACCGCTCGGTGATCCCGCCGCCCGAGCGCGTGCTCCGCGACGGAGTCTGGGTGACGTCGCTCGCCCGCACGCTCGCTGACTGTGCCAAGAGCGGCACCGACCCCGAGCAACTCGTGGCCGCGCTGTCCGAGGGGCGGGAGCGCGCCATGCTCACGCCAGATGACATCACGCGGCTGCGACGCCGGTACCCGTTCACGACCGCGCGGCTGTGACCGAGCCCCGGGTCGCCGAACTCCGCCGGCGGGAGGCGTTGCTTGCCCGGATGCGGAACGTCGCCCGGGACGTCACCGGCGACGAGCCCGTCCGGCGCGTCCACCTGACGGTCGCGATGGACCGCTTCCTCGTGCGGCTGCTGGCGACCACCCCATGGGGGACATGGGCCCTCAAGGGCGGCTATGCGAACCAGCTCCGCCACCCGGGTGAGGCCCGCTTCACTGAGGACGTGGATCTTCGGATCGACGGCGACATCGACACCGCGACCGGCATCATCGCAGCCGCCATCGCGCACGGTCTCGACGACCCCTTCGCGTACGAGTTCCCTGCGCCGCCGCGCCGACTCCCCGGGCCGCCCGGCCCCGGCCTCCCCCTTGACATCCTTCATCGTGACGGAGCAGTGGATCGTAAGCACTGTGTGCAGATCGGCCGTGGCGGTGTGTCACTCGATACGTCCGAGCGAGGACGGCAAGAGCAGGCGCGATCCATCGCGCTCGGCGATGGCCGGGTCGACGAAGGCGTTGGTCCGGCCCAACTCGGCGACCGCGACATCGAGGGAGCTGAAGTCGACTTGTGCGGTGTAGCGCTGGGCGAAGGCGAGCACCGCGGTGAGCGGGCCGAACGTCTCGTTATGCGTCGCACCGCGAAGCGCCGAGAGGTATTCGTTGCGGTAGACCGTGGGGATGATGACCCGCACCTGCGCATGTGCCACCAGCTCGGCGTTCATCATCAGCCGCGCCACCCGTCCGTTCCCATCATCAAAGGGATGGATCTCGACGACGAGGAACATCATGAAGACAGCTCGGGCGAAAGGATCCTCGAGCGCCCGTCCGACCTCGAAGCCGACGCGCAGCGTTTCCTCCACGAGCCGCGGTTCGACGAAGACGTTCGTCCCGACGCGGTTGCGGTGCGCCTTGAACATCCCCGGGTGCTTATCCGGACGTGCCGCCATGAGCAGTGCATGGCGAGAACGCAGCCGGTCCACGAGTTCGCCGGGCTCGCTCGGCACCCACCGCATCTCAAGCTGGTCAGACACGATCCTGTACGTTCCCACGATGTCATGGGCGTCTTCAGGGCGCTCGGCCGGGATCTCATGCTCGAAGACGATGCGGGCCGCCTCGTCGACGTCGAACTCGGTGCCTTCGATGTAGTTGGAGAAGTAGGCATCGAAGAACGGCAACAGCGCGCGCCGCGACGCCATCGCGGGCAGATTCGGAAGCGCCGCTGGCGCGCGGTCGGACAGGTAGGCTGCACAGGCCTTGAAACGCGCGATGCGCGTGCGGTCATGCGGGGCTCCGTCGGCGCTGGCCCGCAGCACCGCCGTCATGTCCTCGGTCGCAGGCCCGGTCGAAAGCGCTGCGGACACGATCGCCGACAGGCGTTCGAAGGCTGCCTCGCCTCCCATCATGGGAGCGAGCTGGCGCGCCTCGTCGCGGATGGCGTTGATGGTGTCGGCCCCACGGTGCGTGGTGATGTCGACGATCCAGTCCTGTATCTCCTGGGATGAGAGGCGCCGGCTATCGTCGCGCGCGAGGTTGTCGAGCAGTCCGCGGGCGCGGGATGACAAGTAGATCCCGTCCGGGAGGGACGCATCGCCAGGAAGGGGCCCGGGACCCTGCCGCGGGAAGATCGTCAGCCCGGGCAGCACCAGCGGCCGTTGTCGCGGATGATCGACGAACAGCCGGCCATGGCCGTCGGGGCATCCAGTCCGCGCTGAGGCGTCGACCACGACAGCACCCCGCAGCCGATGCGCCAACACCTCACGCCAGTTGCGTCGAAAGATCGGGGCGGGGTCGCCAGGCGACGGCGAGTAGATCCCGTGAGCCAGGCGGCGTAGCCTGCCGGCGCGAGCCGCCGCCGACAGGGTGGCGTGTCGGTGGTCTGCCGCGAAGACGATATCGGGCCAGTCATTCGGTTTGCGCGACACGGTGGTGGCTCCTCGATGGGTACGGTTTCGCGCGAAGATATCCTTCCGGGCGCCGCAAAGGGTAAGCATTCATGCGAAGCCTTACTTATACTATCTCGCCTCAGCCGCGACAGCGCAAGATTCGGCGTAGGAAGTCACGGGATTCGGTCGTTTCCGGATTCGGCACAGAAATCGTTGCCGAGGATCGCGAACGTCGTCGTCCGCGCTACGCTGTGTCTTGCCACCACGCATAGGGAGAGGGCGATCGAGATGACACAGCCGAACCACCGACCAGATCGACAGACCTTCATCGTCCACGCTGGCGATGCCGCCGAGTACGCCGCACTGCCCGAATGGTGGGGCGCGCTCGACTCGGACACGGAATCCCGCGCTATGCGTTTCGCGCCCGATGGCGGCAACTGGATCGACGAGGGTGAGCTGCCCGATTCGCTCGCGGCCGCCGGTTGCCGCTTGAGCGAAGTCGCCGCCACCATGGAGTTCAGCGGCCTGACGCACCCGAGCCTGGTCGCCGGCCAGCGCGTCCTGCTCAAGCCCGACGCGCAGCCGCAGGACCGCTTCGCCATCGCCGTCTGGACCGGCGACGACACGCAACAGGTCGGGTTCCTGCCCAGCAACATGGCAGCGGAGGTGATGGCGGAGTCGATGCGCCGCAAGACCGGCTTCGCGGCCTTCGTGGCGGCCGAGGTTCGCGACAAGGCATCGCAGCAGCGCCGTGATGTGACCATCCTGCTAGGCCCCGGCATGGTCTGGGTGGAGGAGGTCGCTGCGGGGTCTTGATCTCGCGGGAAACCCTGGCCCGGGCTGCTCCCGGGCTACTCGCGGTCGTCATCCTCGCCGGCGTGGCCTACGCCTCCACGCTGGTGCTGCCGAGCATCTTCAGCGCGGTCACGGTGGGGCTCTTCCTGGGCATCTTCGTGGCCAACCTGTGGCCGATGCCGGCCCTCGACCCCGGCGCCCGACTGGCGCGCGCCTGGTTCCTGCCCATCGGTATCGTGCTGCTGGGTGCTCGTCTCAGCTTGTCTGACATCCTCTCGACCGGTCTCGGGGCCATCACGGTACTGGTCATCGACATCGTGCTCGTGCTGACGGTCACGCTGCTGCTGGGCCGAGTGCTGGGCACCTCCTCCCGATTGGCCGCGCTCATCGGCGTCGGCACCGCCATCTGCGGCAATACCGCCATCATCGCCACGGCGCCGGTCATCAAGGCTGAGGAGCGCGACGTCTCGTTCGCCGTCGCCACCATCACCCTCTTCGGCACCGCCGCGGTCATCGTCTTCCCGCTCATCGGCCATGCCCTGGGCATGTCGGACAACCTCTTCGGCCACTGGGCCGGGGCCGCGGTCAACGACACCAGCCAGGTCACCGCGACCGCGTTCTCCTACTCGGTGCCAGCCGGCGAGACGGCCACCATCGTCAAGCTCACGCGCAACACCCTGATGGTGCCGGTCATCTTCGCGGTGGGGACATGGTTCGCCTCTCGCGACGCCCGATCCACGGCCCCGGAAGAGCCCCGCAGCATGGCGACCTCCGCGCGCAAGGCCGTGCCGCCGTTCCTCTTCGGCTTCCTGGCCATGGCCCTGGCGAACAGCGCCGGCTTGATCCCCGCCGACCTGGCCGACTTGTTCGTGCAGCTGTCGCAGGTCTTCATCGTGATGGCCCTCGTCGGCGTGGGCCTCAGCACCAAGCTGGCCTCACTCCGTGCCACCGGGCCGGCGCCATTCGTCATGGGTCTCGCTGTCGCGGTCATGCTCGCCATCGTTAGCCTGGCGTTGTTCGTCGCCATCGGCATCGAATAGGCATTGACATGCTATCTCGGTACCATGTACTCGCCTACCATCTATTGGAGTATCACGGAGAAGAGAGTCCTTCTGGATGACCGCCTATCCGTGCGCGGCAGGTCGGTCCGTTCTTGAGGGGCAAAGGCGACCGTGAGGTTTCTCGGCGTGGCTGACGAACCCGCCGTCCCGAAGGGGACCGGGTCGCAGGGACACTGGCTCGACTGCTGATCACCCCATGATCCAGTGCGACATACCCGGTTGGTAGATACATGACTCCGCGGTTGCGCGATATGCGTAGGGAAGATGGGTACTTCCGGGCCGCGAGAGTGCGCTTTCCGATAGAGAGAGGGCCTGCGCCGGCTCGAGTTTCCGATGGTGGGGGCTTTCGGACGCGCGAGGGTCGAAGCGGGTGAGCGGACCGGGCGATCGACCGAGATCCGGCTCCGCTGGCGGGCTGGGCAGTCCCGGAGGTTGACAGATGCATTCCCTGCTCTATCATGTCGGATACGTCATGGAGAGCACACGATGCAGAAGAAGCAGTTTCTGACCCCCGCGGACATCGCTCTCGAGCTGAACATCAGCACGAGCACCGTGCTGCGGAAGATCCACGCTCAGGAGATCCCGGCGATCGTCGTCTCCGACCGGATCTACAGGATCCCTGCGGCGGCCTTCGAGCTGTACAAGGCGGGACGCCTCAAGAGCGCACAGCCTGCTCCCCTGGGGCGGCCTCGTCCGCGCCCCCGCATCGGCGAGGGCGAGAACAAGCCGGTCGCGGCCGGAGTCGCCGCGCTTCGGCGCGCATAGGTGGCCACCATCCCCGAGCTGCGGGGGTACCTCGGCGACCTATCCGCGATCCTGTGGAACTTCGGGGCGGTGTCCCCCACGCCCACTCTCGATCCCTACGATGACGGCTCGTACGGGTTCGAGTTCTCCGTGCTCCTCCCGGGCAGCGCGGCCCCGAAGCCGGCCATGATCAAGATGATGGAGACGTGGGAGCCCGCGCGAGCTGGCCAGTACACCCAGGTCGAGTACGAGTACGACTTCGTCGAGTACCCGCTGGACCGGCGGCGCGCCTTCCACCGCCACGACGAGGAGGACTTCCTCCGTGAGTTCGGCGTCGCCGTCCACGAGCACTGCGAGGAGGTCCTCAAGAAGCCGGCCTGCGATCACTACATGGGCTTGCCAATCGATGGGTACGAGGCCATCCAGCGCTTCACGATCCTGTGGGGACAGCCTGGGCCACTGGGCTGCTCCGCTTTGCGGTGCATGAAGTAGCCTACCCAGCGCGCGAGCTCGCGGCGCTGGGGCGCCGTTACCCCACCGAGCAACTCGAAGCACTCCGTGAGGAGGCGCAGCGTGGTGGCCTGGTCCTGGCGCTCCGCGAAGCGCACGAAGCGCCAGCGGCTCCAGGCCAGCACGGCACAGAAGACCTTGAGCGGGCCCACCTCGCCCCAGTCGAATACGAGGTGCTCGCCGGGCACGGGATCCCAGGGCCGATAGTCGCGGCGACCGCGTCGGTAGGCGGCCCTGGCGATGGCCACGGCGCGACGCAGCGAGCGGTCCGAGCCGTCGTATCCCTTGGCCCGGCATGGCGGCAGGAGGCGCTTGGCGGTGATCTTGCCCTTGGTATCTTCGATCCTCTTGGCGATCAGGTCGAGATATGGATCGGTGGCCTTCGGTCGGGGTGGTCGCTCGAGCAGTGGTCGTGAGCGGCGCTCGATGACCCGGCGGACCGTCTTGTGGGTCGTGCCGCAGAGCGTCGCGGTGGCTCGATAGGAGCCGAGCTCCTGGTACGTGGTGAGGATAGCCAACTGTTCCCTCGCGTTCTTCACGATGGGTGTCCCTTGGGGTGGCGGATGGTGGCTTGACATCGCCACTGTGCCGCTCCGGGGGATCACCGGGTGGTCAGGATCGATCGAGGGGTGGGGACTTCCTGATGGCCATCAGTGGGGACTTCGCCATGGCCACCGGCACTTTGCGTCGGGAAGATGCCCCGGGTTCTCACGCTCACGACGAGCGAAGCCACGCTCGCAATAGACTCGGAGTTTCCCGACGCAGGATGCGCATCCCTCCGTGGCTGTGATTTACCAACCGGGTATGTCGCACTGGCCGCGGTCGCGGGTTTGACTGGATTCGCCATGTGCGTCAAGGACGGTTGGCAAGTCAGACAGCTCTCGCGAAGGAGGTGCCGCACCCGAGCTGCCGTACTCGATACCGACCGGTGTCGCTCATGTCTTGGGTCCTATAGCGACACCCATCAACGGCACGCCGATGGTATCGTCTGGTGATGGCGACCCGAACCAAGCGTACGTACAACCTCAGCACCGAGACCGTGGCCCGCGTCCGCGAACTCGCTGGTCGGTCAGACACGGCTCCGACCCAAGATGCCGTCGTCGAGCAGGCGATCGAGCGCTATGAGCGATATATCCGTGACCGCGAGATGGAGGATCTCTGGGCCGCGGCGGCGAACGACCCCGACTTCCAGGCTGAAACCAGGGATGTCGCCTCGGACTTCGAGGCGGTGGAGACGTGGCCCGAGTGACAGGCTCCAGGCTGCGCTGGACGGTCCTCATCATCAGGTTCGATCCGACCGTCGGTCATGAACAGGGCGGCGAACGCCGCGCGCTCGTCGTCTCCCGTGAGCCGGTCCACCGCTCCGGTCGTGCGGTCGTGTGTCCCATCACCACGGCGCGCTCCGAGGTCCGCTACCCCGGTGACGTGCCTATCCCGGCTGGACAAGCCGGCCAGACGACGGACGGGATCATCCTTTGCCATCAGCTCCGCACGGTCTCGCTCGAGCGCGTGAAGCTGTCTGGCGGAGGCGGAGGAGGGGTCGTGGGTCGCGTCGATGATCGGGCCATCAAGCAGCAGGTGCGGCAGGCGCTGGTGACCCACCTCGGTCTCGACATCCCGCTCGACGAAGACGACTGACGCCACATCCGTGGTCGCGTAAGGACGGGATCAAGTCGGACAGCTCTGGCGAAGGAAGATGAGCGGGAGGCGCCGTACCGTGCGGCGGTACTTGCCAACCGCTGGTGACGCACCAGGGTTAGACCGCTGCTGACAGCGGGTCGGGTGCCGCTCATCAGATCAGACCGCCGATCGGTCGATCGATCCCGTTCGGGCGATAGGGGGAATCCCCCAGTCACCATCAGGGTTCTCCCTTATTGTGGTCCGCCCCGGGCTCTACTAGCCTCGCTGCAGTGGGCATTGGACCTCTGTGGGGCAGCGAAGCTGTGAGCCGCCAGATTGTGGCCCCACGAAGAACAGGGGGTTGCCATGGGTCTCGTCTCTCGCATAGTTGGCATCGGGGTCCCACTCATACTCGGGTGGGTGCTTGTCGTCCCCGCTGTTGCCGCGGCCCCGGCGGACAGGGAGGTCGACCATGCCATCGCCTTCCGGGCACGGATGGGCTTCCCCGACGGCGACACGCTTTGTCGGAGCGGTGCCGGGCCAGATCGAGTCGGACGGCCGGCCTGGGACTGCGGTGAACTCATCAACAAGTGTGCCGCCAAGTGGACAGCTGATGCGGGTGTCACCCCGAGGTGGAAGATCAGCTGTGCAGGAGTGGTGGCGTTCGACTCGGTAGCCGGCGACAGCGGAGCGCCTTACGTCAGGAAGGTGACCGACACCGAGTACGCCGCCGTCGGCATCCACTCGCACTCGTCCACGACAGTCGCATGTGACAATGACTCAGACGCGTGCCGGAGTTGGTTCACGAGGATGAACGTGATCGAGGATCCGTTCCCGGATCTTGAGTTTCGAGTATGCACGAGCGCGGGGTGTTAGAAATGGGACTACCACATCGTCATCAGCATCTGCTCCGGGCGTCGTTCGTCCGTATCGTCATCCTGGCCAGCCTCGCCTTGGGTCTGACTGGTGCCTCGACGCAGCCCGTGGCTGCCGAATGCGTCAGTTTCACTCCATGGCCGAGTTTTCTTGAGGTCGCGCCGACCGCGAAACGCATCGTCGTGGGCACGGTCGCCGCGACACCGCAAGGCGGTGGCCAGCCCTTCACGCTTGAGGTCGAGGAGGTCCTGCGAGGCAGCGCACCGGGCACGATGCACATCAAGGGGGTCGAGTCGGGTGTGCCGCCTGGGCGGAGCGCCTGCATCGGTCAGCTCATCGCTCGGTTCGGGGACCGCATCGCCATCGCCTTCGACGGCCGGGCAAAGGGCGTCAAGGGTCGCGTCACCACGGCCGCCTGGATCCAAGGCGAGCCCTCGCCGCTCGCGATGCGCGGCGCCGAGACCCTCACCATCGAGGAGGTCCGCGCCGCTGCCGGCGAAACAGCCGATCCTGCGTGGGCGGTCGGTGACGCCGAGGCTGCCGTCACCTGTGCGGCATTGCTCGAGGACAGCATCCCCGACACCACTGTCCGCTCCGGTGAGCCGACCGAGTCTGCCGCCTATCGGCTGACCGGCCCCGAATGGGCCGACTATGTCCGCATGGTGGACCCCGGCGAGGTGAGCATCGTGGAGCAGCTCGAGGCCCTGCGTGCCGTCGAGTCGTTCGACATCTGTGCCTTCGATGGCGACCTCATGGCCAGCGGACCCTCCGGGGAGGTCGAACCTGCGGTGCGCGTGGTCGTGAGCATCGGCCCCGATGGTCCGGAGCTCTCCTACGTCGCCCATGAGCGCACCGATGAGGTGCCCATCCGCTTCGACCTTCTACGCAAGTAGGTCCGTCACGTATCTCGCTGTCGCTCGCCCTCAGGCCTCCACGTCGGCCCACCGGATGCGCCGGTCGGTGGCAAGGATCCCTAGCCCGAGCGCGAACAAGGTCACTGCGATCAGCCACGTGGCGGAGTCGCTCGACGGTCGGATGGCCCACGCCCACATTGGTGCCCCGTAGTCTGTGGGGCCAGCGAAGAACGCCGTGAGGATGAGGTAGACGACCGGCACCACCGCGGCGGCCTCGCGCGGCAGAAACGCGCGCCCGATCAGCATCAACCCGACATAGCCGATGACATCCCTTGCAGCGAGGCCGACCATCTCCGGCGGCCCTACCACTGCCGTGGCCGCGACGCCCACAGCGGCGAGGCACGTCAGCGAGAAGACGAACATCGCATCGAGGGCGCCGACCGCCCTCGTGGCACAGCTCTCGACGAGCGGGTCAGACGATGCCAGCGCCCACGAGAGCGCGACCGGCATGGCCAGGGGGGGCGACGGCAGCTACTGGTGGCGGCAGGCCCGATGACACCAGCGAGGGGAAGGACAGTGGGCCCGCGCCGAACACCCCGGCGACCAGGATGAGGAGGAGCGCCACCACGAGGGACCAGGTAGCGCGACGGGCGGACAGCCAGAGCGTCACGCCGGGTCGAGCGCTGCCATGGCGCCGCACTGCCAGTACGCCGCGATGTTGCGGTTTACCCATCGTGCCTGGCGTTCGGGGCTCATCGCCCGGACACGCGCGAGCACCTGCCTCACCGGAACGATGGCGTCAGGGGGCGTATCCGGGAAGAGGTCGCGGGACGGTATGACGTCTTCCAGGACCCAGGTCGGCAGCACCTCCGGATCCATTCCGGCGGCATCCACGAGCCACGCCCACGCGTACTGCCCCGCGATCGCCGACGGCTAGGGCTCATCGAGCGAGCAGGGTGGCGTTGGGCCCTCCTCCGGGTCGGAGGGGATGACGCCATCGGTGATGCGGGCCAGGATGTCCTCGCGACCGGACCCCATCCGCAGGTAGAGGTGAGCCGAGCCGTCATCGCTGTCCACGACCCCTTCGCGATACACCGTCGGCACCGTGACGCCGGCGGCCGTCCAAGCAGCGACCGCCTCGGACGCCACGCTGGCGACATCGGCCAGCATCGGCTCGTGCTCGGGCCAAAGGCACACCTCCACCCCGCCATCGACCAGGCATCGGTCCGCCACGCTGAGCCGCGGGGTGGTGGGCTTCACGGTCGACGGCGTGACCAGCATGGCTACGGCGACCGCGACCACCAATGGCAGGCTCGCCACGGCGAAGTCCGAGCGAGTCCCTCGATGTCGGGTGACCAGGACGGCCGACGCGAGCACGAGGGCGAGCGATCCACCCATGACCGCGACGACCACACCGGTGTCGAGCCATTGGTCCGTCCCGCAACACAGCTCGATGGAGGTCCCGCTCATGTGGCGCAGCCATGCCGATCCGGCGACCCGGGGTAGCACAAAGCTCAGGAACGAGGCAAGGAGGACCAGCGGGATCGCGATCGAACGAACCAGCCGGGTCCCGATCGCGAACCCGGCCGCGACGTGGGCCACGAGGATGGAGCCCACCGCCAGCAGCACGATGGGCTCGGGGACCAGGAGTCCCTGGGATGTGACCACCAGCAGCGCCGCGGTCACGATGACGACGGCGCCGCCGGCGAGGGCCGGCAGGATGGACCAGGCCGCCACGCTGACGCGGTGGCGCACCATGGCCAGTTGCCAGACGCCGCCGCGGACCAGTCGGGTCCCCTCCCACGCGGCGGCAGCGGCGAACACCGGCACGATCAGCCCAAGCACGTTCATCGATCGAGCGGTCAGGTAGAGCGAGTAGGGCTCTCGCGGCTCGAACGTGATGCTCGAGGCGATGTAGAGCCAGATGATGGCGAGCATGGGCGGCACGAGCCAAGCCGCGGGGGCGATCAACACCAACGTCCGGAGGCGCACCGCGCTAGCCCGCCCCGACGATGTGCAGATAGGCGGACTCGGCAGCCCGCGGCGAGCCCACGGTGCCGAAGGCCATGAAACGGGCCACGCTGTCGTGCCAGACGATCCGGCCCTCGACGAGGATTGCTACGTCCTCGAACAGGTCGTCGAGGTCGGTCAGGTCCAGGCGCTCGAGCGTGTCACGGGCTGCTGCCCAGGCATAGCGTGATGCGGAGAGAACCTCCCATGGACCAGGGTTGCAGCTACGTCGCGCCATGTTGGATGCCGCCTGGATAACGCCACAACACGATCGCGCCCAAGAGCAGGAGCATCGCGGGGATCAGCCACGAGGCCATGTCGCCGGTCGGTCGGATCGCCCAAGCCCATGGAGGAGCGGACCGCATCGAGCCCCCAGCCAGGAACGATACGAGCAGGACATAGCCGATCGGTACGGCGGCCGCCGCATCGGTCGGCAGCACCCAGCGCGCACAGAGCAGGAGCCCCACGTAGCCGATGGTGGCACGGGCAGCGATGAGCCCGGCCTCCGGCGAACCTGGCAGAGTCAAGATGACGGCCGTGACCGCGGCGAGTCCACACCACCCGACCGCCAATGCGACGTCCAGTGCGCCGAGCCGCCGGACCGTGCCGAGCTCCAGGCGAGGATCGGAGGAAGACAGTGCCCAGGCCAGGACGATCGGAAGGCCCAGAGGTGCGATGACCGAGACCGGCAGTTGCAACTCCGACGACATCAACGATGGGAACGGGATGGTGAGAGCGCCGAACAGCGCGACGATTGCGACCACGACGGCCACGATCGCGGCGCACCACCGAGCCCGCCGTACCGCCAGCCAGAGGGTCAACCCGGATCGAGCGGTGGCAGGACATCGCACTGGGCGAGTGCCCTGAGATTGCGGCGCACCCACGTGGCCTGCGCCGGAGGCGGCAGCTCCCAGACCTTCTCGAGGAGTGGGAGGACCGGGACGATCAGGCTCTTGGGCGCATCCGGGAAGTAGTCCGAGTCAGGGCGGGCTCCGCCTCCGAAATAGTTGTCGACCGACTGGTGATCGATTCCGGCCTCGGTCGCGAGCCATGTCCACACGTACGGCCCCGCGATCGAGGATCGCCACTCGTGGGTTGCGGCACAGGTCGGTTCGTCCCGAGCGACCGGGAAGTGCGGCGCGACCGCCACCGCGAGGAGCTCGATCAAGCTATTGCGGCTGTTGGTCGAGCGCACCGAGATCCCAGCGGTCAAGGGATCGGACTTGTCGACTTCACCCTCACGGAACGTCGTCGGCACGGTCACGCCGGCAGCACGCCAGGCATCGACGGCGGCGGCGGCGACCCGACTGACCCGCGGCGCCAGTTCACGATGCTCGGGCCACACGCAGACGGTCACGCCATCGCGTGTCTCGCACACATCGGCCGTCCCGGTCCGCTCGGCATACGGCCGCTGCGTCGGCGGCGCGGCTGCCATCGCCACACCCGACGCCACGATCAGGAGGACCAGGAAGACGACGGGATACACGCCCATCCTGGGACGCCGCGTCAGGAGGATGGCCACGGCGATGAGGATCGCGGCCGAGATAGCGACGATGCTGACCACCACTCCGGGGCTCAGGACCTGGTCCGTCGTGCAGCACAGCTCCAGGGTCGTCCCGCTCATGTGCCGCAGCCACGCCGATCCGGCGACCCGTGGCAGCACGAAGGTCATGAACGAGCCCAGCACGACGACCGGGATGGCGATGGCCCTCGGAGCGATCGTCCCGATGAAGAAGCCGAGCGCGACCTGGGCGAGCAGGATGACCGTCGCCGAGCCGAGGATGACCATGTCGGGGACGACCAGGCCCTGTGGGACGAGGACCGCCATGGTCGTCACGACGAGGACGATCAAGCCGCCGACGAAGGCCGGGAGGAACGACCAGGCAGCCACGGCGATGCGGTGCCTGGTCATCGGGAGTCCCCAGACGCCGCCGCGGACGAGGCGCGCGCCTTCCCAGGCTGCCGTGCCAGCGAAGACCGGCACGATGAGCCCGAGCCCGTTCATGGCCCGTGCCGTCAGGTACAGGCCGTACGGTTCGCGTGGACCGAACGTGATGGAGGAGGCGACGTACAGGACGAGCAGGCCGACCATCACCGGCGCCAGCCACGCCCCCGGGGCGACGCGCAGCAAGGTCCGGATGCGCACGTCAGTCGGACTCGTGGACGATCGTCCGATAGGCGGCCTCCGCTGGTCGGACCGAGCCATCGGTGGCCAGTCCCATGAACCGTGTCAGCGGGCCATGCCAAACGATGGCGCCCTCGGACATGATAGCGACATCGTCGAAGGTGTCCGCGATGTCATCGACCTGATGCGTCGACACCAGCACCGCCACCTCTCCTGGTAGCCCGGCTACCAGGTCACGGAAGTTCGAACGCTGATTGGGGTCCAGGCCCGCGGTCGGTTCATCGAGTAGCAGCAGGGACGGGCGAGTGATCAATGCCTGGGCGAGGCTGATGCGCCGGAGCTGGCCGCCCGAGATGTCCGAGGTCCGTCGGTCCGCAAGCTCGGCTAGGTCGACATCCGCCAGGGTGCCGACCGCTCGGTCCCATGCCTCCGACTTGCCGAGACCCTTCAACCAGCCAACATAGGCGATCTGCTCGCGACAACTCAGCCCAGCGATGGGTGCGATCTGTTGCGGCATCCATCCCACGGCACGAAGGTAGGCCGCCCGATCGCCGCCATCGAGCGAGAGGCCGCCGACCTCGACATGCCCCGATGCTGGGCGGAGCACACCGGCGATGATGGAGAGCATCGTCGTCTTCCCGGCCCCGTTCGGTCCGAGTAACACGGTGCGAGGGCTCACGGTGGCCCATGACACCGTGAGCTTGAAGCTGCCCGACCGGCGGTACGCGTACGAGACCTCACTGAGTCGGACGCTGATGGCGTCAGTCATGGAGCAACATCATCCCTCGCTGTCGTGCGCATCGCGCCAATAGATCCTGCCAGACTCGCGAGCGCGACACCGGCGGACAGTGTGGAATCCGAGGCTAGGGCGTGCTAGCCGTCCCAGCTGGCCTCGTAGATGAAGTCCATTACGTTTCCGCCCCCGGTGCCTCCCTTGTAGTCCCTTATCTCCCACCAGAAGTTCTCAGGCCCGGTCATGTTTGGAGCGCCCGAACCCCACGTCTTCATCTCGTACGAACCGCCGTCATAGCAGTAGAACCGCTTCTGTCCCTGATCCTCGGGCGGGAACAAACCGGCATTGCGCCACACCTTTACATCCATCCAGTCGCTCGTGCCGTCAGCGTAGATGTTGCGACACTGCTTGAGCTTGACGGTTGCCTTTGTACTGTCGGCGGTATTTCGCCACTGTACAGAATCCCAGAGATAGCCCTTGTCCGACTTCGTGTACGGGCCGACGCTGCCGGCGAAGACCGCGCCGGCTGTGAATGCAAGCGCGGCTAGGCTAAGAACCCACGGTGCGTACAGACGATGGCGAACCACTTTCGACCTCCTTTGCCCGCTTCAGTTGAGCCATCGTGTCCGCCGCTGGTGTAGGGGCGGACCTCTCGGTGACGACCGGATGCTCGCGCACGAGAACGACGCCGAGCCGTCGACCACGTCGGCGTCCATCGCGTCTGGGCCTGACCGTCTCGATGTGCGGCGGGCGCCGGTGACCTCGGGCCGGTCAGCCATGGAATGCTCGGCAAGCATCCTCCGAACGAAGGCGCCTGGCGATAGGTGGAATCCCTCGGCCGCCACCAGGGTTTTCCCCTATTGTGCTCCGCCCCAGGCTCCGCCAGCCCTCAGAAACTGGTAGGTCTTCGGTCATCCGGTCCAGGGTCTTCGGCCACCGCGGATCGGAGGCGTTTGCTTATCTTGGGGTGTCCTCCGGCGCCCGTCTCGCGGCTCCGAGTGCTGCGCGAAGGTCCTTCACCAACAGGACGGCGTGAAGCGAATCGGTCGGCGAGTGCTCGAAGCCCGGGTCGATACCCAGGTAGAAGTCGCGCGACGCGGGCGTCTCGCAGTGGATCAGGAGTGCGCGCACGCCCACTCGATCAGCGATCGCAGCCGTCTGCATGAAGGCATCCTGCACGAGTGCTGTGCCAAGACCTTGCCCCTGCGAGCTTCGGTCTGTTCCGAGCCGGGTCAGGATCACGACGGGGACCGGATGTTGCCCAAGGCCTTTGAGCATTCGCGGGGGTGCTTCTGTATGGGTGACGGATCCTGCGGCCAAGGCGTAGTAGCCGACCACGGTCCGCGTCCCGGGCAAGCAGACGACGTAGACCCTGGCGGACCCCGCCTGTTGCGCGTTGTAGGCATGCCTGTGGAGCCAATCCGACTGGGCTTCGGATCCGCAATCGAACGACGTAACGTCGTGATCGCGTCCGAGTAGTTCGATCGGGCCGAAGCTCGTCAAACCTCGTCGAGGACGCTCGGTCGTGCCAGGAACGCGGCAAGCCCCGTCATCGGGCGGGTTTCGCGATCGAGCAGGTCGACGAACGCATCCCATCGTTCCATCGGCAGCTCGAACACGACGCGGTCTGCCAGTACGGTCCGAGCGGCCTCAGTGGCATGGGACAGCACGAAGCCGCTGACCGTCATACCGCTCACGGCCGCAGCCTCATCCAGCAGATGCCGCTGTTCGGCGCTCACCCGGACCTCGAGCCGAGCATCCTTCCGACTGATCGTCTCCAGTGGTCGGTTCGTGGTCTCCATATCATCTTCCTTGTACGTGCAATGTCCGTACACTCTAGGCGATCACAATCGACTCGTCAACCAGGCGGAGCAGAGACGTTCCCATCCAGGGCTTCCTCAACTTGACGTCCAGGTCGTAGAGCGTCGCGGGCCTCCCCCATCGGGGGTTCTATGCAGAATCTGCACAAAACCCTCTCGCGCCAGCTCGACCTCTCTGAAGACGTTGCCGATGTGGCGAGCGATGACCTCGCCGCGCCCTGACGTGCCGTCCGCCTTGTTCGTCGTCATGCCTTGAGTGTCGGGCATGTGATATATACACACAAGTTGCGTGCATGTGGGTTTGGTGGCCACGGCGGTGGCTCCTCGATGTCGAGCATGCTTCTCTTGTGACGCCGGCCAACCTGGCGATCGGCCAACTGGCGATCAGGAAGGATGTCCACGTGGGAGCGTTCGGCTCGATCTCGGAGGCCATCGATGCCGCGATCGCCGGGGACACCATCGCTGTTCGCCCGGGTACCTACGAGGAAGCCGTGACGGTGGACAAGGACATCACCATCGTCGGCGATGATCTGGCACTCACGGTGATCCGACCGGCTCCGGGAAGCGATGCCTGTGACTCGCTCGAGGTGACCGCTTGTGCCATGGCACTCGTCGTTTCGGACGCCTCCACAGCGTCCATCACTGCCAGCGAGGTGTCCGGCGGGATCACCGTGTCAGGCGCCGACCCGACCATCGAATCCGATCGCATCGGATGGGTCCTGAGCGAGAAGGGAGCAGCACCGCGCATCGAGAGGAACGCGATCGACCGTCTCCGCCTGATCGGGAGCGGCGGCCTCGTGCGTTCGAATTCCATCATCGGCAGGGGCGCGGACACGTCTGGACCTGCCGGCGTCGGCGTCATGGTGCGACGGCCGCTGCCCGACTTGGAGATTCGCGAGAACCGCATCGCGCGCCATCGGGTGGGGCTCAGCGTGGCACAGGGGACATCATTGGCGATCCGCTTCAACGCCTTCGAGCGCAACCGGATCGGAGTGCGAATGGACTCGGTCGGCGATGCAAACATCGAGGGGAACCTCTTCTGCCAGAATCGACGGGAGCCATTCCGAGTCCGCGCAGGATCGGTCCCGACGAACCTGATCGAGATGTGCGGTAGCGGAGGCTGACGGTCGACTTTCCTTATCCAAGGTGCGCGGCCGCCTATTCGGTGGTTCTTGACGTCGCGCTCGCGGGCAGGCTCCAGTGGGCGGCTATCCCTTCGGAATCGACCGTGCCTCGTTCAACCGTCTGTACGCCTGCTCCTCGGTGAGGCTGGCCATCTCTGCATCGCCCAGCCTGAGCTCGCGTCGAAGGGCCTGGTCCAACCACTTCGGTAGCGATCTGGGCTCCGGTTCGACCCCTGGCGCTGGTCTGATCGCCGGTTTCCTCGTGCGGAGGACGTCCCAGAACTGCTGCTCGGTGATCTTGAGCTGGTCCGAGAGGATGGCCTTGAACCGCCCCGGGGACATGGTCTTCGTGCCCGACCATGACGCTCGCGTCTCAAGGACGTCTCCGTTCGGAAGGACTCGCTCGAAGAACTCGTGGCCGGTCTTGCGGCGGCGGGTCCAACCGTCGACCTGGAGGAACTCCCGGATCTCGTCGTAAGACGGTGTCTTCACCGGTCGGGCGACGTGCCTACGGCGGGCTCGTCGAGCATGCGGCGCTGCTCTTCCTCGGACGAGATCGCGAACCGCAGGAGAGCTGCGGCGTGCGCACCGCGTGGTGTATCGAGATACCGGGCCGGCTCGTCGAAGTA
>JBBSAV010000051.1:0-20177 GCA_038251965.1 Candidatus Limnocylindrales bacterium
CAGGCCGCGCGTGGATAGCTCGGCGATGACGCCGAGCATCGTGCGGTCCACGCCGCTGCCGTAGCCCTGGTAAGCCATGCTGGAGGTGGCGTAGCGGTCGAGCACCACGGTCTCACCGTGCGCCAGGGCCGGCAGGATGACGTCCGCCACCAGCTGGGACCGGGCGGCGTTGAACAGCAGCGCGTCAGCCACCGGACCGCGCGGCACATCGGCCGGATCAAGCAAGATGTGGCGGATCTGCTCGCCCAGCGGCGTGCCACCCGGCTCGCGCGTCTCGGTCACGATCAGACCACGGGCACGCAGGTGCTCGGAGAGCAGCCTGGCCTGTACCGACTTGCCAGCCCCGTCGGGACCTTCGAGCACGATGAACGGGCCCGGCCGAGCATCCACATCGGCCCTGGGCGTTTCGGCCTTGGTCACATCAGCCCTGTTCACCGCCACGCCAGACCGTCGACCGCCACGCCCGAGCCGTCTACCGCCACGCCCGCACCTTCTCCGGATAGAGCCGAACCCGCCGGAACGGCTCGCGACCGCGCGAGCGCGAGACGACGTTGGCAGCCTCAGCGGCGCGGTGCTGGAGCTTGCGCAGATACGCATTCTGCGGCGACAGCTCGACCGGCCTCGATTCGGCGCGCACCAGGCCGATGGCCTCCTCCAGCTCTCGCATGGCCACGTCTTGCGGGTCACTTTCGAGTACGTACAGGCTGGTCAGGATCGTCTGCATCTGCACGATCGTGTTCGATTTGAGCACGTAGATGGGGATACCGCGTGCCTCTGCCTCACGGATGAGCGGGGACTTCTGCTTGTAGCTGCTACGCAACGTGATGACCACATCGGCCTCGTCCGGCTCACGCACCACCACCACCGGCAGTTGCAGATCCCTGACGGCTTGCTCCAGGCGCTTGCGGCTGATGCCGTAGCCGAGCACGTTCATGGGCTGCAGCTGGACCACACTGCCGTTGCGGTCGGACAGCCGGATGAGCGATCCCTCTTCGTCGCGCTCCCCGATCGGGCCATCGGTCGCGTCAGACCCAGCGGACCCAGCGGACCCAGCGGGTGACGCTCCAGCCGAGGTATCAGCGTCCGCGGCGAAGGCAGCCCTCGGGGCGGTCTCGTCGACCTGATCCTGCGCCTCCATCTCATCGGCCATCAGCTCGGTCATGGCACGGGTGGCCGACGCCCGCCACTCAGCCTGGCGTTCCAGCTCGCGAGCATCGCGAGCCCGCTGATCTGGCTCCACCGAACCACGTTCCATGGGGCCACGATCGGCGATGGCCCCGGCGCGGAAGACGGGCGTCGGAGAGGCGCTGATGCGGCCGCGAGCCGTATCACCCGGCCAGCCCTCCGTGTCACGCCGGCCACGGCCACGGCCACGACCACGTGGCGCGGCTCCAGTACGCCCGAAGGCATCGAAGTCGGTGGGGCCGCGACCAGGAAACCCGGGACCACCAGCGAAACCGCCCAACCCGCTACCGACGAGACCGCCGAAGCGCTCGCCCGGCATGCGATCGCGCGGCCCCGGACGTGGTCGCGCCTGTGATCGATGTACACCGCCCTCGTCACGCCAGCGCATCTCCGGCGCCAGCGCATCTCCGCGCAGCATGGCGTCGATGGTCTCAGCCACATCGGCGTGCACCGCCACGCGGTCACGGTCCTGGATCTCCACCACCATATCGAAGGTGGGTGGCGCCTTGCGCTCCAGCACGGACTTCTGGGTGCGGCGCCGGCGCGCCTCGTCATCGCCCAGCGTGACCGTCTGGATGCCGCCGATGAGGTCGGACAGGGTGGGGTTCAGCATCAGGTTGTCGAGGTTGTTGCCATGCGCGGTGCCGATGAGCTGCACGCCGCGTTCGGCGATGGTGCGGGCGGCGAGCGCCTCCAGCTCGGTGCCGATCTCATCGATGACGATGACCTCCGGCATGTGGTTCTCGACCGCCTCGATCATGACGGCGTGCTGCAGATCGGGCGTCTTGACCTGCATGCGCCGGGCGCGGCCGATGCCGGGGTGTGGGATATCCCCGTCTCCGGCGATCTCATTGCTGGTATCGACGATGACGACACGCTTGTCGAGGTCGTCCGCAAGCACGCGCGCCGCTTCACGCAGCATGGTCGTCTTACCGATCCCGGGACGACCCATGATGAGGATCGACTGGCCCGATTCGACCAGGTCATCGACGATCTCGATGGTGCCGAAGACGGCCCGGCCGACGCGGCAGGTCAGGCCCACGATCTTGCCGTTGCGGTTACGGATGGCACTGATGCGGTGCAGCGTCCGCTCGATACCGGCGCGATTGTCCTCGCCGAAGGAGCCCACATGCTCGACCACGTACTGGATGTCCTCGGGCCCGATCTCGCGCTCCAGCAGGACCTCCTCGCCGCCACTGCCGAAGCGCGCTTCCGGCTTGCGACCCAGATCCATGACCACCTCGATGACCGAGCTCACCTGCTCGAGCGCACGCATGCGCGCGCCGATCTCCGGGGGCAGCGCGTCGAGCAGCGCTTCAAGGTCGTCGGTGGCCTCCCGATGGACGGGTCTGACGCGTTCGAGTCGGCCCGCGGATGGGATGCTTGCGGTCATGGCTTGCTCCACGGGTTTGGGTTCCTCCGCGGACATGGGTTCCTCCGATGGCGAGGTGGACATCAGACGGCCGGCACCAGCGACGGTTCAGCGACCCGCACCAGGGCCTCCTTGACCAGCAGCGAGACGGTGGCGATGGCCTCCATGCCATGGTCCTCGAGTCGGCGGTCGATGGGTGATTCATAGGTCCGCACGCAGGCCATGACACCGTGCTGGTGGGCGGGATTGGCCGAGCGACGATTGGCCCCGCTGCGCTTGCCGATGACGCCGAGCCCGTAGCGGATGAGGGTAGCGGTATCGTGCTCGGGCAGAGCGATCAGGCGCAGATAGTGTGGCTGTTGCTCCTTGGCCACGCCCAGCTGCAGCATCGCGGCAAGGCCTCTGCCGTCGTCCGACTCCTGGACATAGGCCTCCATGTCAGCGAAGCGAAGCAATGGCGTGAGTGAGGTGCGTGGCACCGACGAACGACCCGGCAGGTGCTCCCAGTCGGGCAGGCGGTAGTCCTCCAGGCGAGCGACCGGGGCCGGCGTAACGCGTTTGTAAAGTGCCGCCAGGTCGACCGAATCAAGGGGCGTGGCGGGTCGGATGCCCTGATCGCTCGCGTCGAGGCTGCGCAGGCTGGGGAACCGTCGGCGCGGTTCGCGGAACAGGATGATCTCCTCGCCGTAGCGCGCGAAACCGGCCTGCATGAAGAGCTCGACGTTGCCGCTGATGTCAGCACAGGCGACATGGAACCGGGAGGCTCCGCGGCGCGAACCGTCACGCAGGAGATGCTGGACCATGCGGTAACGGATGTCTCCTGCGGCACCCTGATCCACCGCGTCGAGCTCCACGATGGTCCACTCGTCACGATTGGTGTCGCGTTCGACGCGCGCCAGGCCTGCCAGACGGCCATCCTCCTCGTAGACATACATCTGGTCGTTGGGCCGGAATGCGCCCAAGGGCATGCGGAAGAGGCTGAAGACCGACACGTGGCTGGCGGTCACCGGCAGGCCCAGTGAGCGCATCGAGCGCCCGAGGTGCTCGGGACGAGCGGGGCCGTCGTCGCGGTCGATGTCGATACTGGGGTGGGCCAGGCGTGACAACTCACCGACCGCCGCCAGGTCCGTCAGCCGGGCGGCCCTGACGTGGCCCGAGCGAGGCGGCGCCGGCATCAGCAGCCCCCCATCGTGCTACGTGGGCAGGTCATCTGAGGGCCTCTTGCAGCCCCCTGCTCACGGGGTATGCCGCAGCCATCGCGGTCAGCAGCCGATGGAAGCGCGTCTCTCCGGCCAGTTCGGGATGGAAGGCGGTGGCGATGATGTTGCCCTGGCGCACGGCCACCACGCTACCGTCTTCGAGCCGTGCCAGCACGTCGACATCATCGCCCACACGCTCGACGACCGGGGCTCGGATGAAGATGGCATGGACCGGCGCATCACCCAGGACGGGCACTGTCAACTGAGCCTCGAACGAGTCGAGCTGCCGTCCAAAGGCGTTGCGCTTCACCGAGACGTCGAGCAGCGGGAATACGGGCGGGTCGCCATCGACGATCTCTCGCGCCAGGAGGATCATGCCGGCGCAAGTGCCCAGCACCGGCAACCCGTCCCGGACCAGGTCAAGGGTCGGCGCCCACAGGCCCCAGCGGTCGATGAGCTTGCGCATGGTGGTGGACTCGCCGCCGGGCAGGATCAAGCCAGACAGGCCATCGAGGTGCTCGGGCAGGCGCACCGGAACGGCCTCCACGCCGAGGCCACGAAGCAGCGCCTCATGCTCGGCGAAGGCACCCTGGACCCTGAGGACGCCGATCCTCACGATAGGCCTCCGTGCATCCCCGCTGTCATCGGCCTACCAGCCGCGGGCCGCGAGACGCTCCTCCTGCGGGACCGAAGCGACATGGATGCCGCGCATCGGCTCACCCAGGCCGCGGGAGACCTCGGCGATGATCTTGGGGTCATCGAAATGGGTGGTGGCCTGCACGATGGCGTTGGCGGTGGTGGCGGGGTCCTCCGACTTGAAGATCCCGGAGCCGACGAAGACGCCCTCCGCACCCAGCTGCATCGCCAGGGCCGCATCCGAGGGTGTGGCGATGCCGCCCGCCACGAAGTTGACCACGGGCAGGCGCCCTGCAGCGGCCACATCCCTGACCAGCTCGTACGGCGCTCCCAGCTCCTTGGCGGCGGCGAAGAGCTCATCTTCACGCAGGCCGGCCAGCCGTCGGATGCCGGCGTTGACGGCACGGATGTGGCGGACGGCCTCGACGATGTCGCCCGTCCCGGCCTCCCCCTTGGTACGCATCATGGCGGCACCCTCGCTGATGCGGCGCAGCGCCTCGCCCAGGTCGCGAGCCCCACACACGAAGGGCACCTTGAACGCGTGCTTGTCGATGTGGTTGTCCTCGTCGGCCGGCGTCAGCACCTCCGACTCATCGATGTAATCGACGCCCAGCGCCTCCAGCACTTGCGCTTCCACGAAGTGGCCGATGCGTGCCTTGGCCATCACCGGGATGGTGACCGCCTCCATGATGCCGCTCACGAGCGCGGGGTCGCTCATGCGGGCGACGCCGCCGGTGGCACGGATATCAGCCTGGACGCGCTCCAGCGCCATGACTGCCACGGCACCAGCTTCCTCAGCGATGCGCGCCTGGTCAGGGGTGACGACGTCCATGATGACGCCGCCCTTGAGCATCTGGGCCAGGCCCTTCTTGGTCGCCCAGGTGGACGTATCGACGTTCACGACATGCCTCGATCGAAGTTGGGTTCTGGTGGCGCTGGCCAGTGGCTCGGCAGCGGGGTCGTCGCCCGCACGGAGCCAATTGGTTGCCACGACGGTCAGTCGATTATCGCACGCGCTCCCGATGACCCCGAACTCGGCCTCGCTGGCCGGGCGACGGGGGCGGGGGCGGGGCGGGGGCACAGGCGTGATGGCTGATGGTCCATTGGAGGGGGGTGTGGTACTGATGGTCCCGGTGTCGGGGGGCACCACAGTAGGGAGGGCCAGCACGCAGGGACCTGCTAGCGTGCCTGACATGCCGGAACGCCAACGGACCAAACGTCCCCCCATCGACCTTGCCGTGGAGCTCGAACGAGCCGTCGAGCGCAACGAGTTCGGACTCGAGTACCAGCCCATCATCGATCTGGTCTCAGGGTCCATCGCTGCGGTCGAGGCGCTGCTGCGCTGGCGGCATCCTCTGATGGGCACCATCGCGCCGGCCGACTATCTGCCACTCGCCGAGGAGACCGGGCTCATCATTCCCATCGGTGAACGCGTGCTGGATGCGGCCACTCGCCAGCTACGCACGTGGCACCTGGGCTTCGCGCGGATGCAATCGCTGCGGATGAACATCAACATCTCCCCGCGCCAGCTCAGCCATCCTGAGCTGCTGGGCCAGATCCAAACCGTGCTGCAGCGATCGGACCTGGACCCGGCGTCGCTGACCCTGGAGTTGGGTGCCGGCTGCAGCGGCTATCCCGACGAGATCACCGCGTTGGCCGACGTCGGGGTTGGTCTGGCGCTCGAGGACTTCGGTCAGGGCTCAGCACTCGACGACGTGCGCAGCATGCCCCTGACGATCGTGAAGCTCCACCCCAGCTTCGCCAACCTGGTCACCGGCAGCGACGACGACGTGGCCTTCGCCGAGAGCGTCCTGGCGCTGTGCCGTTCGCGTGGTCTCGCCACCATCGGCAAGGGCGTAGAGACGCGCGAGCAGGCCCGGCGGTTGGCTGTGGTCGGCTGTGACATGGCACAGGGCTACCTGTACTCCAAGCCGCTGGGCTCGGAAGGGATCGGCACGCTCCTGGCCCGTGGCCGCGTCACTTCCCCCAGCACCATCCGCTAGTCCTCGCTTCAGGCGCGGGTCCCGGCCCCGGGTCCCGGCCGCCACAGCTGACATGACGAACGGCCGGGAGGTCGATGCCTCTCCGGCCGTGTCCGCCTGACCCCATCGGCCGCTACCGCGACCAGTGGTGGATCTAGAAGACGCCCATGGCCCCCATGGCGGCGCCATAGAGTCCGATCGCGGCGACCAGACCGACCAGCACGAAGGCACGTCCTCGGGACACGCTGGTGGCGTCGTTGAACGCCGCCTGGTGCAGCGAGACGTCGTACTCGGTGCCGCGATACCGCTCGGTCAGCGACGACTCGCGCGAATCTGTCGGCGCCTGGACCGACAGCGCGACGGCGGTCGGGTCCCAGCGGCACGCGGGGCAGATACCACTGTTCTGATCGAGTTCGGTCTCGCACTCTGGGCAGTAGGCGTTCATGATCCGTCCTGTTCCTTAGATGTCTTGGTGTCCTTGGTGGATGACTGCGCTCGGGGCGATGACATGCCGAACCCTATCGTCCCCGACGGTCCTGTCTCCATCACCCGGTTGTCCCACGCTTCGGGCGGAGGCGTGTCGTTGGGTGCGGTCGTGTGAGCGCGCCGGGGTCCACGCCCGATGGAGCATTGGTACTGCCTGCGGGGTGTCTGCGGTAGGGCATGGCCGAGGGTACGTTAGGATGCGGCGTGCAGCGTGTGGAACACGCCGGTCCGAGGTGCACGGTGGATAGCGTCGTCCTTCTTCTGAACGCCGACTACGAGCCGCTCAACGTCTGCGATATCCGCAGGGCGTTCCGGCTCGTCTTCGGCGCGAAGGCGGAGGTGATCGAGTACGACCACACGGAGGTGCGGACTCCCACCAAAGTCCTGCGCGCGCCCTCGGTGATCAAGCTGCAGTACCGCGTCAGACGGCCGCGCCCGCGTGTGCGACTGTCTCGTCGAGAGGTCTTCGCCCGCGACGGCCATGCCTGTGTCTACTGCGGTGAGCCGACCCCCAAGCTGACGCTCGACCATGTCGTGCCCCGCCACCGTGGCGGCGGCCACAGCTGGGACAACCTCGTGGCAGCATGCAGCTCGTGCAATCACCGCAAAGGGGGCCGTCTGCCGGAGGAGGCCGGCATGCGCCTGCGCCAGCCACCCCGTGAACCCCGCTGCGACATCTACTCGTTGTACTCGTCCTACTTGGCCGACCCCCGCAACGAAGCCTGGCGGGACTACCTCACACTCAACCGCTGAGCAGCGGACCGGGAGAGCCGGGGGCGGTGCGCGGCATGGACGATGGGCCGCCGTTCCCCGTCGATGACGCGGCGATGTCGGTACTGGCCAAGCTGTGGCACGAGGGGCACGCTGCATATCTCGTCGGTGGTGGTGTGCGAGATGCCTTGCTGGGCCTTCGTGTCAGCGACTGGGACGTGGCCACTGACGCGCGGCCGGAGCGCATCCTCCGTGTCTTCCCAGGCAGCAGCTATCAGAACCGCTTCGGCACCGTTCTCGCGCGCGAGATCGAGATCACGACCTTCCGTCGCGATCATCGCTACGCCGATCATCGCCGACCCGACAGCGTCACCTTCAGCGGTGACGTCTTCGAGGATCTGGCCCGTCGCGACCTGACCATCAACGCCATCGCCTGGGGCCGCCGAGGGCCAGGATCCGCCGCCCGCCTGGTCGATCCTGCTGACGGTCAGGGAGATCTGGACGCCCGACTGGTCCGTGCGGTGGGCGATCCCGACCGACGCTTCGATGAAGATGCCCTGCGCCTGTTGCGAGCGGTGCGCATCGCGGCACGCCTTGACTTCGCCATCGAACCGGTCACGGAGCGGGCCATGCGCCACCACGCAGCCGACATCGAGTGGGTATCCGAGGAGCGGATCGGCAGCGAGATCCGCCGCATGCTGGCCGCGGCGGCACCATCGCGGGCCATCCGCCTGATGGCCGAGACGGGCATCCTGGCCACGACGCTCCCCGAGCTCAAGGCCCTGCCGGCGGAGACATGGGACCGTACCCTCGCCGCGCTTGACTCGGCTGCTGAGGCCGACGCGGACAACGAGCGACTGGCGCTGGCTGCCCTCCTTGGCGAGGTTGGTCCCGATGCGGCCCGCACCATCCTGGCGCGCCTGCGGGTGGGCGGACGCGAGGCGGACGCGGTCGCTGCGCTCATCGCCGTCTCAGCGACCCGGTACGACCCGACCTGGACCGATGCGGACGTGCGCCGCTTCATGGGCCGGCTGCCCGCTGAGCTGCTCGACGAACTGCTGCTCCTGCGCACGGCTCGAGCGGCCGACGACCGCGCTGCGCAGCGAGAGGCGCATCTCCGTGACCGCATCGCCGGCCAGCGTTCGGGCGGATCCCCGCTGACGCTGGCCGATCTCGCCATCGACGGTCGCGATGTGCGTGAAACCCTGGGCGTGCCCGAAGGTCCACCCATCGGCACGATCCTGGAGCGCCTCCTCGCCGACGTCGTGGAGGAGCCGGCCCTCAATCGGCGCGTGACGCTGCTGACGCGGGCCAGCCTCGTCCTCGATGACCTGATGCAGGGTGGCCAAAGCGGCAACGACACGGACGGGGGAGCCACACATCCACCCATCAGGTAGTCTCGACAGCATGATCGAGCAGATCCTCGAGGCTGACCGGAACCTGCAGGTCGACCAGGTCGCCAAGGCCAGGGATATCTATGGGCGGGTGGTGGAGCTGGATCCCGGCAACGCCATCGCGGTCGTGGGCCTGGCGAGGTGCGCATTGGCGGAGGGCGATGATGGGCAGGCCTATCGGCTCGCCTCGCGCGCGCTCCAGATCGATCCCGAGAATGACATGGCACGGCGGATGGAAGCACGCCTCTCGGAGGTGCTGGCCACTCGCGGTGAACCCGTCGAGCGGCCGGCCATTGCCGCCACGCCGAGCTCCCACGAGATGCGACCCGTCGTGACCGATATCGCCACCCCTACGAAGGAGTCTCCGTTGCGCAGATCCCTCTTCGACCGCCTGCTGGGCCGCTGATGCGCGTCCTCGTCACCGGCGGCGCCGGCTACATCGGCTCCGTCACGGTGGAGCAACTCATCCTGGCCGGGCACGAGGTGGTGGTCCTGGACACGCTCGTGACCGGGCATCGTGAATCGGTCGCGCCCGGCGCGAAACTGGCGGTGCACTCGGTGTCGGACAAGGCGGCCATGGTGAGCCTGCTCAAGCATCACCACATCGAAGCCGTGCTGCACTGTGCCGCCCGATCGCTGGTGGGCCAGTCCATGCAGGATCCGGGACTCTACTTCAGCGAGAACGTGGTCGGAGGCATCGCCCTGCTCGACGCCCTCCGTGAGGCGGGGGTCGACCGCATCGTCTTCAGCTGCACCGCGGCCGTCTACGGCGAGCCTGAGCGCGTCCCCATCCGCGAGACCGCGCCGACTCGTCCGGTGAATCCCTACGGCGCCTCCAAGCTGGCGTTCGAGAGCGCCATGGGCTGGTATTCCGCCTACGGGCTGCGCTCGGTATCGCTGCGCTACTTCCACGTGGCCGGGGCCAGCGAGCACTACGGCGAGCGGCATCATCCCGAGACGCACCTCATCCCCAACATCCTGGGCGCCGCCCGCGGCGGTCCCGAGCTGACCGTCTTCGGCGATGACTACCCCACCGCTGACGGCACGGCCATCCGCGACTACATCCACGTGCTCGACCTGGCCGAGGCGCACATCGCCGCCCTGGAGCTCACCGGTCAGATGGGGCCGGGCCAGGAGATCTGCAACCTCGGCTCCGGCAGCGGCTTCAGCGTCAAGCAGGTGCTTGACACCGCCAGCGCCATCGTCAGTGCCGAGATCCCGCACCGCTATGGGCCGCGCCGTGCCGGTGACCCGCCCGCGCTCATCGCCTCGAACGACCGGGCTGGCGAGCTGCTGGGCTGGCGACCGCAGCGTGGCTCACTGCGCGAGATGATCGGCTCTGCGTGGCGCCTGCTGGAGAGCGGCCGGGCCGGCTAGCGCGTCATGGCCGACCGCGAGCCCGCACCCGTCCCTGACGATCCGCTCGACTGGGCGCCCATGCGCGCCTACCGCGGGCGCCGCACGTTCGACATCCGCGATCCACTGCTGGAGCCGCTGTGGAGCGGCACGCGTGCGCTCGCACACCTGAGCACGGGGCCGGAGGCTGAGCCCCCGGTGACGGTGGCGCTGATCGAGGAGACGGGCGTCGACGTGGCGCCTGGTCTGCCGCTGCTGGCGGCGGCCATGGGCGATGCCTTCATGGCCCTTGATGCCATCGTGGACGGCGTCATCAGCCGCCAGGTGATGCTCGACGGGGTCGGCGCGGCGGCTATCCCCGAGGTCCACAGCCGTCCCACCCAGATGTTCCTGCGCAGCAGCATCGATTTCGACGTGAAGGCGCGCAACGTCATCGACCGAGTCGACGCGGAGGCGGAGAAGATCGATGGCTTCGTGGCCGTGGACCTGCTGGCACTGGACGGCACCGACCTGCTGGACGTGCCCTTGCTGGAACGGAAACGGCTGCTGGAGAGCATCATCGCGCCAGGTCCTCTGGTGCGTCTCTCGGGTCACGTGCGGCCGCCCATCGACAGCTGGATCGCCACCTGGAAAGCGATGGGGCTACGGGGCGGCATCCTCAAGTCCGCCAACAGCCGCTATCACCCTAACGACGACACCATCGAGTGGCGCATCGTGGAGCGCCTCGACCGCCGCCGATAGGACGCCGATCAGACGCCGATCAGACGCCGCTGGAGGATCGCGGTGCGACCAGAGAACCGGCTCTTCGCCATTGGGCTAGTCTCAACGCATGCCTGATCGAGCCCTCTCCGAAGCGCTGGCCGCAGAGGTCGAGCGACTTGGCCCCGCCGACATCATGGTCGGCATCCCCAGCTTCAAGAATGCCGCCACCATCGGCCATGTCACGCGCGCCGCACAAGCCGGGCTGGTGCAGTACTTCCCCGACAGCAAGCCGGTGCTGGTCAATGCCGATGCCGGCTCGCCCGACGGCACCGGCCGTGTCGTTATCGAGACCCAGCCACCCGACTACGTCGAGCGCATCCTCCTGGTGCGACCGCGCAACCGGCTCCAGCGCCTGTCGCTCACCTACCACGAGGTCGACGGTGTGGGCGGCAAGGGTGCGGCCCTGCGCACCATCTTCCAGATCGCCGAGGCGCTCAAAGTGGAGGCCCTGGTCGTGGTCGACTCCGACCTGCGCTCCATCGTGCCTGAATGGATCGAGCTGCTGGCCGGGCCCATCCTCAAGGGCGGCTTCGACTACGTGACGCCGCTCTACCAGCGCTACAAGTACGACGGCACCATCACCAACACCGTCACCTATCCCATGACGCGCGCGCTTTACGGACTGCGCATCCGCCAGCCCATCGGCGGCGACTTCGGCGTCAGCGGCGACCTCGTCAAGCACTATCTCGATCAGGACGACTGGACGTCGGACATCTCCAAGTTCGGGATCGACATCTGGATGACCACCCAGGCCATCACCGGTGGCTTCGCGGTCAGCCAGACGCGCCTGGGCGCCAAGATCCACGACCCCAAGGATCCCGGCGCGGACCTGGGCCCCATGTTCAGCCAGGTCGTCTCCACCATGCTGCGCCTGACCGTGCAGCACGCCGAGGGCTGGCTCGATGTGCGCGGCTCGCACGCCGTGCCGACCTACGGCTTCGAGCGGTATGCCGATCCGCCTCCGCTGGAGGTGGACGTGACACGCCTGCTGGGCGCCTTTGCCAGGGGTCGCGTGACCGTCGGCGAGGCCTGGCAGGCGTTGGTGTCGCCGGCGCGCATGGAGGCACTGGACCTGCTCGCTACCGAAGCCGCGGAGGTGCTGGATGAGATTACCCGTGCCGACACGCCCACTTCCGCGGAGGATGTCGAGTTCCACTTCAGCGATGACCTGTGGGCACGCATCATCTACGACCTCGCGCTGGCGGCTCGCGGCGACAGCATGGACATGGATCGCATGATCGCGGCGCTGGTACCCATCTACTTTGCACGCGTCGCCAGTCTCGTCATCGAGGCCCGCGACATGACCACGCAGCAAGCCGAGTCGCTGGTCGAGCGACAGGCACGCGCCTACGAACAGGCCAAGCCCGGCTTCGTCGAGCGCTGGCGGGCCGGCGAGGGCCTCAGCGGGCGCAAGACCAAGCGAGCGGGAGGCAAGTCACCCAAGTCGGCCAGCAAGCGGACCAAGGTGAGCAAGGCATGACCCAGGACGTCACGCTTCCCAAGTCGATCGTCATCCCGCTGGCCAACCCGCGCACCGCGTCGGACCTCGTGCGCATCGGCGCCGCGCTACTGCAGGACGGCGGTGCCATCACGGCGCTCTCGGTGGTCGAGGTGCCCGAGGGCGTGCCGCTGTCGGAGGGTGCCACGCGCGCCCGGCAGGCTCGCCGGCTGCTACAGCGGGTGCTGGAGTTCACCCCCGAAGGGGTGGAGCTACGCACCGTCGTTCGCATCGGCCGTCGTGCCGATGAGGGCGTCGTGGAGGTGGCGGCGGAGGAAGAGGCTGACCTCATCCTCTTCGGCTGGGGCGGGCCAGACCGGCGTCACCACAGCGTCGCCGAGCGGCTTGCCGACCAGGCGGAGTTCCAACCGGTCTTCAGCCCCACCATCGATGAGGTCATCCGCGAGCGTCCCTGCGACATCGCGGTGGTCAAGCAGCGCGGCATCAGCGATGTGCAGCGCATCGTCGCCCCGGTCCGTGGTGGCCCGCACGCGGAGCTGGCACTGCGCTATGCGTCCGCGCTGGCCGACGCCTTCGGAGCGACGCTGGACGTGCCCACCGTCATCGCCCCCGGTTTGGATCCGGCACTCCGCGAACGCTACCAGCGCAACCTGGGGCTCTTCGTCGAACGCCACCATGGCGACGCCTCCGCGGCACGCGTGGTCGAGGCTGAAGACGTCACGGCGGCCATCCTGGCTGAGGCCAACAGCGCACAGCTGGTCGTCATGGGCGCCACCGCGTCCGCCCTTGACAGCCCCGGCGCACCGCTCTTCGGGCAACTCGTCGAACACGTGGCACAGGAAGCCGAGCCCACCGTCATCGTGGTCAAGACCCGCGACGTGCCCACGCGTGCCACCTTCGTGGAGCGCGCGCTTGAGCACGAATCACTCGAAGCCGCCGAGCAAGCTGCATCGGCGGTCCGCTCACTGCCAGCCAGGGTCGACCGTTGGTTCGGCGAGTCGTCACGCGAGTACCGTGAGTTCTCCGACCTCAAGCGGCTGGTGGAGCTCAAGGAGAAGCGCGGCCTGACGATCTCGGCCGTGCTGCCCACGCTCAACGAGGCCGAGACCATCGGTCCCATCGTGCGCGCCGCGCGGCGGGAGCTGATGAAGGTCGTGCCGTTGGTGGACGAGCTGCTCGTGATCGACTCCGGTTCGAGTGACGACACGCGCCGCATCGCCGAGGACGAAGGCGCCCGCGTCGTCGTCCACCAGCAGGTCCTGTCCCGGTACGGCGCCCACGACGGCAAGGGCGAAGCACTCTGGAAGAGCCTCTATGAGACCAGCGGCGACCTGGTGGCGTGGTGCGACACTGACGTGCGCGACTGGGATCCGCGCTTCCTGTACGGCACGCTGGGACCGCTGCTGACCGAGCCACGCCTGGGCTATGTGAAGGCCTACTACCAGCGGCCCATCGTGCAGGGTGGCGTGCTCACCGAAGGTGGCGGTGGCCGTGTCACCGAGCTGGTCGCCCGACCCCTGATCAACCTCTTCTTCCCCGAGCTGTCGGGCTACATCCAGCCGCTCTCGGGCGAGTACGCCGGCCGCCGCGAGATCCTTGAGGACATCCCCTTCTTCACCGGCTACGCGGTCGAGATCGGGCATCTCATCGACCTTGCCGACAAGATCGGCATCGACGGCCTGGGGCAGGTCGACCTGGAGATCCGCCACCACCGCAACCAGGACCTGGAGGGCCTCTCCAAGATGGCCTTCGTCATCATGCAGGCGGTCATGAAGCGCCTCGAGGAACGCGGCAAGACCCGGCTTATGGGTGAGCTGGGCACCTCGATGAAGCTGCCCCGCTCGGCCGGGCACCAGCTCTCGCTGGACGTGCTGGACCTGGCTGACATCGAACGGCCGCCGATGAACCAGATCCCCGAATACCGACGCAAGCGCGGCCTGCCCGAAGACCCCGGTGGCTGAGCGTTCGTTGCGCGTCCTGGTGGCGCCCGACTCCTTCAAGGGCACGTTCTCGTCAGTGGTCGTGGCCGACGCGCTCGCCTCAGGCTGGTCGGCGGTGCGTCCGGACGATGTGGTGTCTTTGACCCCGATGGCCGACGGCGGCGAGGGCACGCTCGATGCGGTGGAAGCCAGCGGCGGCTGGGATCGCCACCAAGTGGCGGCCAAGGACCCGCTGATGCGCACGCTGACGGCGGCGTTCCTGCGCGACGGCGATCGTGCCGTGGTGGAGATGGCCTCCGCCTCGGGACTCTCGCGAGTGAGCGATGGCGAGCGGGACGCGATGGCGGCGACGACCTTCGGCACCGGCCAGATCCTGGCCACCGCCATCGGCCTGGGCTGCCGAGACATCGTCATCGGTCTGGGCGGGTCGGCCACCACCGACGGCGGCGCCGGGCTGCTCGAAGCGCTGGGTGCCCGCTTCCGCGATGCCGGCGGTGGCGACCTCGGACCGGGCGGGGGCGCGTTGGGCAGATTGGCCAGCGTGGACCTCTCGGAACTGTCGGAAGTGCTCGCGGAAGTGCGCTTGACGGTGGCGTCCGACGTCACCAATCCCCTGCTGGGTGAGCGTGGCGCAGCGGCCACCTACGGACGACAGAAGGGCGCCACGTCCGAGCAGGTCGCTGAACTGGACCGCAACCTGCGCCGCTATGCCGACCTGCTCGAGGGCAGCGTGGGCCGGCCCTTGCGCTACGAGGCCGGCACTGGTGCGGCCGGCGGCAGCACCTTCGGACTGCTGGCCATCGCCGACCGTTTCGAATCCTTCGAGGTGCGCCCCGGTGTCGAGGTGGTCATGGAGTTGACCGGTTTCGAGGAGGCCGTGGGGTCGGCCGACCTGGTGCTGACCGGCGAGGGCATGGTCGATGGCCAGACCGCCTACGGCAAGACCGCCATGGGCGTGGCCGAGCGCGCGCGCGCTGCCGGTGTGCGTGCTGTCTGTTTCGGGGGCGGCGTCATGCCCGAGGGCGCGCAGTTCATGCACGCCATGGGTGTCATCACCATGCCGGTCACGGAGCGACCCATGAGCCTGGCCGAGGTCAGGGCGGCTGGCACGGCTCCCATCGAGCGGGCCGCCCAGCGAGTGGCAGCGCTGATCGATCTCGCGGGCGAGTTGGGACGATGAGCACGGCCGGAGCGCGCAAGCCAGGGCGGCGGCGCAAGGCCGACCCCATCAAGCCCTGGGCACGACGGCTGCAGCAGTCCCGCCCTGACCTCGTTGAATACGTGCTCGACGGCGTGCAGTCGCTTTACGGTGTGCCGCGATGGGAACGTAGTCTGGACCCGATGTCCGAGCTGGTGCTCACGATCCTGTCGCAGAACTCGGCCGACATCAACGCCGAGAAAGCCTTCGATGCGTTGCGTCGCGCGTATCCGGGCGAGGCGACGACCGGGGCTTTCGGTGGTGCCGGGGCTGTCGGTGGTGCCGGGGCTGTCGGTGGTGCCGGGGCTGTCGGTGGTGCCGTGGTGGACAATCGGCCGGGCTGGGGTGGCAGCGGCTGGCAGCGGCTGGGCTTACCCGATTGGATGGCCGTCGAATCAGCACCCATCGCCGAACTCACCGATGTCATCCGCCCGGGCGGTCTGGCCAACCAGAAGGCGCCGCGTATCCAGGCCTCGCTGGCGAGAGTACGCGAGGTTCGTGGCGATCACTCGCTGGAGTTCCTCGGCGAGATGGAGCCGGCGGCGGCGCGTGACTGGCTCACCAGCATCGACGGCATCGGCGTCAAGACCGCCTCGGTGGTGCTGATGATGTCGTTCGGGATGCCGCTCATGCCGGTCGACCGCCACGTAGACCGCGTTTCCAAGCGCATCGGCCTGATGCCAGCGAAGGTGTCGGCGGAGGAGGCGCACGATCGCTACTTGGCCCTGCTGGAGCCCGAGCAGTGTTATCCGCTCCACGTCGGGCTCATCACGCACGGCCGCCGGATCTGCCATGCGCGAGTGCCCGAGTGCGATATCTGTCCCATCGCTCCCCGCTGCCGCTTCGTCGACCGGCACGCCCCGTAGGTCGGTGGGCGAACGCTGCGGGGCCCGCGTGTCGACCTGGTCCAGTGCAGTTCCTCGTGAGGCATCGGCTGGGGCACCCGTGTGTCGGTATGGTCCGGTGCAGTTCTTGAGGTATCGACTGCGGCACCGCGTGTCGACCTGGTCCGGCGCAGTTCTTCGCCATTTGTCGGCTGGGGCACCGTAAGGCGAGGACCCTGGTCCGGCGACCCCACTGGCCGGATCGCGATCCATGCGTGCGGGGAGATTCTGAGCGTGGAAGGGCATAGCTCGGGCCACGAGGCCAGCGGTGACCGGGTCTTGGCGGTCCCATTCCGCCACGAACGGACCCCACACCGACGATCGACTAAGAACACGCGAGGTCAGCAACTTGCGTTGAGAAGCGGTGCGAATGTCATCAGCAACATGCGTTGAGAAGCGGTGCGAATGTCAGACGATGCCTCGACGGCCCGCGAGTCGTCGTGCTGAACCGCACTGCGAAGCATCCCCACCGCGGACCCGGCACGGCTACGGCTCGTCTACCGAGGGAGCGATGTCGTCGTCCGCCCTTCGGCACCGCACGAGGCTGATCGGGATGTGGTCCATCAGCTTGTCGCAGCCCTCAACGCGATGCTGCCATAGCTGGATCATGGATCATCATGTCCCTTGATCCGAGTGACAACCCGAGACGGGAGAGGCTTGCGTGACTGAGATACCAGCGAGACCACGCACGCCACCGCGCTGGTTCATGCGTACCTTCTGGCTCGGCCATCGCGCAGTCCTGCGTCTGACGCGTGGCCACATCGGCCTGCGGCGAGCCAGGCCCGATCGCTGGGGCATGCTGCGGCTCCAGACACTGGGTCGGCAGAGCGGTCAGATCCGCACGGCCATCCTCGGCTACCTCGAAGACGGCGAGAACTTCTTGCTGCTCGCGACCAACGGCATGAACGAGCGACCACCTGCCTGGTGGCTCAACCTGCGAACCACACCGGACGCCATCGTCGACCTGCCCGATGGCCAGCGTGACGTGCGGGCGCGTGAGTCAGTTGGCCGGGAGCGGGAACGGCTGTGGGCGATGTGGGTCGATCAGGGTGGTGGGTTGGAGGAGGACGCCGCCGCGCTCGAGCGGGAGATCCCGGTGATCGTCCTGGAGCCACGCCCGACGGCGTGACGATGCCGCGTGGCGGCGGGTTTGCCGGCACCGCGCCAGCAGTGGGTGTGACGGCACCGCGTGGTGGCGGGCGTGACGGCACCGGGCAAGCAGGCACAACTAGGCCTACCGAAGGATCGAGATGACCGCACTCGTGACCAGGACCGCGATCACGGCCACAGCCAGCCCGACCGAGCGCCGGTCGCCCACGCTCGAGTATTCCCAGGCCGTCACGATCAAGCCGAGCAGTGGTGTCACCACCACCGCGTAGACACCCAGCGTCGCCCACGCCCACGGCGTGAAGGCCAGCAGCCCATCGGTGACCGCGGCGAAGTCGGTCATGCTCCCGCCTCCCGGCTCCGAGCCGGCGAGCTCCGCTGCCAACGCGACCACGAAACAGGCTGCCGCCAGAAACGCACCGCCGGACAGGGCAGCACTGGTGTACTGCCGTGGAGCGTGCCCGGCCGAGCTCCCCTGCTGCCTGCTCATGTGCCCAGGGACTCCGCGAACATGCTGACCGCGAACACCGCCGCAACCGCCACGAACGCCAGTCGCAACACGTTCTGCGACAGGCGCATCGACAGGCGAGCACCCAGGCGAGCACCGACGATGACCCCCAGCGCCACCGGTGCCGCCAGCAGCGGATCCACCCGGCCTGAGACGGTGTAGACCGTGGCGCTGGCCGCCGCCGTGGCTGCCAACATGTAGGTGCTGGTGGTGGTAGCGACGCGGATGGGCACGTGCATCAGGACGTTCAAGGTGGGCACGTTGATGACACCACCGCCAACGCCCAGCAAGCCACTGATGTTGCCGGACACGAAGGAGACCACGGTCCCGGGCACGATCCGACGCGCCTGGTACTCGATCTCCTCGCCGCTGGTGGGCTCGACATATGACGAAGCGAAACCCGAACCGTCGGCATCGTCATCGACCGGAGGGTGGACGACCGGGTGGCGGATCTGCCACAACATGCGCAACGCCACGCCCGCCAGGAGCAGCGCGAACAGCAGCGACAGGGTGCGACCATCCAGCCGTCCCGCGGTCAAGCCGCCAGCCAGACCACCCAGCGCCGCGGCGACCAGCAACAACAAGCCCAATCGGCGATCGGCGATGCCGCTGTGGATGTAGCGGGGGCTCGCCGACAATGATGTGGCGATGACGCCGATGAGGCTGGCGGCGATGGCCGTCTTGACGTCGTAGCCCAGGCCCACGCTGAGGACGGGCACGATGACAAGCCCACCACCGATGCCGACCAACGAGCCGAAGCCACCGGCACCGACCGACATCAGGAAGGCGACGAGCGCGGCGCTCACGCTCGCTCGCTCACGGTCGCTCGCTCGCGGTCGCCTCGATCGTTCGGACTGGTTCCACGCATTTCAGGATAGCCGGGCTACCATCAGGCCATGACGATGTTCGCTGATCTTGAGCCCCGCGCACCCGACGCCATCCTGGGGCTGATGGAGCGCTTTCGCGCTGACGACCGACCCGACAAGGTGTCGCTCGCATCGGGCGTGTATGTCGACGAAACCGGCACGACTCCCGTGCTCGACACCGTTCGCGAGGCTGAGGGGCGCATCCTCGCGGGCCAGACGACCAAGGTCTACAAGCCCATCGGTGGCGATCCGGCTTACACCGGACCGGTGCGCGCCCTGGTCTTCGGTGCCGGCCATGCCGCGGTGACGGACGGCCGTGTCGAGACCATCCATACGCCCGGTGGCACCGGTGCCCTGCGGGTCGCGGGTGACCTTGTGGCGGCCATCGCACCGGGGGCCGCTGTGTGGCTGTCGACGCCGACCTGGCCCAACCATCCACAGGTCTTCGAAGCGGCCGGCCTGCCCATCCGCAGCTATCCCTATCTGGGCGCGGACGGTGAGTTGGACATCGAGACGATGCTCAACGTGCTGCGCTCCGTCCCCGCCGGGGACGTGGTGCTGCTGCATGGCTGCTGCCACAATCCCACCGGTATCGATCCCCAGCCTGCGCAGTGGGAGCGCATCGCCGACACGCTCGCGGCGACCGGCGCCCTGCCGCTGCTGGACTTCGCCTACCAGGGCTTCGCCGATGGTCTCGTCGAGGATGCCCGCGGCCTGATGGCGCTGCTGGCGCGTGACCGCACGATGCTGGTGGCAAGCAGCTTCAGCAAGAACTTCGCGCTCTACGATGAACGCGTGGGCGCCCTGAGCATCGTGGGGGCAGATGCCGCGGAAACCGCCACGTTGCTCTCGCACGCCAAGGCCGCGGTGCGCGCCAACTACTCCAACCCACCCGCACACGGCGGCGAGATCGTGGCCACGGTGCTGGCTGACGGGGAGCTGCGTGCCCGCTGGATCGGCGAGGTCGGCATGATGCGCGATCGGATCAACGGCAATCGAGCCAGGTTCGTGGCGGGGCTGCAGGCGGCCGGAGCGCCGGGCAACCACGAGGCGCTCATGCGCCAGCGGGGCATGTTCTCGTTGCTGCCGCTGGGCGAAGAGCGTGTGTCCAGGCTGCGAGACGAGTTCGGCG
>JBBSAV010000052.1:0-19809 GCA_038251965.1 Candidatus Limnocylindrales bacterium
CCGATCACGACCGAGGTGGGCGATAGGTACCCGACTACGAGCCTCGGTCGGAGGCAGATCCTTAGTCGTCCCTGGGTCTGTGTCGCGGTGCCTCGCTAAGCGCAGACTGCGGCAGCGGATCTACTCGGCGTCGTCCTCGCGAGGCGGGAAGCTCACCACGGTGAGGTCGTCACAGTCGCTGCAGACGTAGCCGCGGCCGATGAACAGGGGCACCTTGGCCGAGTGCATCGGCTCAGGCAGCAGGCGTTTCGGCGTGGCACCCGCTCCGTGCTGGTGCCACACCTTGGCCGTCGTGCCGTCAGGGCTCATCGAGATGAGTGTCCACGTGGCGCCTTCCGGGCCGGTGCCGCTCGGAAGGCGGCTGTGATCGGCGATCCACCAGTAGGGCAGCGTCTCATCAGCATGTGGAGAGCCGGCCAGCACGTAGACGCCCTGGTCGTCGGGACCGGCGTGAAAGAAGTCGGGAGCCTCGCCGCCGGGGAGCGCCGGCACACGTACGACAGCGCCGTCGTCAGGGCCGCCCCGCAAGCGGGCTTGGTAGGCACTGCGAGTTCGCTCGCCGGTCTCGATCACCATGGGTCCCATCGTGCCGATAGGACGATAGTCCTGTCAACGAGTTTCCCGCCGCCGCGTTGCCCGACGTCACCGACGAATCCCTGGCGCCACCCGCACAGGCGTGTGTATAGTATGCGCATGGCTCGGGTCAACGTCTATCTGCCTGACGATCTTGCGAAGGATGCTCGCGTGGCTGGCCTGAACGTCTCGGCCTTGGCGCAGGTCGCGCTGCGAGGCGCGCTGGATGCTCGCCGCACCGATGCCTGGCTCCACCAGGTCCTGGAGATGAAAGGTCCGGAGGTGGACCTCGACGTCGTGCTTGCGGCAGTTCGTGATGCGGCTGACGAGTTCGGTCACGGTCCCGATTGACGGAGATTCTGGTTCTCGATGGTTCCGCGATGGTCGCGCTCCTGATTGGTGGGCGCATGGCCCACATGGTGGCGGAGCGAATCGCGGGGACCGCGGTCCACGTCCCGGCGCACTTCGATGCCGCAGTCCTCTCCGCCTTCGGTCGCCTCCACCGCGCCGGCGAGCTCGACGCTGGTCAGGTAGCCGCTCGGATCGATGCGCTTGCCGCAGCGCCGTTCGAACGACACGCCATCGGTCCCTTGCTGGCATCGGCCTGGGGCCAACGTGACAACGTCAGGCTCGTGGATGCGCTCTACATCTCGCTGGCCGTCGAGCTCTCCGTGCCGATCATCACGCTCGACCGCGGCCTGGCGGCCGCCGCGCCCCGGGCCGAACTGCTTCGGACCTGAAGGCTCAAATGCCGCGCAGGCGTTTCGCCAGGGCAGGGGGTGCGATGACGACGAGGTGGGTGGTCGCTCGGGTCAGGCCCACGTAGAGCAGCTCATCGAGCCGGCCGCCTTCCTCCGGCAGCTCGCACAGGATGATGACCTCGCGCTCGAGCCCCTTGAAACGGCGGATGGTCTCGAAGAGCACGACATCCCCAGGTTCGTCGGGCACCTGCTCAGGCGGCAGGCCTCTCGAGTGACCGGCATCATCGAGCGCCTCGTTCCAGAGCGTGATGTTGCCGAAGCGGCGCTTTCGCCAGACATCGCTCGCACTCGCCGAGACACCCGAGAGCACGGCGATGCGGAACTCCGGCACCTGCTCATCGACGGTCAGCCGATGCAGCGTCTTGCGTAGCGCCTCCACGGTCGCGGCACCGGGTGCCGCCTCCACGATCTCAGCCGGGAGCCCCTCCTCGCGGTAGACCTCGATCTCATCGGCTCCCGTGCGGAAGCGCGAGGCCAGCCTCGCCACCGCCGGCGGGTTGCGATGGTCTTCGAACAACTCCAATCGGTCGAGCCCCAGCTGCGCCACCACGTCCGGCCGGAACAGGGCCTGTGCCGGGTCGTGGAAGACCCAGAACACGCCCTGCTCGGTGTCGAACAGTAGCAAGGCTAACGACTCCAACCAGCCGATGGCGAAGTCCTGGCCCTCGCCCACGATGACCGCGTGGTAGCGGGCGTCCGGGTCAGCATCGATGGCCCCATCGAGCGCATCGGGCAGCGTCTCATCCCACCACTCGCGCGGGATCGGCGAAGGTCGGGAGGGGAGGGTGCCGGCCCGTGCTCCCATCAGCTCGCACAGTCGATGGAAGGTGGTGACCGTCAGTCCGGCGGGTGCCTTAGCGTCGGCCAGATCGCGCTGCATCGTCGTGGCCAGTCGTTGGTTGAAGCACACCAGCAGCGTTCGGTAGCCCTCTTCGGCGAGCCGTCGTGCGCGCTCGGCGGCCAACATCGACTTGCCGCTCCCGGCCGGTCCCACAACCTCCACTCGGCGTAGCGAGCGCCACTGGTTGAGGATTCGCGATTGCGCCCGACTGGCGGCCACCAACGCGCCCCGGTCGTCCTCGATGCGGCCACGGACCAGCCGATGCAGCGAGACGGTCGGCCGCAGCAGCTCATCGACCAGCGCGACGCCTTTCTCGCCCAGCGGCCGGCGTGCACCAACGCCATCGCCGGTCCAGTAGTCGAAGACATGGTCGAGCCAGCGTTGGATGCCATCGACCGTCTCCAGCGCGTGCGCGTCCAGCACCAGGTCGGTCGGCGCGTCCAACCCCAGCAGCGCGTGACCGCGGGGCAGGCTCGCAAGGTCGACGTCCGGGAAGGCGACGGCGTGTCCGGCGAGTGGGTCGAGGTCACGCGGCCAGTCGGGCAGATCGAGCAGCTTGGCGCGCAGGAAGTACTTGCTGTCCTCGGCCTGCTTGAAGGGCGACTCCTTCAGCACCACCGGGCCCAGGTGCCAGCGACCGGCAGCATCGCGTGAGGGCTCGCCCGACTTGACTTCCAAGACCAGCAGCCCGTGCTCGGGGTGGGTGATGACGGCATCGGCCTCGCCGTCGCGTGCGGGACCGTCGTGGCGCACCGGGCCGGTCCAGTTGACGTTGACGTAGACGCGGTACTCGGGCTCGGGAAGGGCTGCCCGCAGGCGCGCTTCGACGATGCGTTCGGCCTCTTCACCATGCCTCATGCGCCGAGTCTGCCCCGGCGCAAGCCTGCCCGCAACGGGAGTGAAGTCCGGGGTAAGCGGCCGCCCCTATGGTGCCCAGATGGCGTCACGGAGGGTTGCGAACATGGCAGCCATACATCATGATGTAGGTATCATGATGCGACGCACACAGATCATGCTGGCCCCGGAGGAACACCGGCGCGCTAGCGAGAAGGCGGCCGAGTCGGGTATCTCCCTGGCTGAATACATCCGTCGCCTCGTACGTGCTGATACCGAGCCGTCGGCAGCCACCAACATCAGCGCCATCTTTGACCTCGGTGATTCGGGCGGCTCAGACATCGCGAAGCACAAGCGTGAGTACATCGGGGATGCGGTCGAGGCTGAGTATCTGCGGGACAAAGGTGAGCGGTGACGGCCTTCGTCGACACGTCGGCCCTCTATGCGGCGGCCGACCTTGGCGACTCGAACAACGCCCGCGCCAAGCTGCGGCTCGCCCAGCAGGATCGGATCGTCACCAGTGACCACGTGCTCATCGAGACGTGGTCACTGATCCAACGGCGGCTGGGCTACGTGGCCGCGGAGCGGTTCTGGGATGGCCTGCGCTCGAGGGCGGGGGTCGTCGAGTATGTCGGGCCTGCCGACTTGGAGAATGCCTGGGCTACCGGCGAGGTCTTCTCCGATCAGGAGTTCTCGCTGGTCGATCGCACCAGCTTCGCGGTCATGCAGCGCTTGGGCGTCCATCGCGTCATCACCTTCGACGACGACTTCGCCATCTTCCGCTTCGGCCCCCGGCGCGACCGAGCGTTCGAGGTGTTGCGCTAGACCCACACGAAGAAAGGCCCGGGCGGTGCGAGCCCGGGCCCAGAGCCTGTGAAGCGCGTGGGGGTCAGCTGCCGATCTTGGTCAGGAGGTGGCGCCCACTGGAATATGACGTCTCGGCCGGCTCGGGATCGTGGGACGGGAGGCCCCAGGGGTCGGACACGCCGGTGTCATCCTTGTTCTCCGGCGCCCCGTCGGACTCGTCGGACTCGTCGGACTCGTCGTTTTCGGTCTCGGCCTCGAAGGACTCGACCGGGTCAAACGCCTCAGCCTGGGTCTCGTCCGTCTCGTCCGTCTCGTCCTCGGACCTCGCGCTCTCCGACTCGTCGTCAACGGCCAGATCTTCGACATCGTCCGCTTGCGCAACCATCGCCTCGGCAGCCTTGACGGCCGGCGTCGTGCTCAGATCCACGTCTTCGCTCGCCAGCGCCACATGCGGCACCACGATGGCCTCCGTGTCACCACGCCACACGGCCAGCTCCACGACCACCAGCGGCAGGTGCTGGGCCAGCGTCTCGAGCGTGGTGCGATAGCGGTCGCCGGCCTTCTCGGTCACCAGTACCGCCACGTGCGTCTTGTCCGGATGACGGGCCCGGTTGCGTGCCCAGTTGTCGAGCAGCTGGAAGCCGTGCGATGCCTCCATCTCACCGAGTCGGACGTCCACGCTGAAGCAGCGGTCCTCATCGGTCGCCACGAAGCAGCGAGCGTCGGCATCGCCGGCACCATCGGTCACCTGTAGATCGCCCAAGCCCAGGCGGGTCGGCTGTTCCTTCAGCCAACCCTGCAGCCAGGCCTCGTCCTTGCCCAGCTCGCTCACGGTCGATACAGCACCGGAGACGATGGTCGGAGTCGTCATCACTTGTCCCTCGCACTTCACAGGCTCGGCACCGGCGAGCGCGCCGGCACATGCGAACGAGTACACCCCTCTGCAGCAGTCCACGCCATAGACCCGATAGTCCGGTCCCCTGTGCGCCGACCGGCGCCCGAACGCAACATCACCGCTTGGTCGCTGTGTCACGATTAGGGTTCCCAAGCACGCAGTCGCGCCCCGATGTGTCCGCGCTCCCGAAAGGAGCTCTCGATGTCCGCCAAGTCCAGCCCCTCCCAGCCGAAGCCGCAGGCCGAGTCCAGGCCCCAGGCCAAGCCCAAGCCCAAGCCGGCGTCCGTTGCCGAGGCACCCTCCCCGCTCGAAGTCGTCAAGCCGCTCGTCCGCGTGCGGCAGATGCGGGAGTTCACCGGCAAGCGCGTGACCAAGGCGGAGCTGGAGGCCATCACGGAGGTCGCCCGTTGGTCGGGCAGCAGCCGCAACGAGCAGTCCTGTCGCTTCATCACGCTGCGCGACAAGGACGTCATACAGAAGATCGCCGAGCTGGGGCTGCCCCAGACCCGGGGTCTGCGGTCGGCCAGCGTCGCGGTCGCCATCGTCGAGCCGGACGAGCCGGAGCGCGGCCTCTCGCGAGCCTTCGACGACGGCCGTGCCGCGGAGCGCATGCTTATCGCCGCCTCCATGCTGGGCCTGGGTGGCGGCATCTCACGGGTTCGCGGTGATGTCCGCGAAGGCATCAACGAGCTGCTAGGCCTTCCGATCAATCGCTCGGTGCGCACGATCGTGGCCGTGGGTCATCCGACCGAGGACGCCTTGGCCCCCAAGTCACGGCCGGGTACGGCGCGCTTGCCGCGTGAGCAGGTCATCTACGACGAGTGCTGGCCGGCCCCACCGCCAAAGGCTTGATCGCGGCGGACATCAGGGCGCGCTCGATGGCCGCGCTGATGTCGTCGAAGTCGGGCAGTGGCTCCGCAGTCACTTCGTCCAGGTAGAGCCCCCGCCGCACCTCGATCATCACCGATCGCACACGACGGTCTTGCCCATAGAAGCCGGCGGGCACGAAGGTACCGGCGAAGGGTGAGTCGCGCTTGACGCGGAAGCCCTCTGCCTCGAATGCCGCCGTCATCGCATCGGCCAACTCGGGTGGCGTGTGCAGGGTGTCCGTGCCGATGCAGATGTCCGGCCGATCGGGCGCTTGGTCGATCTCACTCGGCAGCGGTACCGAGGGGAAGGAGTGGCAATCGAGCACGGCGCACTCACCGAACTCGTCGAGCAGGTCAGCCACGACGGCGTCGAGTGCCGCGTGGTACGGCCGATAGAGCTGCTCGATACGCCGCGCACGCAGATCCGCATCCGGCGCGCGCATCGGCTGACCGTTTGTGCCGCGCCAGTAGACGACACCCTGGCCATGCGCCGCCGCGGGCTCGGCCGCCTCGTCGAGGAAACGCTCAGGGTCGAACACCAGGCGCGACAGCCGGTTGACGAAGCGCGTCACCCCATGCTTGCTGAGCCGGGCGAACAACTCGTCGGTGTACCAGTCGGTCAGGCGCAGTAGCTCGGTGGTCAGCTTGTCGTCCGATAGCAGGATCTCGGCGCGCACATCGGCCGGGATGACCGTGGACGAGTGCGGCACATGCGCCACGATCGGGGCACGCTTCCCGATCGGCGCGATGACCTCGAAGGGGAGGGTCATCGGGTGCACGCCCTGGCTCAGCCGGCCGGCTCGAGGACCCGGAAGCCGACCGCTCTCACGACTCGCTCGACTTCATCGCGATACGGCCGTCCATCGAGAACGACGCCTTTGCGCCTTGGTGATAGAAGCTCGATCCCGATGACCGACCCATCGGCTGCGTAGCTCACGCCTCGGGCGTCGTCAAGCTGATTCCGGTGCTGGAATGGCGCCTCGCGGACGGCCAGATATGCGGCGTCCACCGACTCGTCGTATTCCAACAGGAGGTCCGTCGTGACTCCAGTTCCCGTGATGGCTTCAGTCCCCGTGATCGCTTCCGTCCCCGTCGCCAAACCGTCACGATGCGGCCCTCGGGGAAAGGCATCTTCTCACGCTGGATCTGCCACCGCGCATGCTGTCCTCGCCCGAAGAACCCGGTTTGCCTCCCACGCACGTAACGGACGAGTTCCCGGCATGGCTGGTGGGTGAGTTGCGTGGGACTCCGCGTTTGGGCCAAGAGCGCGCGTGGTTTGCGTGCTGGGCAACGGAGGGACAAGGGGGACGGATCGGTGGTCAGTTACGTTCGTGCCAGGCAAACTTCGGTTGGGCTTGAGACGGGTCCCGCTTTGGCTCACGTACTGATGTGGTCGGTGGCGCTCCACTACTCGGTCGACCAGCGGCGCAACGCCTCAGCCAGTTCGCGGACGTAGACGGTGCGCCACTGGCGGACCGGGAACGGTAGTGCGAGCAGGTCGGCGGACGAGCCGGCGACGTCGGCAGCGCTGCGGACCTCGTCGTCGATCGTCGCCTTCACCGCCACCAAGTGGAGTGGATCCTCTTCACCGATCGTCTGGGCTAGCGCTGCGACGCCACGACTCGCGAGGTCCTCCCGCTCATCATCGGCCAGCCGGTTGACGGGCCGATCGATCAGGTCCACGAGCCAGGCGCCTCGATCCTGGAACTCGCGCAGGAAGCGGGGCCCGTCTGCCACGTGGTCATCTCCGAATGCCGTCGCGAACGCTTCTCGTGTCGCTCGGAACAGGTTCGAGTTGGCCAGGTAGAAGTGCGTCCCACCCGCCGGCGACGACTCGCCCACGAACAGCATCGCCACTCGTTGCGGCCTGAACTGCGCTCGCAGCGTCTCGATCTCGCTCGCAGCACCAGTCCTCGCGTCCTCAACGGAGTACGTCATGTCTTCCTCATGCACGGACCGACCGCTGCCCGCCAACGCGCCGACGCGATCGAGGATGTCAGGGTCCAGCTCGTAGGGGATGCCCTCTTCGTGGATCCGGTCAAGCATCTCGTACAAGGACACACCGGCGATCGACGCTGCGCGCCATGCCGTGATGCTGCCGGCGCGGAAACCATCGAGCGCACTCCGCATCCGACGGGCCGCGAGGCCGGTGCCCAACAGACGTCGAGCCATCTCACTGCGGTCGATGGCCTCTTCGTCGGCTAGACGGTCGATCTCATCGATGAGGCTCCGCTCGAGCCTGATGTTTACCTGGTATCGCTCACTCATCATTTCTTCCTGCTGTTCTGTTGAGCCGGCCCGACCGAAGCCGCGCCAAGAGGGCCACCACATCTTCGAGGCGCATGTTCACGAGGCTGGCGAAACGGACGATCCGCTCCTCACGCATCGTGGGATCGGGAGTTCCTGCCACCAGCAACTCCACGATGTCGATGAGTTTCACGCCCAGCGACGCCGCCACCCGACGAGCGCGACGTTCGAAGATGACGGCCGTGAATGATCGTGAGATCGCGATCGACAACACCTCCGTCTTGCCCGAGCCGAGCCCTGGGATGCGTCGCTCCAGGTCCATCGCTGCCTCCTGTTCGCTCGCGGTCGGCATGACCACGGCCATCTGACCCTTCGCCACGACACGCTCGATCTCCACCGCATCGGGGTGGCGATAGGCGACCTGTGGCCGAGTCATCTCCTCGAGGACGGCCGGGGTCACGTGGACGGTCGTCGCGGTGACGGCGAGGACATCGAGCGCGTGCAGTTTCGCCAGGTAGATCAGCGGGCTCGCATCCAACAGCAAATCAGATGTGAGATACCGACTGTCACCCATCGCTAGATGATAGGCGGTGCTGGCGGTCTGCACAACGGGACCACTCTCTGGCGCCGCACATGCCGTCCTCGCCCGAGGAACCCGGTTTGCTTCCCACGCACGTAACGGACGAGTTCCCGGCATGGGTGATGGGTGAGTTGCGTGGGAGTCCGCGTTCGGGCCAAGAGCGCGCGTGGTTTGCGTGCTGGGCAACGGAGGGACAAGGAACCAGGGCGACCGGTCAGTTGGGTGACTGTCAGGCAAGTCCGGTGGTCCGTGACGGTGTTGACCGTGGACCGGGTGTGACGGTGTAGACCGTGTGGGCGCCCCCTGACATCCAAGGTCGTCTCCTGGGGCTGGTCCCGGCGTGCCATGCAAGCTGGCACAACGAGCCATCAGGATGGCAGCATGCGACTCATTCCGGGAGCGCGGTCGGCTCCTTCATCGAGATCGGGTCGCATAGGCGGAGGTGCATCATGTCGTTCGAGGAGGAATGGCTGGACTGCCATCGTTGCGGGACGCCGCTGCTCGGCGATCCGGATGCTGAGCCCGATGGCGGCGTAGACGGACTGCCCATGTGTGGCGAGTGTGTTCGCAATCGTGATGAGGCGGCCGACTTCGAGATGATGGACATGCAGGACGGCGAGCTGGACGGGATGATCGAGTTCTGAGCCGTCGAGTCGGTCCAGCCGCGGTCGGATCTCCGCGTCAGCCGTCCGGGGCCTGGTAGCGGCTGGGGCAGACACGGGCGAAGTCGCACCAGCCACAGCCGCGGTAGTCGGGCATGGCGGTGAAGTCGCCCGAACGCATGGACGTCGCCAGGTCCACGAGGTCGGCGGCGTGCGCTTCGAGTTGTTCGGGTGTACGCACCGTCGAGACGGCCATGTCCGACTCGGTGAAGTAGAGCGTCAGCCTGCTGGCAGCTGGGAGCGGCTCGCCGCTCTGCTCGTCGGTCACGGCACCACGAGCCATGGCCAGGGCGTAGGTGGAAAGCTGCTCGTCCTTGTCGACGGCCGACTGTGTCTTGGAGCGGCCGGTCTTGTAGTCGATGACCTCGATGGAGCCGTCGAGGTGCCGGTCGATACGGTCGATGACGCCGTTGATCCGAACAGGCTCGGCCCCATCGGGCGCATCGAGCTCCAGGACGAAGTAGCGCTCAAGTCCGACCGCCTCAGCGCGGGACTTCAGCTCACGTTCGTAGAACGAGCGCAACGCACCGTCCGAGCGCTGGCGGTAGCTGCCGGCCTCATGGGTGTCGCCGAATGACGCCGGGTCGAAATGCTCGTCGAAGGCGCGTTGCAGTTGCTCGAAGGAAGGCGGCTCCGCGCCCGCCGTCTTGGCTGCGCGCGCCTCCTTGACGAAGTCCTCGAAGGCGCTGTGGACGACGGTGCCGAACTCGAAGAAGCCCTTTCGCTCAGCGGACGGGATGCGATAGAGCTTCTCGAAGGCATAGCGGAGGTGGCACTGTCGATAGGTGTTGAACTGGGAGTGGCTGAACATGCGCGGCAGCGGAGCCACTCGCAGCAGCTCCTCCCCGGCAGGTCCGTGCCTGGCGAGCACGCGCAGCGTCAGTGGATCGATGCCGTTGCGCCGATCCTCATCTGCTGAGCGGGCTGCGTCACGCGCCACCTCCACCAGCTCCCCGATGACGGCCTCTCGCGCCGCTGTATCGCCGGGAGACAGCTGCTCCAGGGTGCCGATGAGCTCGATTGCCTGCCGCCGCAACGCGTAGCGCCGCTCGAACGGTTCCGGCACTGGCATCAGGCGCTCCAGTGCGGCCTGCATCTCCGCCTCCGCCGTCGTGGCGCCCTCGGAGGTGCGCGGTCCCGATCGGTCGGCGAGGCGCACGACGACGACATCGCCAGCGTCCGCGCTTCCTCGGGGCGCGACCTCATCGATGAAGCGGCTGGGGTGCTCCCGTCCATCGGCTCCATCGACGCTCGTCAGGATGAGCCGGTCACGTGCGCGCGTCATGGCCACGAAGAAGAGCCGCCGTTCCTCCTCCTCAGCATGCTGCGGCGGTGGCGTCTGCTTGAGCAGCTCCAGCGGCAGGAGCTGCCGTTCAGCTCGCGAATCGGGGAACTGCCGTTCCAGGACGTGAGGTACCACCACCACCGGCCACTCGAGGCCCTTGGCCTGGTAGATGGTCATCAGCTGCACACCGTCGATGCCGGCCGAGATGGGTGCTGCCATGTCCAGGTCGCCACCGGCTTCCTGAAAGAGGTCGAGGTACTCGATGAAGTCGGCCAGGCTGTCCCGCTGCCGGCGCGCCTGATGGTCGGCCGCGAAGCGCATGAAGCGGGCGATGGTGAGCACCTTGCGCTGCGCCTCTGGCGTGCCGCTGGCGATGAGGTCATGAAGCAGATCGGTGCGCACCACGAACTCGTCGAGGAGCACAGCGGGTCCGTCGCGGCGCGCTCGCGGGAGCAGATCCTCGATGACGCTGAAGAGCCGCTCCAGCTTGGCTCGCAGGAGCGCCGTCGCCGGCTCGGGGGTGGCATCTTCTGCCGGCTCGACAGCCCGCAGGGATCCCAGGATCTCCCGAGCCGACTGCAGCATGGGACGGCCATCCCAATCCGCTCGCCGGCGCAGCTGCATGATCTGGGCGGCATCGAAGCGCCACGGCCCGGCCGTCAGCAGGCGCGTGAAGGCGAACGAGTCGGCCGGGTCGGCAAGCACGCGCAGCGCTGCCTCAAGGTCGCGGATCTCGGGCTGGATGAAGAGGCCCGTGGCACCGATGACGGTGAAGGGCACTCCGGCCCGGCGCAAGCGATCGACGATGTGCACCCGATGGGCGTGCCGCCGGTACAGCACCGCGATGTGGCGCCACTGTCGTGGCTCCGGCAGCGCCGCGTAGGCATCGCGGATGCGCTCGACGATGGCCTCCGCCTCCTCCTGCGCATCGGCGGCGATGATGACCTCCACCGGATCGCCGGGTGGGCGCGTGGCGACCAGCGGGGTGTCGGTCTTGAGGCGCGATCGGTTTACGCTGATGACGCGGCCGGCGGCGCTGATGACGTTGGCCACGGAACGCCGGTTCTCCAGCAACGGCACGCGCTGCACCGCCACCGGCGCCCTCGCGGGATCGAACGTGGGCGGCTGCCCAAAGCGCTCCTCGAAGCGTGAGAAGGCCGCATATGAGGCGCCACGGAAGCGATAGATGGACTGGTCGTCGTCACCCACCACGACCACGTTGTCCGCCTTGTCCAGTCCGCGGCCGATGAGCTCCAGGAGCTGGATCTGTGCCATGTTGGCGTCCTGGAACTCGTCCACCAGCACGTGGCGGAACTGCCGTTGATAGCGCAAGGCGAGGTTGGGCCGTTCCAGGAGCAGACGGATGGTGCGGGACATCTGCTCCCCGAAATCCAGCTGCCCGCGTGCGATGAGCTCGGCCTGGTAGAGCGCGTAGACCTGGGCTTCCTCCTCGAGGCGCAGCACCTCGAGTGCCTCGGCATCGCGGAGGTACAGCGGCTGCAGGTCGCGGGCGCGTTCGGCCTGCTCGGCGCTCAGTCGAGCCCAGGGGGTCGCCCGACCGGCGCCATCGGCCGTCCGTCGTGCTTCGCGCTCGGCGACCGCGTTCCCGCGCGCGTCTCCCTCGTTCAGCAACGCCGCGCGCACCTCCCGGATCCGGCGAACCTCGTCGCCTGTCCGCCGCGAACGCAAGTCGTCGATCGTCTCCTGATATGCGCCAGACCCGTGGTTCCCCTCGAAAGCGGAACGCTGGGCGAGGGTGTAGTCGGCGTACTCATCGGGTGTGACCAGCTCGTCCTTGGCCCGCGCGATCATCTCGGTGAAGCCGCGGAACGTCTCCATCGGGCTCCAGGTCAGGTCGTAGTAGAGGAAGTGGCGCATCTGTGGCATGAGGTCACGCAGCAGCAACCGCTGGCCTACGTCGTCGAGCAGGTCGGCATCACGGGCCAGCCCAGCCTCTGCCCGATGCTCGCGCAGCAGCCGATAGCCGAAGCTATGGAAGTTGTGCACCCACACCCGACTGGCGATCTCGACGCCAAGGACTTCCTCCAGCCGTTTCACCAGTTCAGCGGCGGCCCGCACGTTGTACGTCAAGACCAGGATGTTCTCTGGCGCCAGCGCCGGATCACGCGCCAGCAGGTGTCGCACCCGCTCGATGACGACCGTGGTCTTGCCGGTGCCCGCGCCGGCCAGCACCATCAGCGGCCCCTCGCCCCACTCGACTGCCGTACGCTGGGCGGGTGAGAGTTCGAAGCTGGTCGTGGTCGCACGGGCATCTTGGTGGCGCATGCGCCGATGATGCGCCATGCCCGACGGCTGCTGCTGGCCGATAGGGAGTTCTGATGACCGAACCGATGACGTCCGCTGCGGGTACGCCCGTGACCGTGTACACAGATGCCGATGCGCTGGGCGAGGCGCTGGCGCGCGAGATCCTTGAGGGCATCGCCGCCACGCCGCCCGATGCGCTGTACCTGCTGGGTTGCCCCGGTGGGCGCAGCCTGCGCTCCGCCTATCAAGCGCTGGCTCGGCTGGTGCCCGCCGATGCCGACTTGCGCCGGCTCGTCATCGTGATGATGGATGAGTACGTGGCGGGCACACCCGATGCTCAACGGGCCGTTGACCCTGCGTTGCATTGTTCCTGCCAGGGCTTCGCACAGCGTGAGATCGTGGCCCCCATCAACGCCGCAGTCAGCCACGGCCACGGCATCAGCGCAGATCATGTCTGGGGCCCTGACCCCACCGACCCGGCTGCCTACGACCGACGCATCGCCGATGCGGGGGGTGTGGAACTCTTCCTCGCTGCCAGCGGTGCGGGTGACGGGCACATCGCCTTCGTGGCTCCGCCTGCCGACCTGGCTGGCACGACCTCTGTCCTCGAACTCGCCGAGCAGACCCGTCGTGACAACATGGGCACGTTCCCGGAGTTCAAGACGCTCGATGATGTCCCTCGCTACGGTGTCTCGGTCGGCCTCGCCACCATCACCGGACTGTCGCGCTCGGTGGCCATGGTCCTGACCGGATCTGCCAAGCGACCCAGCGCGCAGCGCATCCTGGCTGCTCCCGGCTTCGATCCCGCCTGGCCGGCCAGCATCATCCATCGATGTCCACAGGGCCGCATCCTGCTCGACCGCGAGGCCGCCGGCACCGTCTGAGCGCGGCACCACGCCGGCGACCGAGCCCGCTCGCAACTGGCCGATCGGCTCGCAGCAATCGACGAGAACGGCTAGCCTCTGCAGCATGAGGATGCACACGGCCCTGCCGCGCCTGGTCACCTCGGCCCTTTCGGCCGCGCTGGCGATCGCCCTCGCTGGTCCCGCGGGCGCGTTGGGCGCCGGTACTGACCCGGAGTTCATCGCCACCTTGGAACTGCCATCGGGCGATGTCGAATACCCCATCGAGCTGGGTAAGCTTCACGTCTTCGACGAGGAGCGCGCACCCTTCGTCGTCTCGGTCATCGACGGCTGCCGAGTCAACGACCACCTGTGGGTCTTTGGGGCCGGCCTGTCCGGCATGCCGGTACCGATGACGATCCTCGACCTGAACAGCGACCAGAAGGCGCGCGTGGTCTTGCCGGCCTACGAACCCGGCAACCCCATCGGTAGCCTCGTTGAGCCAGAGGCACTGCGCGTCTGTGGCGACGAGCCCACAGGTGGCCTGCCGGTATTGAAAGGTGCTGCCCGCCTGACCGCCGCAGATGGCCGCGGCGATGAGTACGACGACGCTATCGAGATCCGCTCCGACGGAGATGACGACGCCTATCGACGAGTTGTCCGAGGCGGCGTGTCGTATCCCATCATCAGCACGGGCTCGCCCATCGTCGCGATCGATGACAGCCCTTCATTCGATGAGCTGGTCCTACTGGCTGAGGGTCGAACGCCTCGACAGATCGAGGGCGTGGCCTTCCGTGGCGCCCAGGGCATGCTGCCCTCGGCGGCCGCCCTCGAGAAGGCCGCCAAACGGCTCGACCGCTCCCGCGTGCGCCGCGCCTTCGAGACGGCCAAGAACATGCGGGTGCCACAGGGGATCATCGACGACCTTGGCCTGCATGGGGTCGATCAGGTCAACCACGTCAGTCTTGACCTTGAGACGCTTGGAGCGGATGCCTATCTGGCGCAGGCCGGCTGGATCCGTGAGCGGGGAGGTGGCCTGGAGCCGCCGCTGCCGGTGGCGGATCGCTTCAGTGTCGAGACCACGGGTGCCAGCGGAGAAGCGGTGTCGATCCCGCTCGTGGGACCCCTGGTCGGCAGCGATGAGGAGGGCCAGCTGTGGGAATACCGCTCCGATGACGTGCTTGTCCAGGTCATGGACGCTTGTGCCCTTGGTGGTTCCTTCTGGATGCTGGCTGGGGCCGTGACCGACGAGCCGCTGGAGCTGACCATCACCGACAGCGTGAGCGGCGGCAGCGCCTCGTATCCGCTGTGGACTGAGGGCAAGGATGTCTCGCGGTTGTCCGATGGAGCGTCGCTGACATTCTGCCCCTGAGCCCCTGAGCCCCTGAGCCCCTGAGCCCCTGAGCTCATCGGGGCCGCCGCCCGCGCCAGCGGTGCTACATCTTCGCTAGTACATCTTTCGTGCTTGCAGCCTTGGCGGCTTGAGTATCCTGTATGGCATGGGAAAGCCAAAGTGGTGGGTCTGCAGCGGCTGCAAGAGCTTGAACGACATACCGGCGGCCAAGTGCTACAAGTGCCGGGCTGCCAAACCCGCCGACGCGACGCTCATCGACGACCAGTACAGCGAGGTCAGCAGCGGCACCCCGCGAGTGGGAATCAGCGTCGACCTTGCCATGGTCGGCGACCTTATCAGGCCTGACCCTCTCGAGACCGCCAAGGGCGGAGAGCTCATGGAGGCCTTCGGCGAGCCGGGCGAGCAGCCGGGCGGACCGCCGGACGAATGGAGCCGACCTCCGCTTCGCGACGATGGCGGCGGACCCCGCGACGATGGCGGCGGACCCGACTGGAGCAAGCCACCGGTCCAGCCCACCAGCAGGCTCCGAGAGCCGACGCAGCGCAGCATCTCCGAGGTCGGCGAACGACCCTGGGCCGGCGATCCAGCACCAGGACCCACAGGCCCGGCATCACCTGCACCGACCCCGGGCGCCCAGGGTCGTCCACCTACGCCGTCTGGATCTGCCTCCTGGCCGCCTCCGCCTCGACGTCCGGATCAGGAGATCGAGGAGTAGCCCGACCTTCCAAGCCGGCCCGCCTGCGCGATTCAGGCATCGCCGCTACGCTCACCGCGCCAACATGACACGCTACCGTGTCGTCGCGCTTGCCCAGGCGCTGACGATGATCATGCTGCTCCTGCTTGGGTCTCACCTTGCCGGCCCGTCTCCGGTTCGTGCTGCCCAGCAGCCGGTCGCGACCGATTCCGTCAATGTCTTCGATGCTGAGGGCAAAGGCATCGGCTGTCGTGCCGGCACGCGCAAGTACAAGGGCCCGGGGCTGCCCAAGGACCCGCCCTGGCCACCCGGTGCCGAGCCCACGCCCAGTCCGCAGCCGAGCCCAGTGGCCTCCGTCATACCCGCGGCCTCCGGCGAGCCCGTTGTCGAGCCGACCCTGTCCGCTGAGCCGGTCGCGGCCGACTCGTCCGCGCTCGTTGCTGCCGAGCGGACAGCCTACGTCGCTGCCACCGATATGCGCCCACTGCCGGCCGAGCTTGATCCGCTCACGCCATCTGCGGCGCTCGACAGTGGCGAACTCCTGAGCGGCATCGATGTCAGCCACCACAACGGTGACATCGACTACGCCAAGGTGTGGGACGCCGGGCACCGCTTCGTCTACATCAAGGCCACCCAGGACAACGACTTCGTCGACCCCATGTTCCCGACCAACCTGGAGCGGGCGCGTGCTGCAGGCTTGGCTGCTGGTGCCTACCACTTCTTCGACTACACGCTCGACGGTCGCGCCCAGGCCGACCACTTCCTCGATCGTGTCGAAGCCGCGGGCGGCATCGATGATGCCCTCCCGCCGGTGGTCGACGTGGAGTGCTGGAAACCCATCGGCGCATCGATCCACGCGGTCTCCAGCACGCGACTGCGCGACTTCGTGGAGCGCGTGTATGAGCGTACCGGGCGCATGCCCATCATCTACACGTCTGTCTTCATGTGGCGCGAGGTGGTGGGCAACAGCGACGACTTCGAGGACCTCTCGCTGTGGGCCGCCTGTTGGGGCTGCGATGCGCCACCATCGCTGGCACCCGGCTGGGATGACTGGGCGTTCTGGCAGACGGGCCTCACCCGGATCCCCACGGTGGGCCGCCTGGACAGCAACTACTTCGGTGGCGGCAGCGGCGACCTGGACGCGCTCAAGCTGCGTCCATTCAGCATCGAGAGCGGTGCCATCGCCACGTCGAGCCAGCGTGTGGCATTGGACCTCGGTGGCCGCGATGCCACGCACATCCGCACCTCACCTGACGGCGAGACCTGGTCCGACTGGAGCCGCATCGGTTCCACACCGTTCGCCGAGTTGCCGGCGGAGGAGGGCGAGTACACCGTCTTCGCCCAGCTTCGCTATGGATCGAACCTGCGCTCGCCGGTGGTGAGCGACAGCATCGTCGTCGACCACACGCCGCCGCAGGTGTCGGCACCGACCGTATCGTTGCGCACCGGCATGCTCGCCGAGGGTGCCGCCAGCATCCCGATCGCGGCCACCTGGGAGGCGCGTGATGATGTGGCCGGGCTGGCAGACGCGATGGTCCAGGTCGACTGTGGTGAGCTTGGCACGACGCGTTCGGTTGCTCCGGGGACCGCCGCGCCCGGCCGGTCGACCACTTGGGCTGCGGATGCCTTCGCCTACCCCGATGCCGACTGTGCGGTCACGGCCATCAGCCGCGATGGCGCCGGAAACACCACGCCTGCGGGCGGCGACCGCTTCACCACCACGTCCCTCGATGTCGCCGCCGCCGTGGTCGAAGGGGACCAGGTCGGTGTCATCGCCACACGGGGTCCCGACGCCGGCCGCGCGGCGGTGCTGGTCGATGGCGTGGCCGTCGGGCTGATCGAGCTGTACGTTCCGCAGATGAGCGGTCCCGAAGTCGTGTTCGTGACCGACCTGACCGCCGGGAGCCACCGCATCGAGGTCCAGCCCACCGGTAGTGCCGACGCTGCCTCGGGCGGCACCGCCGTCGCCGTCGATGGCTATGTCACCCTGGCGCGCTGACTCAGAGCGCGTACCGCATGAGCGGGATGCTCCGACCAGGCACCAAGGCCGAGGGCGACATCGCCACTCGCTCACAGCCGAGTCGTAGGTAGAAGCGCTCCGCGTAGGGGTCGCTCTCGAACTCCAGCACCCCGTAGCCCCACTCGCGAGCGACCTCAGCCGCACGCAGGAACAGTCGCCGTCCCAGGCCCTGTCCCATGGCGCCAGGGTCGACGAATAGATCCTCGAGGAACGCTAGCTCGGTCAGGCGGCGCAGCCGGAAGAAGCCCAGTAACCGACCGTCCGCCTCAAGCACCTCGACTCGCTCGGTCGCGATACCAAGGTCGGCCGCGGTGCAGGTCAGCGCCGGTCCCACCAAAGCCAGGAAGGTCTCGTCGTAGCCCCAATGTGCCTTGGCGCGTAGCGTCAGCTGCGTGATGGCTTCGGCATCGGCAGGCCGGGCGACCCGCAGCCGAAGGGACGGTGTGGGATTCGATCCGGACACGGTCGGGCTACTTGGCCTTCTTGTTGTCCTTCTTGGGCCCCCGGCTTGAGCTGCGCTTCTCGATCCAGTGCGGTTTCGACTGGCGGGCCCAGGAGGGACCCGATTGGCGTCGCAGGATCACCCACAGGCCCAGCACGCCCAGCACGGCGATGCCGAAGAAGACGATGCCGGCCAGCCGCAGCGAACCACTCGAAGAACCCGCATCGATGAGGTCGATGACCTCCCTGGACTTGTTGATGGCCACCTCGACGTTAGTCGCAAGGCCGGCGTCCCTGGCCTCTTGCAGCGGTGTGTCGACGTCGACGCCCCACAGGCCGAAGTCGGTCAACAGGTCGCGATCGCTCTTCACAGCCGCTTCGGCGAGGCCGATGTAGCTGGCCGCGTTGGCCCACTTCTCAGCCGTCGCAGCGCCGTCTTGCAGCTCTTCGAGGCTCTGTGCGTTCTCGAAATCAGCCTTGATGCGATCGAGGGCACCGAAGTCCGTCCAAGCCTGGTCCGCCTGCCAAGCCTGCTCGATCCACTTCTGGGCGGCGGCTGCTGAGAGCGCCGCCGCCGCGAAATCGCGGTCCTCGACCGGCTTGGTCACGACCTCGGGGATATGCCAATCAGGGACTCGATCGCTGAGCAGGTTGAGGGCGTTGCCCACGGCCTGGGCCTCAGCACTCCGTGTCTCGGCCTGGGTCCGTAGCGAGGCCATCTGGGCAGGGGTCGTGACGGCCTCGAACCGGGGCCGGATATCCGCGCTCAGCTGGGCTTGGGGGAGCGCGATGTCCGCCGCGCGCGCGGCAGCCACCACGGCGCGGGCATCCTCGATGATGGCGCGACCGGCGGTGATCTGGCCGGCCTCGACGGGGTCGGTCACGGCCGTGGGGATCTGCCACTCGCCGACCTCGTCACCCAGCAGCCCGAGCGCGCGACCCGTGGCTTCAGCCTCACGCCGGATCGCGGCCGCTTCGCCGACCAGGTCTTCCAGCTCGCTCTGCGTAGCGGCGGCCCGATAGCGTGCGCCGAAGGACTCGACGATGCCGGCGGACGGCAAGGCCTCATCGGCGGCGGTGATCTGCTTGGCGATCTCGATGGCCGGCGTGATGGCTGCCATGGCGTCCTCGAACCGACGCTCGTCGATGGCAGAGTCGATGGTGGCGGGGAAGAAGTCCCACCCGCTTGGCACCACCTGCTGGAGCTCTCCCAGCGGCTCCACGAGTTCGCTGGCGCGTTCGAGCAGGTCGAGGGCATCGGTCCGTACCGCCTCGATCTCCTTGACGTTCGAGGCGCTCTCGAAGGGGCGCTGGATCAGCGGGACCAGCCCTGCGGTGGGCAGCAAGCGGTCGGCCTCCTTGAGCGCATCAAGGACCTCGTAAGACTTGTCGAGTGCTTCGGTGGCGGCCTGGAAGCTCCAGTCGTCCATGGCCTTGCGCACCGCCAGCGGCGCGCCCAGCGGCGCGGCATCGGCGAGGAACTGGTGGTAGTAGGCGCGCGCTGCGGAACGCTCGGCGAGGTCGAGGCCAGCGCCGGGGATGCCATAGGCATCGAGCAGGTTCTGGGCGAAGTCGAGATCGTCGAGGTTGGCGGCGAAGGCCGGGTCGGCAGCAGCCGGCACCAATCCACGCTCATCGACGGCGTCGAGCCACTCGCGGTAGTCGACGACGGGACTGGCGGCGATCTCGGGGCCGGCCGAGCCCACGTATTTGGTCTCGCTGTCCAGCAGGGAGCCGATGACCGTCCGCCACTGCTCGTCGGACATGCGCGACGCCACGGCGCTGACGATGCCGCAGGCGGCGGCATCCTGGTCGGCGATGACCTGCTCCCAGCCCTCA
>JBBSAV010000053.1:0-19716 GCA_038251965.1 Candidatus Limnocylindrales bacterium
ACCCATCGCGCCGCTGTCTCACCCACCGGGCGGGTCATCCGACAGCACCCCGCCCATCGCGCCGCTGTCTCACCCATGGGGCGGGTGAAACGACAGCACCCCGCCCATCGCGCCGCTGTCTCACCCATCGGGTGGGTGAAACGACGGAGCAGCGGTCGTCCTACCCACCCGAGGGCATGGGATGACGACTCCGTGGGCCGCAGCGGTACCCGGGCTCCGCTGGCTCACCCATGGGGTGGGTCACGATGATGCCTTGCCACCGTGCCACCGTGGCACTGGAATCGAACCGTGGTACCAGAGTGCGCTGGATCGCCGCCTGCAGCCGACGTACCGCTCACGCCGCGCAAGCCGGCGGCCGGCCGGATCTCGGCTCAGCGGGTCAGCCCCGCTGCCGCTCCCTGATGTACATGCGTCGGGAGGCCGGCCTCGCCCCCTCCGGCGGTGCAGCGACCGTGGCGCCATGGGAGATCTCGACCGCCTCTCGCAGCGTCTCACGGATGGGGGCGTCCCAGGGCGAGTCGAGGATGAGCTCCACGGCGCGGCGCCCGAGCTCTCGCAGCGGCATCTCGACGCAGGTCATGGCCGGGACGCGGAAGTCCTCGGCCGGCAGCTTGTGGATCGCGATGAGCGAGATGTCCTCGGGTACCCGTAACCCATGCTGATGGAGCTCGTGCCAGACACCCAGCCCTTCATTGGCGTCGGCGGCCACGATGGCCGTCGGGTGTTCAGGGCTCTTCAGGAACTCGCGGACGGCGTGGGCACCGCCTTCGGGTGTGTAACTGGCGCTGATGATCCAGCTCGGATCCATCCAGAGGTCTGCCGCGGCCATGGCATCGCGGAACCCGTTCTGTCGGCGTTCGGCCGTATCCACGCCCGGCGGGCCACCGGCCCAGGCGATGCGCTGATGCCCGTGCGCGATGAGGTGCTCGGTCGCGAGCCGTGCCGCCTGCTCGTCGTCGAGGATGACCCAGCGCTCGGCACCGACCGACCGCCGGTTGACCAGCAGGGTCGGGACGCGCGGGTCGTCGAACAGCTCCTCCGCGTCGTAGCCGGCTCGCAAGCCCGCCACCAGCGCACCGTCGACCGCGCCACTGCGCAGCATCCGAACGTAGCGCTCGGTCAGCTCACCCTCGTGCGACGCTGTCCACAGCAGGAGGCCACGCTCGGCAGCCACCTCCTCCGCGCCGGCGATGATCTGCACGATGAGCGGGTTGCCCTGGGGGACCAGCAGGCCGATGGTGCCGGCACGGGCGCTGGCGAGCCCGCGGGCGTGGAAGTTGGGCCGGTAGCGCAGCGCTGCCGCGGCGTCCCTGACGCGTTGTCGCGTCTCCTCGCGCACTCGCAGCGAGGGATCGTCGCTGAGGACCTTGGAGACCACGGCACGATCGACGCCGGCCTGCCTGGCCACGTCGGCGATGGTCGTCCGCGCGCTCACCTTCATCGCTGCATCACGTTTCCAATCTGCCTCCGATGCCCACAGGATGGACGCTCGTCACAGCTTGGTCAACCGGTTGACGTGGATGCCCGCCACGGTCTACGGTGCTGTCGGCGCCAGCGTCCGGGAGCAGTCTCACGACCAGATGCGATGCCACAGGAACGAGGGAGCGGACATGCGGTTCGGGGTTCTCGGGGTCATCTGGAGCGACTGGAGCGATGTGACCGTTGGATCGGTGGCCTTCGCCCGGGACCTTGGCTTCGCCGGCATCGGTGCTCACCTGACCGTCCCGGCCAGCGCCATCAGCGAGGATGTCGCCGCCAACGTGCGCGCCTGCATCGACGCCAACGGCATGGAATTCATCCAGCTTTGGGGACCGTACCCCACCATCATCAGCGGCGACGAGGCGGTCCGTCGTGCCGGCATCGAGGGCGCTCGCGCTATCGTCCGCCTGGCAGCTCGCCTGGGTGTGGCGGAGGCGGGCGTCCGGCCCACCAGCCATAACCCCCGTGGCGACTGGTGGCCCCACAAGGAGAACCACAGTCAGGCCAGCGAGGACCGGCTGGTGCGGAGCATCTCCGAGATCCTCGAGACCGCAGTGGCCGAAGGCGTGGTCATCGTCCTGGAGGTCCACGCCGCCTCCACCCTCGACTCGGTCGAACGCGTCAAGCGCGTTATCGACCGGACCGATCCACGCCACGTCAGGGTCAACATCGACACCGTGAACTTCGTCCGCGACCTGCCCACGGCCTTCGATACGACGCCGATGATCGATGAGTTCTTCGACGTCCTGGGGCCGCATTGCTCGACCGTCCAGGTCAAGGACTTCTACCTTGAGGAGCGCTTCGTGGTCCACATCAGTGAGACCATCCCGGGTACCGGTGAGATGGACATTGACACCGTCCTGCGCCGTACCGCGGAACTCGGAACGGAGATGTACGCGGTGATCGAGCATCTACCACTCGGCCAGATCGCGCTGGCCAAGCGAAACCTCGCCGAGCGGGCTCAGGCGCTCGGCATCGAGGTGCACTGAAGCATGGCCCCGAACGCGACCGTCGACACGGCCCGGCTTCGAGAGCTTGCGGAGCGGCATCTCTGGATGCCCTATTCGCCGCCGGGCGCGCAGGGTTCGGTCCGTGACGAGATCCGCATCATGAGCCACGGCAAGGGTGTGCGCACCTGGGACACCGAGGGACGCGAATATCTCGACGGCACCTCGGCATTGGAGGCTCTCATCCTGGGTCACGCCGATGAGGCGATCGTGGCGGCCATCGCCCAGCAGGCGCGCACGATGTCGTTCGTGGACGTCTTCCGCTTCGTGACACCGCCACAGGTGGAGCTGGCCGCGGAGCTGGTGGCCGCCTCGCCGGGCATGGCCATGGTGCACTTCACGCCGGGTGGCGCGGAGGCTGACGAGGTGGCCATCAAGATGGCCCGGCAATACCACGCGCTGCGTGGTGAGCCGTACCGCATGAAAGTCATCACGCGCCAGGGCGCCTTCCACGGCGTCACCGCCGGCGCGATGGCGCTCGACGGCCAGTACTTCGCCTCGCGCAACGTGGTCTACGACGGCGGTTTGAGCTGGGGTCGGACGGTTCCGGCGGGTGCCTGTCCGGCCTGCGACTTCGGCAAGGCCGGCCGCCATCTTGCCTGTGTCCACGCCATCGAGGCGACCATCCGGGCTGAGGGCCCTGAAACAGTGGCGGCCGTCGTGGTGGACCCGTGTGCCACGGCCATCGCCGTGTCGATCCCGCCGGTCGGTTACCTGCGCGACCTGCGCGCGGTGTGTGACCGCTACGGCGTGCTCCTCGTGGTCGACGAGATCATCACCGGCATGGGCCGCACGGGGCGGTTGTTCGCGACCGAGTGGGATGGCATCGAGCCGGATTTCATCACCCTGTCCAAGGCCCTGAGCTCAGGCTACGTCCCCATCGGCGCGACGCTCATCGCGCCCGCAGTCCGCGACACATTCCTGGAGCACGACGGCGTCTTCCGGCACGGACACACCTATGCGGGCCACCCGGTCGCAGCGGCAGCGGCACTGGCGGTGCTGCGCCGCGTCATCGCCGAGGACCTGGCCGAGCGCTCGGCGCAGTTGGGAGCCCGACTGCTCGATGGCTTGCGCTCGCTCAGCCACCACCGCAGCTACTGGGACGCGCGCGGCAAGGGCTTGCTGGCCGGTCTCGAGATCGTGCGCGACCGCGAGACCGGTGAGGACTTCGCGGACCCGCTCGCGGCCGGTAACGCCCTCCGCATCGCGGCTCGTGATCGCGGCCTCACCACGCTTCTGCTGCACCCCGGGAACGTGCTCTTCGTGGCCCCTGCGGTGATCGCCACTGACGATGAGATCGACCGCATGGTGGCCATCCTCGACGACGCTCTGGCTGACGTGGAAGCTGCCTGGAGATGATGGCCCGCCGTCGTGGTCAACCGCTTGACTTACGGTGCTGTCAAGGATTAGGGTGCGCCCACCCGGTGCGATCCGACGCGACGCAAGAGGGGCGAAAGGGGGGTCGAGCGTGATCGTCGACAGCCACCAGCACTTCTGGGATCCGGAAAAGGGCGCCTACCCCTGGCTGGTCCCCGAATACGGGCCCATCTACCGCGCCTTCAGCCCGTCCGAGCTGGAGCCGCAGTTGGTCGCGGCCGGTATCGACCGCACGGTCCTGGTGCAGGCGGCCAACTCCTACGCTGACACCGACTCCATGCTGGCGCAGGCGGCCGCGTACGATTGGATCGGTGCGGTGGTGGGCTGGGTGCCGCTCGAAGACCCCGCCGAGTCGGCGCGAGTCCTCGACGAGACCTACACGGCCAATCCCTGGTTCAAGGGCATCCGCCATCTCAACCACGAAGAAGCCGACCCCGACTGGCTCGTTCGTCCTGCCGTCATCGACGGCCTCAGGGTGCTGCAGGATCGGGGGCTGGTCTACGAGGTCGTGGCCGTCTACCCGCTGCACCTGCCGCACGTGCCGGCGCTGGCAGGTGCCTGCCCCGACCTTGCCATCGTCATCGACCATCTCGCCAAGCCGCCCATCGCCAGCGGCGACTACGACGGCTGGAAAGCGGACCTGCGTGCCGCGGCCGAGCTCCCCAACGTGCACGCCAAGGTCTCCGGCCTCAACACGGCCGCCGACTGGGGCAGCTGGAGTGCTGCCGACCTGGTCGAGCCGGTGGGCTTCGCGCTGGAGGTCTTCGGGCCGGAGCGACTGATGTTCGGGAGCGATTGGCCTGTCGCCATCCTCGCCGGTGACTACGCTAGGGTCTGGAACGAGACGAATGCGGTGCTCGACAGGCTGGCGGTCGGCGATGCCGATCGGGTCGCCATACTTGGCGGGAACGCCGCTTCCCTGTACGGGATAGGAGAGGCCTCGTGAAGCGTTACGGGCAGCTCATCGGCCTGAAGCCGGAGCACTACCAGGAGTACGCCAAGGCCCACGCCGAGGTCTGGCCGGGTGTGCTGGCCAAGATTCGCGACTGCAACATCCGCAACTACTCGATCTTCCACCGCAAGGGACAGCTCTTCGCCTACTTCGAGTACGTCGGCGATGACTTTGACGCCGACATGGCGCGCATGGCAGCCGACCCCGAGACCCAGCGCTGGTGGGACTGGATGATGCCACTACAGGAACCCCTTGCCGATCGAGACGAAGGGGAGTGGTGGACCGCACTGGAGGAGGTATTCCATACGGATTGACCCGACCTAGGGATAGCGCCGCAGCAGCGGCAGTGTGAACCGGATCCGAACGGAGGAGAAGAGGAGTCAGGATGCGCGACACCAACATGATCAGGAGCGGGCGCTTGGCGATCCCGCTGGCGGCAGCCCTTGCCGCGACCGCGCTGGGCGCGGGTACCGTGATGGCCCAGGATGAGCTGGCCTATGCCGGCCTCGACAAGGACCTTTCCGGCGTCACCATCAAGATGGCGAACATCGGTGGTGGCAACTACGAAGCGATGTATGACTCGATCAGCAAGTTCGAGGAGGAGACCGGCGCGACCGTCGAGATCGTCTTCCTCGGCGACGGCTTTGAGATCGACCGCTACCTGAAGACCAACTACGCGGCCGGCACGGTCGACTTCGACGTGGCCTGGAACCACACCAGCTTCATGTCGCAGTACACCAACTTCGTCGAGCCGCTGCAGGACTACTTCACGGCCGAGGAGCTGGCAGCCTTCTCGCCCAGCATCATCGAAGCCGCCACCATCGACGGCAATCTGCAGCTCATTCCGCGCCACGCCGACATCAGTGCGCTGTACTACCGCACCGACCTCTTCGGCGACGCGGACTTGCAGGCCAAGTTCGAGGAGGCCTACGGCTATCCGCTGGCACCGCCCACCACGCTTGACCAGATGTATGACATGGCCGAGTTCTTCGTGGGCGAAGGCGTCATCCAGTTCGGCACCGAGTTCGCGGGCAAGGAAGAGGCCGTCGCCGGTCGCTTCTACGAGTTGCTCTTCGCCAACGGCGGCGACTACTTCGACGCCGACCTCAACCCCATCTTCGATTCCGAGGCTGGTATCGCCTCGGCGACGTGGATGCGGGACCTCTACGCCAATGGCCTGGTACCGCTGGATACGCCCAACCTCGTGTGGGACGGCGTGGCCGCCAACTTCTGCAACGGCGACGTGGCCTTCTACCTCGAGTGGTACGGCTGGTACGGCTACTTCCAGGATCCCGAGTCCTGCCCCAACGTGGCCGGCAAGTTCGACTTGACCCGCGGACCCGTGGGCATGGATCCCGAGACCCATACCGGCTGGGCCGGTGCCCACGCCTTCAGCGTGGCCAAGGACTCGCAGAACAAGGAGGCTGCTGTCCAGCTCATCAAGTTCCTGACCTCCGAGGCGGTCGCCTTCGAGGAGTCCAACACCTTCGGCTTCCTGCCTGTTCGCGCTGACGTCTCGGCTGACGTCGAGGCCGCCAACGCCGATACCGGCACCCCGCTCGACGCGGAGCGCTGGGCCCTCGCCAACCTGCAGGTCAGCGAGGACTTCCGCACCCCGCCGCTCTTCGCGGACTGGATCAGCTTCACCAACGATTGGTATCCCACGCTGCAGTCGATCATCCTCGGTGACATGAGTGTCGAGGACGGTCTGGCCAAGGGCGTCTCAGACGCCAGGGACCTGCTCGACAGCCTCGGCTACTACTAGTCCATCCTCGCCAGAGGGGCCGCCCCCACAGGAGCGGCCCCTCTCGACGTCTATCACCATCCACGAGCGACTGGGACAGCTGATCGATGACGACACAGGCAGCACGCCTGGGCGACCCGTCGCGAGGCCCCGAGGAAGATTCTTTCCTCAAGCGCCTGCGACGGAAGAACTGGTTCCCCTACCTCATGACGGTTCCGGCCGTCATCGTCGTGGTGGCCGTCGTCGTCTATCCGATGGCCTACTCGCTGTTCGTCTCGTTCACGCCCTTCCACCTGCTGCGGCCGGACACGACATCCCAGTTCGTGCTCGAGGACATGTTCAACAACTACGCGCGCCTTGCCCGGGACGACGTCTTCTGGCGGGCGCTGTGGAACACCATCCTGTTCATGGTGGTGACGGTGAACGCGTCGATCGTCATCGGCTTCGGGATGGCGATGATGTTGGCCCGCATGACCTTTGCCATGGGCCCGGTGCGTGTCCTGCTGATGATCCCGATGATGTTCGCGCCCGTCCTCATCGGCTTCCAGTTCGCCTGGTTCTTCAATGCCACGGTCGGCCTGGTGAACAACGCGCTACTGACCCTGGGGCTCATCTCCCAGCCGGTGGCCTGGCTCGTCGACGAGCCCACCGGGATGATGTCGCTGATGCTGGCCACCATCTGGATGACGGTCCCGGTCGTGTCCATCGTCTTACTCGCCGGGCGACTGTCACTGTCGGAGGAGCTCTATGACGCCGCCTCGGTCGATGGCGCGTCGGTGTATCAGCGCATGCGCCACATCACACTCCCGCAGATGCGGCCGTTCTTCGTTATCGTCATGGTGCTGCTCTCGCTCGATATCGCCCGGGCCTATGACATCGTGCGGATCATGACCGACGGTGGGCCGGCGCATCGCACCGAGCTCATCTGGACGTACGCCGGCCAGCTGGCGATCCGTGGGTCGCAGTTCGGTATGGCCTCCGCCATGTCGATGGCTGGCGTCGTGCTGGGAGTGACCTTCACCTTCATCCTCTTCCGCCAGATGATGCAGCTGCGCAAGGACATGGGATGACAGGCTCCGCGCGAACGACGCCCCCGGCCGCCAAGACCGCCCGGCCTCGCCCCACCACGCGCCGCCGCATCCACTGGCGCGATATCGGGGCCAACTGGCTGGCCTTCACGGTCATCGGCATCCTGGCGCTGCCCGCACTGTGGATCATCCTGACGGCGTTCCGGCCCAACCTCGAGGTCAACGCCTCGCCGCCGATCTGGATTCCGCAGACCATCACCCTCGATGCATTCGAGTCGCTCTTCGGGCTCAATCCCGCGACCGCGTCGGGCGTGCCGGTGATGAGCTACCTCCGCAACTCGTTGTCGGTGGCGCTGCTGGCCACGGCACTGTCGGTGCCCATCGGCACGGCGGCGGGCTACGCCTTCTCGCGCTTCGATTTCATCGGCAGCCGGGCGCTGCTGTTGTTGCTGCTGCTGACCCGAGCCGTACCCGGCGTGGCCCTGAGCCTTCCACTGTTCCTGCTCATGCGCAACATCGGCCTGATCGACACCATCCACGGCCTGGCCTTCATCTACATAGCACTCAACATCCCCTTCACGGCGTGGCTGATGGACGGCTTCTTCCGGCGCATCCCGCGTGAGCTGGATGACGCCGCCTACGTGGACGGCGCCAGCCATTGGCAGACGTTCTGGCACATCGATCTGCCCCTGGCGTTGCCGGGCCTGGGGGCGGCGTCGGTCTTCGCCTTCCTGGCCGCCTGGAACGAGTACCAGATCGCCTCCATCATCACCAAGACGCCCGCGGCCAAGACCTTCCCGGTGGGCCTGTCGGACTTCACCACCCAGTTCACGGTGGACTGGCGTGGCATGGCCGCGATGTCGGTGCTGATGATGATCCCGGCCATTCTCTTCGTACTGGCCATGCAGCGCAGCCTGACCAAGGGCCTCACCTTCGGAGCCGTCAAGGGGTAACGAGATGGGCATGCAGTTCGAGCCGCGCTGGCGGATCGAGGCCGGCGCGGGACGGGACCTGGGCATCGGCATCATCGGTTGCGGCGGGATCGTCACCGGCGCCCACCTGCCGGCCTATCGGGCGGCGGGGCTGAAGGTGACCGCCGTCTTCGACCTGGACGCGGAGAAAGCCGGAGCCGTCGCCGCGGAGTGGGAGGTCCCCTCTGTGGCGGTCTCAGCGGAGGAGTTGGCCGCTCGCGACGACGTCGACGTCGTGGACGTCGCCGTCCTCCCGTGGGTGCAGCCGGAGGTCGTCCGTACCGTAGCTGCGGCCGGCAAGCCGATGCTCTGCCAGAAGCCGCTGGCCATGGACTATGCCACCGCGGTGGCCGTGGTCGAGACGGCTGAGGCAGCCGGCGTCCTGCTGGCAGTCAACCACCAGATGCGCTGGGACGCCGGCATCGCCGCGTCGCGTGATCTCGTGGTGCAGGGTGCGCTGGGCCGGGTCACGGAGGCGCAGATCCAGGTCTCGGTCTCGACGCCGCTGCACCTGTGGGCCTGGATCGCGGAGATGCCGCACCTCGACATCAAGGTTCACAGCACGCACTACCTCGACGCCCTGCGTTCTATCCTGGGCGACCCGATCTGGGTGACCAGCGTCCATGGGCGCTACCCCGAACAGGCGCCGGTGGTGGGTGAGACCGTGACCAAGACGGTGCTGGAATATGCCGACGGGGTCCAGGCCCTGGTGGCCACCAACCACTACAACGAGCACGGCACCCCCTACGCGGAATTTCGCATCCTGGGCACGAAGGGCACGCTGCAGGGCACCATCGGCCTCATGTACGACTACCCCAACGGACGCCCGGACACACTCTCGCTGTACCGTGACCGCGAGGAGGTGCAGGCCTTCGAGTTGGACCAGAAGTGGCTGCCGGACGCCTTCCTGGGGCCGATGAGCGACCTCATGGATGCCATTGCCACGGGCCGCCAGCCGCTCACCGCCGGGCGCCAGATGCTGCCCACTGTGGCCATCGGTGAGGCCGCCTACCGCTCTGCGGAGGAACGCCGCAGCGTGCGGCTCTCGGAGATCACCGGCGACGGCGCATGAGCCACGCCGCCGCCCCTCCTGCAGCCATCTTCTCGATGCTGCACCGTGCCTTCGGGGACGCGGTGATGGAAGCGATGTTCTCCGAATCGGCGACGGTGGAGGCGTGGTTGCGAACGGAGGCCGCATTGGCGCTCAGTCAGGCTGAGATCGGCGAGCTTGGCGCAGCGCGCGCCGGGGCCATCGCTGCTGCCTGCACGCTGGAGAACGTGGACCTTCCGGCGCTGTGGGCGGACACCGGCAACGTCGGCTACCCCATCCTGCCGCTGGTTCGGCAGATCACCGAGCGACTGCCGCAGTCCGAGCGTGGGTCGCTCCACTACGGCGCCACCACGCAGGACATCATGGACACCGGCCTCAGCCTGCAGCTGGCTGCCGCGCTCGAGCGCCTCACCGTCCTGCTGGGTAGCCTCGGCGACGCACTTGCGCGCCAGGCAGAGACACATCTCGCCACCGTCATCGCCGGGCGCACACATGGCCAGCAGGCGGTGCCCACCACCTTCGGCGCCAAGCTGGCCACATACCTGCAGCAGTGCGTCCGCCTGCGCGCCGACCTGCTGTCGGTGTATGAGGTCGCCTGCCTGGTAAGCCTGCACGGGGCGGCCGGAACCTCGGCCGGTCTCGGGCCCCGCGCCGCCGACGTGCGTGCTGCCATGGCACGCCGGCTTGGCCTCGTCGATACCGACGCGCCCTGGCACGTCACGCGTGATGGGCTGGCCGCCTTTGGAGCGGTCTGTGCGCGGGCAGCGGCGATGACGGCCCGGCTGGGACGCGAGGTCATCGACCTCTCGCGCACCGAGATCGGCGAGGTCAGCGAGTCGGTGGGTCATCACCGCGGTGCATCGTCGACCATGCCGCAGAAGGCCAACCCCATCGACTCGGAGGTCATCGTGGGCATGTCCGCATGCGTGACCTCGGCGGCCGGCAGCCTCTACCGCGCCATGGAGGCGGGTCACGAGCGCTCGGCCGGCGAGTGGCAGATCGAGTGGCACCAGCTACCGCAGGTCGTGGTGCTCACCGCCGGTTGCCTGGCAACCGCGGCCAGGGTGGTAGATGAGCTGCTCGTCTATCCCGAGCGCATGGCCGCCAACCTGGACGCCGAGCAGGGCCGCACGCTTGCCGAGGCCTACATGTTCGAGCTGGCACCGGAGTTGGGTCGGGAGGCCGCACATGACGAGGTGTACCAAGCGGCGACCATTTCCAAGTCACGCTCGATCGACCTGCACGAGGCACTCAAGGAGGTTAGCGCGGGGCGCCACCCTGTGCCCCACATCGGCCCGGCTGAGTGGACCGGACAGGCGCGTGATGATGCGGTGCGGGCGGTGAGCGAGTGGCGCCGAAGCAACCGATGACACGCAGCCCCAACCGATGACGCCACGTGCGCGGCGGCAGACGCCGTCAGCCCATCCAGCCGCCACCGCTCACGTTCATGATCGCGCCAGTCACGAAGCTGGCGTGGTCCGAGGCAAGGAAGACGGCCACGGAGGCGACCTCCGCCGGGTCCGCCTGGCGTGCCAGCGGGGTGCTGTCGATATACGCCTGTGCCGCGGGCGAGAAGCCGGCGCGCTGCATGGGCGTGTCGATGAAGCCCGGCGCGATGCTGTTGACGCGGATGCCGGCCGGTCCGTAGTGGCGGGCCATGGCGTAGGTGAGGGCGATGACGCCGCCCTTGGAGGCGCCGTAGGCCGGCGCCGAGCTCACGCCACCCATGGTCGCCGAGATGGAGGTGAACGTGCAGATGCTGCCTTTGGTCCCGGCCCCATGCATCTGCTCGCCGACGGCCCGCGACAGGAAGAACGTGGCCTTCAAGTTCGTGTCGAGCTGCCAGTCCCAGGCTTCCTCGGTGACGTCCACGAAAGGCTCCCGCCGGAGGACGCCGGCGGCCAACACGATGGCGTGGATCCCGCCCAGCTCGGCGGCGACGTCACGCACCAGCCCGGCGTGAGCTTCGAGGTCGTTGAGGTCCATGCCCACTGCCATGTGTGCTTCACCCGGCAGCGTCTCGACCACCACCTGGACGTCCTCCGTTCGCCGGTCGACGGCACACACGTGCGCACCCACGTCGGCGAACGCCCTCGCCGTCGCTTCGCCGATGCCCTGGGCAGCGCCGGTGACGATGACACCCTTGCCCTCCAGCCCCCATCCCGAGCGCTCACCATCCATGTCCTGACCTCCTGTCCAGCCATCAGGCCCGCGGGCCCTTCGTGGCCTAGCCTACTTGCCCGAGGAGGAAGCAGATGACTCGATCGACTATCCGCCCGGAAGGGTGGCCGGCAAGTCCCATCGGGCAGAGTCATCTGCTGGGACGCCGACTGCGCCAGGATGGGCTCGAAACCCTCGGCATCAGCACCCAGACGTGGGCGGAGGTCGCGGTCGAGGAGGGCCACTGGAGTCTCGCCCTGGAGCTGGTCGAGTACGTCAGCCACGAGATCTCGATCATGAACGATGTGCTCTTCGTCTGGCTGACCGACATCCTCGACTACCGCCTGGCGCGAGCCGGCGCTACCGAGCCGGGCATGGGACACAAGCTTGTGTCGGGCTATCGGCGCTTCCAGCCGGGGGCCGGCGACCTTGAGCGCGCAAGACAGGCCATCGAAGCGCAAGACGCTCCCGCCACGGTCGCGGCCCTGGAGCTGATGCGGGTCCGCTGGGCGGCGCAGCACGATGGTCTGGTGGTCTGGATCCAGGAGGTGCAGACCGAGATCGCGCAGTCCTTCGGCGAGGAGGCCATCCTTGAGTCGGTCACCCTCGCCTATGAGCACATCTGGAAGCCACGCTACGCGATGTGGAGTGAGATGAGCCCGGAGCTACGCCTCCAGCTCAGCGTGGAAGGCATGCGTGGCGGCCACCTTTCCGGCTCGCGCCATCGAGGCGACGTCGGCGTCAGCGATGAAGGGGACCGCTACGTGATGTCGCTTGACCCCTGCGGCAGCTGCGGCGTGCTGCGGCGCGGCGACCCCGACAGCGGTCGCTCGCCACACCCGTCCGCCACCAACCAGGAGCCGCACCCCTGGACGCAGGGGCGGACCGGCATGAGCTGGTACAGCATCCACTCGATGATCGCGCTCGAGTACATCCAGATGTCGCAAGGCCAGCCGCCGCTGCGGCCGATCGAGGACTGCGACCTGCCCGACCGCCCCTGTCGCTGGTTCATCTACAAGGACGTCAGCAAGCCCCGGCGCGTCCACTACGAGCGGCAAGGCTTCACACCACCGGCCGACGCGCCCGCGTAGAGCGCCTCGTGCCACGAACGTACCCCTTGGAGGGCCGCATGTCCCGACTCGACCAGCTGCCTCTGCTACCCGTCCAGGCGCTCGGCAGCGCCGCCGCCCCACCATGGGTCTGGCTCATCCGCGATGCCGTCGGGGAGGGCAAGCTGGGACCCTCGGATATCGCCGAGTCGCTCCATGATGCCGCTCGCATCGCGCTGCTCGACCAACGGGAAGCGGGCTACGACATCGTCTCCGATGGTGAGATGCTGCGTGCCGACTTCACTCGCAATTTTCACGCACACATCGAGGGCCTGGAGCCCATCGAGTACGAGCGGCGACTGGGCTATCCAGGTCCCGATCAGCTCGACGCGTTCCGTGCCGTGGCTCCGGTCTCGGCAGCGGATGGCTATGGGCTCGCCGAGGAGACGACGGCGATGCTGGCGCTCACCGAGCAGTCTTTCGTGACGCCGCTACAGGGACCGGTCACGCAGGCCTTCCGCATCGACCCCGGCCACTTGTATGCCGACAAGGGCAAGTTGGCATGGGCGCTGGTACCGGACATCAACCGCGAGCTCAAGGCGGCTGTCGATGCCGGCGCGCACCTGCTGCAGATCGACGAGCCGGCCTTCTGGATCATGCCCGGCGGGTTGCCCGAGATGGTGGAGATCGCCAACGCCTGTATCGAAGGCGTGGAGGCGATGACCTCACTGCACCTCTGCTTCGGCAACTTCCGCGGTCGGCCGGCGACGGCATTCCGTTCGTACGAGGCATTCGCACCGTACTTCGGTGACCTGAGGTACGACGCGCTGAGCCTGGAGTTCGCCAACCGTTCGATGTGGCAGACCGGTCTATGGGCTGAGCATGGCGGCGACAAGATCCTTGTGGCCGGCGTCATCGACGTCAAGGGCCGTGACGCGGAATCCGCGGACATCGTGGCCGAGCGCATCCGCACGTTGCTGCACTCGGTGGTCCCGCACAAGCTCTGGCTCTCTGCCGACTGCGGCTACAGCCAAACCGCACGGTCCTTGGCGGTTGACAAGATGCGCGCCTTGGTGGCGGCGGCACGACTCGTGCGTGCGGAGCTGGACGGATGACGCCCCGGCTATCGTCACGAGGGGAAGCCATCCGCGGCTTCCATCGCCATGTCTGCCCATTCGCGGCGAGCACGAGTCAACCGGTTGACCAACGCGGTACCATCGGGAGATCAGGGGCGTGCCGCCGAGTCCGCGTGCCGCCTGCAACGGCAGCCAGGAAGTACGGAGGGCTTGATGTCTGACCCCCATAGCCAGCGCCTCGACTGGTACCGGCAGATGCTGCTCATCCGTGCCTTCGAGGATACGGTGCAGCGGCTCTTCATGAACGGTCGCATCGAGGGCACCACCCATCTTTGCCAGGGGCAGGAAGCTGTCTCGGTCGGCGCCATCGCGGCCATGGACCCGCTTGATGTGCAGACCAACACGTATCGCGGTCACGGCGAAGCGCTCGCCCTGGGGATGGACCCCGCGGTCGCCATGGCCGAGTTGATGGGTCGCTCCACGGGTGGCTCCAAGGGCCTGGGGGGCTCGATGCACCTGATCGATACCAGCAAGGGCAACATCGGCGCCAACGCCATCGTCGGGGCAGGGCTGCCCATCGCGGTAGGAGCCGCCATGGCGTTCAAGCTGCGCGGTGATCCCAATGCCGCCCTCACCTTCGTGGGCGATGGCGCCACCAACATCGGCACCTTCCACGAAGCCATGAACATGGCCGCGGTGTGGAAGGCCCCGGTCGTCTTCATCGTCGTCAACAACCTCTACGGCGAGTACTCGCCGCTGCGCATGACGACCCCCATCGACGACCTGGCCAGGCGTGCCGAGCCGTACGGCATGCCCGGTGTCATCGTCGATGGCCAGGATGTCGACGCCGTGCATGCGGCCACATCGGAGGCGCTGGCGCGTGCTCGATCAGGAGACGGACCCAGCCTCCTCGAGATGAAGACCTACCGCTATCGAGGCCATTCGAGATCCGATCCCGCCAAGTACCGCCCCGACGGGGAGCTGGACGCCTGGCAGGAGCGCGATCCGATCCTGCTCCTGGGTCGACGTCTCATCGAGGACGGGGCGATGACCGACGATGAGCAGACCGCCATGCGAGAGGCGGTCCAGGCCCAGGTCGACGCTGCCATCGAACAGGCAGAGGCGGCACCCTATCTGACGCTGGAGGAGGCCGGCAGCTATGTCTACGCTGACTGAACAGCAGGCTGAGACCGTGGCCGAGCCGACCGAGATGACCTATCGAGATGCCGTCAACCTGGCACTCGACGAGTCACTCGCCGATGATCCGGCCGTCGTCTTTTTGGGCGAGGACGTGGCCAACGCCGGCGGCGTCTTCAAGACCAACACCGGCCTGGCGGAGAAACATGGCGACCGCGTCATCAACACGCCCATCTGCGAGAACGGCTTCACCGGCGTGGCGTTGGGGATGTCCGTCGTGGGCATGCGCCCTATCGTCGAGTTCATGTTCGCCGACTTCATGCCCAGCGCGGGCGACGCCATCGTCAACCAGCTGCCCAAGTACCGCTTCATGAGCGGCGGGGCGCTTTCGGTGCCGGTCACCCTGCGCGTCATCTCGGGAGGCGGGGGCCGCTTCGGCACGCAGCACAGCGCCACCGGTGAATCGTGGTTCATGGCCCAGCCCGGACTGCGCGTGGCAGCCGCCGCGACGCCGGGCGCAGCCTACGAGCTGCTGAAAGCGGCCGTGCGCTCCGATGATCCCGTCATCGTGCACGAGCACAAGTTGCTATATACCCGAAAGGGTCCCGTTCGACGCGGCGCCGTCGCCGAGATCGGCCGAGCGGCCATCGAGCGCCAGGGTGACGACGTCACTATCGTGGCCACCATGCTGATGGTCGATCGCGCGCTGCAGGCCGCTCGGATGCTCGAGACCGAGGGCATCAGTGCCGAGGTCGTGGACCTGCGCTGGATCCGGCCGCTGGACGTCGGGACGGTGGCGGCGTCAGTGGGCCGAACTGGTCGCCTGGTAGTCGCCGAGGAGCAGTGGCACGACGCCGGATGGGGCGCGACGCTCATCAGCCGGCTGGTGATGCAGGGTGTCTATCTGGCGTCGCGACCGCGCGCGGTGTCGCTTCCCGACGACGTGCTCATCCCGTTCTCGCCGCCGCTGGAGGACGCAGCCATCCCGACGGCCGAGCGCATCGCGGACGCAGTTCGCGACAGCCTCAGGTCGTGAAGCGATCCCCGATATGAGTGCATTCTCCGAGTCCCTTCTTCGCCACGACGGTCGGACCACGCTCGTGGAATTGGTGCCTTGGGCAGGGCCACTGCAGCACGAGGCCGGCGATCGCCACCGCCACATGGCCGAGGAGCTCTCGGGCGACCCTCGGATCACGGCGCTCACCATCACCGACAACGCCGGCGGCTTCGTGCGGCTTGGTCCGCTGACCCTGGGCCAGGCCATCCAGCAGATGGGCGGCCAGGTGGTGGTCCATCTGGCATGCCGGGATCGCAACCGGGCAGCGCTCCAGTCGGCGGCGTTCGGGCTCGCCAGCGACGGCTTGACCAGCGTGCTGGCGCTCTCGGGAGACTACCCCAAGGAGGGCTTCCACGGTCGCTCCCGACCGGTCTTCGATATCGATTCGGTCGGGCTCATCACGCTGCTGCGCGACATGTCGGGTCACGGCCCGAGGTTCACCATCGGTTGTGCCATCAACCCCTTCAAGGCTCTCGAGGGCGACCTCGTCCCGCAATACCTCAAGCTGGCGATGAAGGTCCGGGTCGGGGCCGACCTCGCCATCACGCAGGTCGGCTACGATGCGCGTTCGCTGTCCGAGCTGATGCAATGGAACCGCGCCCAGGCCCTGCCCATCCCCTTGATGGCCTCCGTGTACATCCTGAGCAAGGGCGTCGCCGGGGTCTTCCATCGCGATGGGGTGCCGGGGATCCGACTCAGCGAACGGCTGATGGCCTGGGTGGAGCGTCAGGCTGCGTCCGATGACAAGGGCCGTGCGGCGTTCCTCGAGTTCGCCGCCAAGCAGATCGCGGTCGTGCGCGGCCTCGGCTATGCCGGTGCCTACATCGCCGGACAGCGGAACAGTGCCGAGATCGACCAGGTCCTGCGGATGGCCGATGAGTTCGCCACTGACTGGCATGCGGTGCTCGCCGACATCCACTACCCCGAGCCCGATGCCTACCGCCTCTTTCGAAGGGGCGACCGGCCGGAGCTGGCCTCCGAGCAGGTGGCCGCCGCCACCAGGACGAAGCGTGTGCCGCTCTACTACCGCTTCAACCGCCTCGTCCATGACCTCGCGTTCGCGCCCCGGTCACCGGGTTTCGGGGTGGCCAGGTCGGTCTACAGCAGGCTCGAGTCGGCTCGCCTGATGTGGCCGGCGCACGTCTTCGAACAGGCGGTGAAGGTGCCCATGTTCGACTGCCGCGACTGCGGTGACTGCTCGCTGCCGGACATCGCCTACCAGTGCCCCGAAGGTGCCTGCGCCAAGAACCAGCGCAACGGCCCCTGTGGTGGCTCGCTCAACGGCGAGTGCGAGGTGCCTGGCAAGCCTTGTGTCTGGACCCAGGCCTACGATCGACTACGGCCCTACGGTGAGGCCATGAGCATGCTCGAGCGCGCACCGGTCCTCCAGGACAACGCGCTTCGCGGCACCAGCGCTTGGGCTAACAACTTCCTGGGCCGCGACCACTACGGCTACAAGACTGAAGGAGAAGACACGTGACCGACGCCGAGGGCGCCACCCCCTTCATCATCATCGGCGAGAACATCCACTGCACCCGCGTCGTCAAGCGTGACGGCGCCCGTGGTGGCGTCGCGCCCGATGGACGACCCGGCGTGCGCTTCCCCGATGGCGACGACGGCGAGGCCTGGGTGCCGCTGCCCGACTCCATCCTGCAGTCCCAGGAGTTCACTGGCAGCGGGCGCATCAAGCACGTCATGGCAGCCGTACGCGTGGGGCTGGCCGGTGGTGCCGATGCCGAGACGGCCGCTCGCTACGTGGCCTGGATGGCCGAGCGGCAGATCGCCGGTGGAGCGCACTACCTCGACCTCAATGTCGACGAGATCAGCCCGGAGGTGAACGGCCGCGTCGAGGCCATGCAGTGGCTGGTGGCGGCGGTGGGCCCTGCCTCGAGCGTGCCGCTGTCGATCGATTCCTCTGACGGGGCCGTGCTCGAAGCCGGGCTTGATGCCATCGATCCGGCCTGGGCGGGTGGTGCCACGCCGATGGTGAACTCGGCCTCCACGGAACGTCCGGGAGTACTCGAGTTGTGCAAGGAGCGAGGCACACCCGTGGTCTTGTCATGCACAGGAGCATCGATGCCGTCGGGGACGCAGGATCGCATCGACCGCGCCGAGCAGATCGTACGCACGGCCTTCGACCTTGGGCTCGCGGCCGACACGCTCTACGTGGACCCGCTGGTCATCCCCATCGGCGTCGACCCCATGGCTGGCGGTGCCTATCTCGACGCGGTACGCACCATCCGCGAACGCTTCGGCGACGCGATCCACATCACCGGTGGCGTGAGCAACATCAGCTTCGGCATGCCGGCTCGTCGCATCATCACCGACACCTTCCTCGACCTCTCCGTCCAGGCCGGGCAGGACAGCGGCATCATCGATCCGGTTGCCGACGTGCAGGCAGCGCTCAACCCCGACCGCGACTCGGAGGCCTACCAGTTGGCAGCCGCGATGCTGACGGGCGAGGACGCCTACGGCATGGCCTTCATCGAAGCCTTCCGCGCCGGCAGGCTGAGCTGATCGGCTGGCGCGTCGCTCAGTCGGCGTAGTCCTCTGCCACTTCCATGGCGATCTCCGCCCACTGCCACAGCCGCTGCGGCTCATAGCGGACCGTCGAGATGTCCTTCATGATCAGCTCGCGGTGGCAACCTCGAGACGCCTCAAGGAACTCGACCAGCTGCTGCCGGGCAAGCCCAGCGTTGAAGCGATCGCGAGCGAAGACGTTGGGGTTGGGCTTGCGGCTCAAGACGTAGTCGCTGCCGATCTGTTCGACCATGCGGGCGGTATCGGCCCAGGGGGTGGTCGAGATCTTGCGTAGGTTGGGGATGCGTTTGATGACGTCGATGCTGTTGTGCAGCGGCTCGCAGCAGCCGTAGTAGGTCATCCCGAAGCGCGTCAGCCAACGCAGGTCGTGTTCGACCGCGAACTCCCATCGCATCGCCGGTGACACATCGCTGAAGATCTGGGCGTTCGAGCAGCCCCACATGTCGGCGGGCCGGACCCAGTCGGGGTCGAACGGCTCCCCGGGCAGGGACTCGGTGTAGCCATAGCCGCCCGATCCGATGCGCGTGTTGTCGTTGTCCAGCGAGAGCAGGTTCATCGCTTCGAACTGGTCCAGCTCCACCATCCATGCGTCCACCATGCGGTCCACGCCGGCGTGGACCAGGTCCGGCCGCATGACCAGGTCCAACATGGCTTCCTGCACACCCCACCAGCGGACGAGATAGTCCCAGGGCGTGTACCAGATATGCGTCTGGCCCTGCTTCCTGACGGGCATGATGCCGTCGTAGACCTCGCACATGGCCTGGTAGCGAGACTCGGTCGCCGCTTCGTTGTGCGTGACGACCGGCATCCTGATCTTCTCGAGGTCGTCGAAGTCCCGGATCTGGATATGGAACTCGCGTGAGACGATGTCGTTGGCATCGTCGGTCCTGGCCAGCTCCACGTCCTCGACGATGCCGAAGTCGGTGCTGTGGATGGCCAGTGGACAGGCGATGAAGTCACTGATGATCATGTCACCCGGCAGGTGGCGCCACTGGTACAGCGTGCGCCGCAGATCCCGCTCCTGATCCTGCGCCCAGGGGTCACCTGTCTGGAGGGTCAGCTCGTCGTCGACGTTCATCTCGTGCCA